>CBCXVS010000436.1:0-4390 GCA_965178525.1 uncultured bacterium | reverse complement strand
AGACCGCTCCCCTCATGACAAAACCCCCTCATGTGTTGGGTCAACCGTTGACACGACATGCAGTTAGAGCTTCACTTGAGGCCATTCCCGTTCCCCCTCATTTTTGTCAGTGGTGATCGGCCTCTCATTGCCGCTGTACAGGCTGAAGCACTACGCACCGACAACCCTTTCGATTATGTCTCGCCTACTGATGGGCCGGAAAGTTCTGTCTGACGAGCGATTGGCGTGTTGGGCCCCAGGGAATCACGCGCTCGACCAAGTGGAACACCACAATAGAAAATGGCATGATGGTCGCTCCGGGGTTATGTGGCACGTGCCAGCATGTCAAACATCCCTTGCACCTCACATCGGCCTGAACGGGGTATGATACCCGCTCCGTTGCACGTCGCTCTCCACATCTCCGGGACCCCACAGATCCGTCCGTTCGCTCTTGCCGTAGGCGACCGCGTAAAATGCTAACACGAAAAACCCGAGGCCAAAAACGATGTAGATCAGGGTTAACAGCCATCCGGCCATGCCCGGAAGCTCGTAGAACGCATCTTTCCCCTGTTGCCATTTGGAGGCGGGCACGTTGAGTACACCATGAGTCACCACCACTTTCACCGTCAGATCCTCACCAGGTCCCAGTGCGGCACGAGGCACGAAAGTCATCGTACGAGAATCTACACGCCGTGTCTCGGCCGGCACACCATAATGCGTCATGTCAATGCGTCATGTCCCGGATCTGTCCCGCCAATATCTCAGGCACGCGCACGGTCACGGTGCTTCCCTGGATGGGTGCGTCGCGATCCGCAAACAGCGCTGGCCAGACGATTTGATCGCCCTGGGGGTGCAACCGCACGCCGCCTTTGACGCGGTACTGCACCACAAAAGTCTGCCGCTCTGGCGTCTGACGCCGCTGACGCCAGCGAATGCGCACCTGGTTCCGTGAGCGCTTCGCTGACACCGCCAGTTCCCGCCCTTCCTCGAACACTCGGATGTCCGTGATCGCATCGGCCTGTGCCAGCGGAATCCGATGCAACCGCTTCGTGCGGTGCGGTGCGGTGAAGACATAGGTCTGTCTTTCCGTCACCAGCAGATCACCGGTCTCTTCTACGTCAATCGCGACATCGAGCGCTTGCCAATAAAAGGGGGCCGTTGCCGCCGCACCGGGTAAAGCGACCCCCAGGCAAAACATGACCAGCCCCAGCCGTGTCTGGATAGCACGTGGCACGATCCACCTCGTGTCTCAACGTCAATCGCGCGTTGCGATTTGGTGGGAAAGAAAGATGTCCCTGCGCTCGTACCCAGACCGAAACAGGGCCAACAACACTTCCAGCGTCGCCTTGCCCCAGAGGCCATCATTGGCTGGCCGCGTGCCGTTGATCGCGGCGTCGTAGAGCTGATTGACGATGCCATCACGTCCATCTGTATCCGGGGGCAGCGCCATCTCCCACATGTCCTCGTCACCATAGACCATGAGGCCATTGGGGGTCAGCCGCACGTCACCCTGGTCGAAACTCACCACCAGCGGCCCCCCGAGAATCCATGGCGATGACGGTTGTGGCGTCTGCCCCGAGCCCTGGTCTGCTGCGCCCCCGAACCGGCGCGACCGCTTCAGCGCTGTCTCCGCTTCCTCACTCCCCGCCTGCTGCAAGGCCTTGCGGGCCCGGGCATACACGGGCGGGTCAGTCCATTCCGTTCCCGCGTCTACCTGCAAGGTGAAGGTCTTCGAGTTGAAGTGGTCATGGCCGCTGTAAACGGCCGTTGCAACCACACCATCCTCAAACTCCAGATAACTGGCGTAGCAGCCCGCGACCAGACGACGTTCGTCCCACACCCCGGTCATGGCCCGGACACTGCGCACCAAGCCGCCGGCAATGGTGCGCAGAATATCGATCTGGTGTGGCCCCTGCCGCCACGGCACCCCGCCGCCCAAGTCCGGATTGAGTTCCTCTGGAGTGCGAGGGCTGTACAACCAGTCATTGAAATACCAGTAGTTGAGCATGCGCAGCCGGCCTAGCTCACCACTGCGGACCATGTCCCGAAGCTTCTGAATTCGGGGTTCGAAGCTATGCTTCACATTCACCGCTAACTGCTTGCCATGACGCTCAGCCGCTGCGATCATGCGATCGGCATCTTCGAGACTCAGCGTCATGGGCTTTTCGACCAGGACGTGTTTGCCGTTTTCCAGCGCCATCAAGACATGCTCGGTGTGGAATTGGTTCGGGGTCGCGATGTACACGGCATCGATGTCGGGACGCTGACACAGCTCCTCCGCACGCAGGTACGTGTCCCCCTGAAAGGCACGGCGAAATGCATCCAATGGGTCGTTATCGATGTCGGCAGCCGCGATGAGGTGAATAAAAGGATGCTTCACGAAAGCCGGAATCATTTGACCGGCCCCGCCTCCCAGACCCACGATCCCGAGGTTCACAACCGGTAATGCCCCACTGGCGCTTGCCACTGTCGCCACCCTCCCATTCTTAGCTATCAGCTATCAGCTATCAGCTAAATCACTGGAAGAAGAAAGCTTGTATCTTCTTTTTTAGCTGACAGCGCCCTTGCTTCCCTGCAAGGACGCTTGACAGCTGACAGCTGACAGCTCTTCATTTGTTGAGGACCTCTTCCGCCGTCACCGTCGTGGCGCCGTCTCCGCGGCTCAACACGGGGCTGAATTTCGTCGCGCCGCCAGCCGCGCCGGCACTCGATACCAGTTGGCTGCCATTCGCCCCTTGCCAGCGACGCCGGCCCCCTTCCGACTCCTCGGTGGGCAGCTTGATGTAGCCACTCTCCTCCGCCGTACGGAAGACATTCATCGGCTCCTCGCCGCGCTCGACCTTGTCGATATTATCCATCAGTAGCTGACGGTAGAGAATGAGGCCCTTGTCCGACCGGCCCAGCGTCTCCTCCGAGCGGTCCGCAATCGCGCCTTGCGTCGCCCACATGACGATATCCTGGCCAGCCGTGAAGTCGAGGTAGGACCAATCGGGAAGACCGCCTTCTTGCATCTGCGGAACGGGCACGTCATAAAAGGGAATGGGCTCGTCGGCCGACACCTGGGTGCCCTCGGGTAGCGTATACGTGTAATACCAAATGTGCAAGGTATGGGTATCATCCACCGGCACACGGTACTGGAAGCCTCCCACCTTGAGCAGGTTGGGAAAGACCAGGGGATGCCCCAGCCGCCAGTTCACATCCTCTTGGGTTGCTCCTTCTCAGGATGCGGCGCTTGATAATGCCATACTCGAAGACATCGAAACCGATGAGCTCATGGGCTGGAATGTGCCGAATGCGTTCAGGCTGTTCGAGGCGCTCCCAGACATAGTTGACAAAATGGCCGTGCAGCCACTCGGCATGCACTGGGTCGACCGAATTTTCCATGATCTGCAGCCAGTTGCACGGGAGCACGGCCATGCCGATATCGCGGTAGACATTGTCCCACACCAAAAGGTCCCACCGCGGCAGCAGAGGAACCGGCTCCGGACCCAGGTAGGCAAAGATTAGGCCGCCGAGCTCCTGTACCGGATAGGCGGTCGTGCACACCTTGTCCTTAAACAATTCCGCCGGGTCTTCAGCCTTCTCATAGGGCTGTTCGAGACAGCGGCCTTCGTGGTTGAAAAGCCAGCCATGGTAGGGACAACGCAAGCCCTCTTCATCCGGAATGCCATAAATCATGTTGACCTTACGATGGGGACAGCGGTCGCCAATGAGACCCAGGCGGCCCTGACGATCTTTGTAGAGGACGAGATTCTCCCCCAAAAGGCGTATGGGCCGGGTGGCATGCGTCTCCATTTGGGACACCGCCACGATGGGCTGCCAGTAGCGCCGCATGAGATGACCCATGGGTGTCCCGGGACCCACCCGAGTCAAGCGTTCGTTTTCTTCCACTGTAAGCACGGTTCCCTCCTCCATAACCTGTTGAAATTTGGTGACACCATAGCAGTGGGCAGCACGCTTGTCAACGTCACGTAGAGGAAAGCCCGCCGGATGTTTGCCAAGTGGACCGGAACCTGCGTAAAATCCTACCACCATGATCCGCCTGCGGGTGGATCCGTCCCACTCATCCCTCTCATGGAGGCCATTCGAATGAGCGTTATCGTTTTGCTCGACCTACAAGTCAAACCCGATGCCGTGGAGCAGATGAAGAAATTTCTGAAAAAGATTTTGCCAGATACGCGGGCTTACGACGGGTGTCAGAGTGTCGATATCTATGGCGACATGGACGACTCGGGGCATTTGGTGTTTTATGAGCGTTGGGACTCGCGCCAACAATACGAAAACTACCTTGGCTGGCGCACTGAAACCGGGATTGTGGAGCAACTCGGCGCCATGTTGACCGCACCGCCGAGTATTCGGTATTTCGATCGCATTGATGCCTAGGTAAAAGTTAGAAGCAGTTGTCGGGTGC
>CBCXVS010000435.1:0-4416 GCA_965178525.1 uncultured bacterium | reverse complement strand
CATGTAAATGGACTTTTGAATTGGGCTGACCTGTTGATCTACTTAACCCTCCGCCTATTCTGCCAGGGGAACTTCGGACTAGACCACATAAAAAGCTCCATCCAGGGAATGGAGCTTCACTCATAATCCTGCAAGAACCGACGGGGACGATGCTAAGGAGATAGGATGTCGTCACCACGCATAAGTTCTTCTGGCTCTTCAACTATCGGTTGCAAAAAGTCGTGCCAGCAGCGGACAAGGAACGTGCCACGAGGCGTCTTATGGAACCATCCTACCGGCTCAAAGGCTTTGTCGGATTTAAGCTTACAGATTTCCTCCGCGAGTTGAGCAAGGAGGAAACGTATCTCCTGATGTTGTAGACCCGTTCCATTAGCCATCCAATTCAAAAATTTCTTCTCACTCCATCCTTCGGGGGCCAGTCCTCTCCTTAACTTCAAAGACTCCCGATCATATTGGAGATCACGAAGGAAATTTTCATCCTGCTCCGCACGTAATAATGCGGCATAACGCACGGCATCGACCCAAGCACCCAGCACCGACTCGATAACGTCACTCTCGGCGCCTGTCGCTTGGACCATTCGATCTACCATCTCGTCAGCAGCCTCTGCACGGCTCATAAATTTCCCCTCGGCCTGCGGCTTTTGCGCAAATGCAGGTCGCGCCGTTTCCCGTCCCTGTTTCTTTTTCTCAGCCATACGAACCCTACTCTATAGGTTAGGTGTATACAACGAGGGTTTGCACGGCTTGAGGCCGTCTAGGAAAACCCCTGTGTTCTCCTCTATCCTATGGAGTCGGAGTAACGCAAGAATCGTGCTAAAGATATTTAGACAACGATGTGGAATCAAAAATCAATGAAGCGGACCCTTCGTATGAAATCATAGCGTACCATCATCATAACTTTGAAGTAGGGCTATCCCGACTCTTCTGTATCATGCACTTTTTTAAAACCAAGTCGGCTACCCGATCAAAAATGGATCAATCAGGAGTCAGCCCACAACTCTCTTAATCGAAACGGCCAAAGATCGAAAACCCATTGCATTATATAAATATTTGTTTTTGAATGCCTTTCACATTTTTATGTGCAAGATGCACACCAAAATGTGCATCTTTATCGGTGTAAGAGCCTACCACAATCTAAGATTAGAAACATAAGGATTTCATGGGGATTTCATGGGGATTTCGCAAGGACGTTTTCCGAGTTGACGTTTTATATCTAGATAACATATTGATTAGATGAACCATGGCTGTTCGCACCCCTCCAGGCAGGGGGGTGCTTATGACAGCGTGTCTGATATGTTGTCAGACGATGTAACACGGTGTCACAGGCACGCTGGCTAACCACAGGGGATGACCGTGTTTACACATGCGAGCCCTCCGGACCTAACAAGAGCGTGTGCACGTCCTCCGGCTTCTGTAACAGCGCCGCCGTCCGATCAATCGTCGCGGTCAGCGCTGCTTCCAGCGCGTCGAGGCCAAAGCGTCCGCCATCGGGATGCATCATGATCCGAAACGTCGGGGCGGCTCCAGGGTAACCCGTGATGGGAATGGTAATGATGCCATAATGTTGCAACATCAAGAAGCACCCGGTGATCGCAATCTCTTCTGGGACCAGCACGGTGTCCCGGGTACCCGCCCGCTCGAAGACGACAGTGGCGTAATCCTCTGCCGACAGGGCCACACCTGCAGCGGCTTGGTAGATCCGGTCACCAAAGGTCGCGTGTAAGCGTTGGTACAGGTCGCGCGCCAAGGCGCCCGCCTGGCGTATGGGCGTGGCGTCAAACGCCTCCATGCCGCGTATCATGGCGACATAATGGCCGCTCTGAGGTTCCAGCCCATATTGAAACACGTACGAAGCGATGGTTTTGACCAGCTCCTGACGTCCAACGATTGCAGCGCTTCGGGGACCCGGCACGTGTTTGTCCAGCGACCAGACGGTCACATCGATGTCGCCAAGCCCGAAAACCGGGAGTTCGTCGTAGAAAATACTGCGGGACATCATGTGCGCGTCGTCGATAAAGACGAGCATATCAGCGGCCTTAGCACGTGTGATCGCGCGTTGGATGTCGGCCTCAGGCAGATGGTACTTCGAGGGCGTTAGCGGCGTGATCACCAGCATGTGCCAGGGACCTGCCGTCATGGCCTGCTCTAGCGCCTCCAGCCCTTGCACCTCATGGAAGCTGGCGCCAACCAATTCCACCGCCTGCTGTACAGAGGGGTGCGACCGTCCCTTGGCGACTACGGACAAGACCCGGTCTCCCGGCCGGAGGGTGGCGAGCATGATCGGCACCATCGCGGCACTGACTCGGTTACACATCACCGCGCTATGGTCCTGCGTGTTCGCGCCGGTATATTCGAGTGCGAGTTCCTCAGCCTGACCGAAATAGTGGGTATAGAACATGAACTGATTCTCAACCTGATCCAGGTCTTCAAGTGTCAGCGGAAAGGTGCGGACGAGACCGGTCAGGTTGTAAATGCTCTCTTTACCGTGTGTCAGCACACGGTGGCGAACGAGCATTCGACCCCGCGTCGACTTCCGAGCCTCAGCTTCGGCATCGCACAAAACCGTTCCCCGGCCATAGGCATCCGGGCGTAGCGCCACTCCTGCTGCTGTGTTGTCGGTCGTCATGGCGTGTTCTCCTTGGTGCAATACGCTAATGCGGATAAGCTGGCCTCCTTGTATCCTACGCCTACGGCATGTGGTGCGTCAACTCGGATTCTGTCCTAGGTCTGCTGTCCGCCTTGATGTATACGGTCATGCCCTCACATTAACGATGCACCCAACCATTCGATTCCAATGCTGAACGGACACTACAAGTCTGACGCATAAAGGATGATCTCAATCCGTCCGGGGTTGACGCTCTCGTCTTGTGTATCAGGCGGATTCTGCAACCGATGATAGAAAGAACCAATAGCGGCAAGTCGTTCCGAAGCAACGCCTTGAGTCGCAAGATGAAAGGCGGTAGAGGCAGCCTGTAAAGCCGAGAGCCGCCAAGCTGCGGACCAATTCTCGGCTTCGTCATGCCCGGCAGCATCGTGCTCGGTATGCCCTTCCACCCATACGCCATAATCGGGATAATCTCGGAGGATGGCGGCAATCCGATCCAATGTTTGGCGTCCTTGATCGTGTAAGACAATCCGGCCTGGCGTGAACAGGGATGCTCTATCCAATCCAATGATCAAGCGATTCGTATCATTCCTAAATGTGACCACATTGGCCTGGACGAGAGGATTTAATTTTTGAGACGTTTGCTCATACAATTTTATCACGGAGTCAGTCTGTGCCGAACGTATCGTTTGCTGCATATTGAGCTGTTGGTTGGCGGCAGTTAACGCATTTTGAACGCCTTGTAACTCATCGCGAACTTGTGCAAGGGCTGCCATCGTCTCGCTATATTTCGTCCGGAACCGTGTGGCCGCCCCCTGCGCGGTCTCAACATCCGTATGAGCTTGCGCAAGTTCCGCCTGTGCTTGCGCGAGTTCGGTACGTAGTGTATCACGCTCGGACGTCAGCGTGTGCTGACTCGCCTGCAACGCTTGCCGGTCTTGCTCGTGTTGCTCACGTTGGGCCGTGAGCTGTTGACGCGACGTTATCACCTTGGTTTATAACGCGGTCATTTCAGCACGGGCCATGCGGACGACCTCTGTGAACTCGCCATGCCGCTCCTGTAGCTGTGTCGTCGCCCCCTGCGCGGTCTCAAGTTCTGCCTGCGTTTGCGCGAGTTCGATGCGCAGTGTATCACGCTCGGACGTCAGCGCGTGTAAACTAGCCTGCAACACTTGCAGGTCCTGATCGAGTTGCTCACGTTGCGTCATATCCTGTTGGGGCGGCGAAACGGTTGAGGGTTGCGGGCCGCTCAGCACGGTACGGGCAGCCCTCAATGCCTGGCCCAGCTCATCATCAGGCCGATCTGGTAACGGCGTGGTCGCCTGCCGCATGGTTTCAAGCTCTGCCTGCACTTGGGCCAGCTCTGCCTGCGCTTGAGCCAATTCCGTGCGCAGGGCATCACGTTCGGACGTCAGGGTTTGCAAGCGGGCCTGCAAGTCGTGTAGGGCCGGAACCGCCGTCTGCTCTTGGGCCAATGCAGACGAGGCGAAAAAGAGTTCCGTGACCAGCGTATCGTGTGGGATGAGTTGATGAGAGAATGAAACCCATCTCCAAGGTCCTATCATGATGAGCACCAGTCCTGCGGCACCCAACACGATCCATCGACCTAGGCGTTGACGCCAATGAATCGGCGCCCGTTGCACAGAAGAACCTTCCTGGGAATACACTGGCTGCAGTGCTTCCTTATCGCTTCGCGGCAGCATGTCCTCGTGTTGCAAAAGCGGCTCCTCTCGACTTAGTGGTCCGTCAAATAAGTTTTTTGACATTCTGGTAATGACGCTCAAGTTTGGACCGGGCTTTCGTCTGGGTAA
>CBCXVS010000434.1:0-4434 GCA_965178525.1 uncultured bacterium | reverse complement strand
GAGCCGCATGAGGCGACAAGTCTCACGTGTGGTTCTGGGGGGGCCGGGAGCTGGCAACAGCCCCTGGCTACCCGGCGAGGCTTCCCGCTTGGAATGCTAAGGTGTTGCCTCTCGGCCTTGGTTTTCTGCCGCAGGATTTAGACACCTACGTCGCGGGCACGCCTCACTTGCCGAGATTCCGTCACACGGAGCACGATGATACTAATTTCGTACAACCCTAACAGAGGCGCCAGCAGCATACTCATGGTATAGGCGTCAGGTGTCGGCGTCAGAATAGCCGTGGCCACAGCGCACAGCAGGACCGCATAACGGCGGTTTGTCGTGAGAAAAGCGATGCTGATCATATCGAGCCGGTGCAGGAGGAAGGTGACCAGTGGCAATTCGAACATCACGCCGCAACCTGCCGCGAGGCCGAGGGCCAAGGAGAGGTACTTGCTTACCGAGATGCCCGGGGCAATGTTGTCGCCCCCGTAGCTTAAGAGAAACCGCAAGGTTACAGGCAAAATGATCAAATAACAAAAACTCACACCGAGCAGGAAGAGCCCGGCTGTGGCGCCGGTAGCGGTCAGGGCAGAGCGCCGGGATAAGCGGCAAACGGTTTGTAAAAACCGTTTCAACTCGTAGAGTGCAAGAGGCGCCGTGAGCAGAAAGCCGACAGCGAGTGAGACTTTGATGTGCCCTAGGAAACCTTCCAGAGGCGCATAGATAATCAGAGAGGCGCCAAGCGGCTGCTTGACAAAATGCAAGATATGTTCGGCAAAGGGATACGCCGCGAGCGCGGTGAGGATGAGGACGATCACAAGACGAAAAACGGTACGCCGCACCGTTTCTACATGGGCGAAGAGGCCGGTTGTCAAAAGGCTCGGTTCTGTTGACATATGATGTTATTCTTGTAGAAAGAGATGACCGGATTCCCGACCGTATGCTGTTTTGGCAATCCTACCACACTGTATCCGCAGCGCCAATGTCTCGTCTATGCTAAAAAGCCCGTGAGTTTCTGGGCCACGCGGTGGAGGGTGGCGACGGCGTGTGCGCCAAGGCTTTCGTCATATATGGGGGCGAGTGGCGAGAAGTCGGGGGGCTCCGGAACCAATTGGAACTGTAAACGCTCCGCCAGTTGGACGGCGCGTTGCGTGAACGGTTGCATGCCGAGAGCGTCAAAGATGCCGCGGGCTTGTTCGAGGTACGTACTCGCCCGTTCTTGATTGTGCATCCCGCCCTTGGCTGCCAACATGCGGCCGTAGTCGAGATACGTCCGGCCTAGTTCTGGCTTGGCGTTGACGCCGGCCGCTACGTCAATGGCGTCTTGATAGTACTGTTCAGCCTGGTCCCATTGCCGGTTGAGCGTCGCGGCAACGCCCATGAGCCGAGGGACGCAAAAGACCCAACCGCTGGTAAAACGTATGCCCTGTTCGGTGGCCTGGAGCAATGTGGGCTCGACATGGGCGATGGTTTTGGGGGACGCCATCAGATCGCCAATTTCCGCCACCGCACAGCAGAGCGGCAGAGGATATCTGTCCCCTTCCGCTGTCGGCGTTGCTTCTCCAACCAGGGTGGTGATCGTCATATCGAGCGGTTTGCCGGCGTATCCACGCAGGAGCTGACGCCATACCCGCCCGGCATATTGCATAGGTGGCCCGGATTCGTCAAAGATGCGCCCGGATTCCTGCTGCCGGTCGAGCACAGCTTCCGCCGCGGTCCAGGCGCCGCGCAGCGTGTGGACACAGATGAGAGCCCACAAGGCTTGTGACGCCCCGCTCGTGTCATGGGAGCGAGGCAGCAGGCGCAAGCAATGCTGTGCCTGCTGTTCGGCCCCGGTGAAGTCACCTCGTATGAGATGGAGCGTCGCCAGGCAGGACAGTGCGACAGAATAATGGTGCCAATCCTGCGTTGTGCGGGTTACGGTCTGGGCTTGCTGAGCGGCCGGTTGGACGAAGCCCAACCGGCCCTGCCTCGTGAGCGCAAGCGCCATATGAGATAACGACATGCCTTGCAGCCATAGGTCGTTGGCCTGGCGGGCGTCGCCGAGGGCCTGTTGCCAGCTCGTGCAGGCCTCCTGTAAGCGTCCCTGTCGCGCCAGAGTGCGTGCCAGAGCATGACGCGCTTGCGCACAGAGCCGAGGCTTCCCCAGGCGCTGGCCGATCGCGAAAGCCGCCTGGGCCATGGCCGCGGCGTTGTGAGGCTGCTGGGCAATGCCAGAGGCTTCCGCTATCGTTGTCATAATCGCTCCCTGCAGGCCGAGGTCGCGCTCACCAAGAGCGTGCAACGCCGCTTCCAAGGGCTGCAGATCAATCGGCGTGTCATCGGACATGGCGGCGAGGGTGCACGCCAGATGGGTTTTGTGTCGCAGCACGCGGGCCAGACCCGGTACGTCGTCCAAGCGTCGGTAGAGGGCGATGGCTTTGTCGTAATGGTCGAGGCAGGGACCGACATCACTATTGCGCTGATGGGCAAGACCGGCTTGCGCATGCAAGGCGGCCTGGTCTGCGGACGTCAAGGCCGCGGCGGCTTTCAGCGCCACTTCGTAGTAGCGTGCCGCCTCTCCCCAAGCACACGCGACATTAGCCTGATCCCCTGCCGACCGTGCGTATGTCATCACAGCCTGCGCGTCTGCCAAAGGGCCGGCACCGATCAGATGTCGGACGACTTGCCTGGCGTGCGCTTCAAGGTTCTCGGCATGGAGCTGTGCGAGTGTCTGCGCCACCTGCCAGTGCATGCGTTGGCGCCGCGCCGCGCTGTATTCACGGTAGAACGCATGCCGCAGGACGGGATGGGCGAACTGCCAAGTTTGTCCCTCGTCCAGCAGCACCCCCTGCTGGATGCCTTCTTCGATCGCGTCCAGCACCCCAGCTTCATTCACACTGCTCATGATAGGCAACAGCTGCAAGGAGAAGGAAGGGCCCAGCAATGCGGCGAACGTGAGAATGCGTTTACAATCCGCACTGAGCGCCTGGATACGGGAAGCAAAGAAGGCGGTCATGTGTTCCGGAATCCGGACCTCATCGGGTGTGCTGGTCGTGGTGATCACATAGCCCCCGCATTCCTGCAGGGCGTTTTGCTGTTCCAAATGGTGTACAGCCGCCTGGAGAAATAGGGGGTTGCCGCGCGTCGCCTCACACAGCATATTGAGCAGTTGATAGGATGGATGCCGGATTCCCAGCCCCTGTAGTAAGGCGTATGTATCAGCGTCATCGAGACTGGGGAGGTCGAGGGACTGGTAGATCTCCTCGCGCCGAAAGCGGACCAGGAAGCGTGACAGGCGGGTTCCTGGCGCCACGGGCCTGTGGGTGCCCAGAATGAAGAGTGGCACAAAGTCCTGTGCGGTCATCTCTGCTGTGGTGAACACCAGGTGTGCGAACAAGTCGAGAGAGGGGTCATCGGCCCAATGTAGGTCGTCGACGACGAGGAGAAGTGGGCGGTCTTGGGCCAGTGCGATCGTCGCGTGGGAGACCGCCAGGAGCACCCGTATCGTGTCTTGGTCGGCTTGTTCAGGGTGGGGTGCAGAGCTTATGACCTCAGAAGGCGGGAGACTATCGTGATGGAGCAGCCTGCGGATCACGTCCATATCCGTGTCGAGCGGCGGCTCGACGTCCTCAATCCTCTGGTCGAGAGACGCGAGGAGGGAGTCGACAAATGGAAAATAGGGCAGGGAGAGATTCTCGTGACACCGGCCGGCACAGACTTGCAGGCCAAGACGCGTGGCGAGGGTCTGGGCTTCTTGCACAAATCGCGTTTTACCCATGCCGGCTTCTCCTTGCACCACCATCACCCGTGGCTGACCCTTCATGACATCCTGCAAGCCATGTTCCACCTGAGCCAGTTGTTGACGGCGACCCACGAAGAGACAGATTATTTGTGGCTCGTTTCCACGGCCGGTGCTGCGATTGATGCCGAATCCTTCACCCATAATCCTAGCCCCCTTCGCTATGGAGAAGTAGAAGAACCAAGCACCTACGGTTCCCGGTACCCCGACAGGACTTTCCTCAGCGTGATAGAGCACAGGTGAGCCAGGCTCTGGGCAGGATAGTATTAATGTGAGTTTATGTCAACCGTAACTACCCTCGTAGCCACAGGCTATCTACAGCACGCGTTGACGCATCACAACTGTGCGCGCGTGGTTATGGCTGCCGCCTGTGTTACCCCTCTTGTGCTATGCACTGCCTGCACCCTGTGACGAGATAACTTGAAAAGAGCAAGTAAATTTCTTATCCTTTTGCTTGACGTATAAAATGGGTCTCTGTGTATGATTACCGAGCTTTTTTCGAGAGTTTTTGCAGCTTCTGCAAGCTCTCTCCGGATTGGAGCGAGGATATGCAAATACAAAAAGCACAATGGAAAAACCTGGCTCTTAACTACTATAGAGTTGTTCCTCAATAGCATAAGATCAGGTTCCCTAGCCCAGCCCAGATGCCCACCGAATCATCCTCAAAGTGA
>CBCXVS010000433.1:0-4444 GCA_965178525.1 uncultured bacterium | reverse complement strand
AGGTCAATTCGTTTCAGGCTTTTGAGTTTTTATTTCAACAAGTTGTCGCCGAATCACGGGAGGAACTTCGGACTAGATGTTCATGTCGTCAGTCTTACGCCAGTTTTCAAGGAGCAAAGGAGATGCCAGAAGATCCCATGCAACGCGCCAAACGCTTGATGGGTGAGGCTGAGCCGGACAGCACAGGCAGCAATAGCCCGGCATTTTTGCCATATGTCTTGCAGCAGGCTGCCGTCTATTATCGCCAGGCGGAGCCCTTGTTATCTTGGATGTGGCGTTACGGCGCCTATCCGATCAGCCACTGGGTCTGGCCGGCGGCCAAGTGGATGGGAAAAAACTACTGGCGATTTCTCAAATGGGCGGTCCGGAAAGTCGATCCGGAGACCGGCAATGCCTATTGGTCCTATCAGGGTGTGACCGCTGCGGCGATGAGTTCCGTATTGCTCTTGGGTGGGGTATGGTTTGGCCTGGGACCCGCTTTCAGTTTATCGGTTAGAACCGTTTATGATGCTGGCATGTATCTAACCGAGAAACAAAAGCATTTATACGTGCTTGGCGCTGATACCCTTGAAGAGGGTACAAGATATTCCATACAAGCTTGCAGAGCCTTACCGTGTACAGAAAACAACACGATTCACTTCCACGTCGAGAAAGATGTGGTGTATGGTATCTGGTATCCGGAAGATATTTACGATGCGGTGCCTCAGGAAACATCCTGGGGCTCTGTCACGTATACAGGGTGGCGTGTAAAGCTTTTAGGTTGGTATCCAGAAGTCAAACGCATTGAATTGACTCCGATTAGTGAATTGCCCCCGAATCATCCGGCCAAATCCCACCGCTAGTCGAACCTGCAAATCGAAGAAAACACAGATGACGCTAGGGCGCAGCTCTGCTACGATGGCAGGCCAAAGATCATTTTGTCCAGGTATTAAGATGTGCAGCGGTTCACTCTGGAGGCGTAGTCGTGAGTCTGCCGCATCGTATCGCAACACACCTGCTACTCGGTGTCATCTTCCTTGGCGTGATGAGCGGCTGTGCCATCGAGCCAGGCCAGGTCTACGTCAAGGATGGCCAACGCTACGGCGTTACCTCCAGCCCACCTGGCGTGCCCGGTGGTGGAACTACTACGAACGGGGGGTGTCCTACGCCGCGGGTGCGTTCTGGGATGATGCTATTGCGGATTTGCGAGCCGCGATCAAGCAGCGTGACAAGGATCAGCGGCGCGCCCGGACCTATGGCCTCCATTTTCTGGACTATTTTCCCCATCGGGAACTGGGCGTGGTATACTATCGGCTGAGGCGCTATCCGGAGGCCATACGTGAACTCGAGACGTCTCTCTCCAGTGTGGACAATGCCAAAGCCAAACTTTACCTGAACCGAGCGCGCAAAGCGCGTCTCGAACAGGCTGGGCTCGATACGACATCGCCTCAGATCCGGCTAGATGCGCCGGCGGACGGGTTGGTGACAAATCGTTTTTCCGTGACCGTCGCGGGGCGTGCCGATGACGATACGTATGTGGCCGCGGTGGCGCTCCAAGGGCGCTCGCAGTTTATTGAACTGGCGGCGCCGCGCATTGTCTTCACGCAAGTCGTGCCGCTGCGTGATGGCGCCAACGCCATCCGCATCGTGGTCCGCGATTTGGTAGGCCATGAGACGCGCAAGCGCATGACGGTCCATTTGGACCGCCACGGACCTCTCGTGAGTATCGACGCGGTCGAGGTGGTTGGGATGCCGCCGCGACCGCATGCCCGCGTGCAAGGCGTGGTTGCCGACCGCAGCCCGATCGCGCGCTTTGAGCTTGCCGGGAGGCGTGTGCCGGTGGGAACGGCAACCCCGAGCGCGTTTCGTCAGGAAGTACCCATCTCGCCAAGGACGGCGTCACTGCCCTTTGAAGTCGCGGATACCATCGGGAATGTGACACGCGGCGAGATCGCCCTGCGGTTGCCCGTGCAGGCACCGGTACGCGAGGGGAAAGCCCGAACGCCTCGGCTCACACGCTGGGCGGCTCTCCAGCCTGATGCTGTGATGACCGATGCCACCCCCGTTGCCCTCATACGGGTGGCGCGCCGCCGTGACCGTGAACCGCCTGTGATCAAGCTCCGCGATGTGGGAGAGCGTCTCACGGTCTACGAAGATCGCGTCTATCTTGAAGGTCAGGCCGTTGATGCCAGTGCGATTACCGTGTTGTCCGTGAATGGTGAACCCTTCCCACACGCCAAAGCACACCAGCTCTTTTTTGGCAGCATGTTGGCGCTGACAGAGGGCGACAATGTCATCCGTGTGGAAGCCACGGACGAGGCGGGTAACACGGCGCAACGCACCTTGGTCGTCACACGCGAAATCCCACCAATGCGGCAGATCGAATCGCGGCTGAAAGTCAGCCTCTTGCCACTGGCCAAGCAAGGGCGCATCTCGGGGCTGGACGAGACGGTGGATGACGTGTTGTTCACCACGTTGGTCAATCAACGCCGCTTTGATTTGGCCGAACGGCCACGCCTTGAAAAAATTCTCCAGGAACTCAAGCTCAGCCAGACGGACCTCGTCGATCCGGCAACCGCTGTCAAACTGGGGAAAATCGTTGCCGCCGAGGGCGCCATGATCGGCAAGGTGAACGAAACGCCACATTCGCTCGAGGTGTTTGTACGCTTTGTCGATGTGGAAACCTGGCTTGTCCTGGCAGCTGTCGATATTTACGATGATGTTGAAGCGAGTCAGGTGTTTCCGCCGCAGCGGATGCGGGGCCTCATGGAAGGCCTGGCGTGGAAACTGCAACGGCGTTTTCCGCTGGTTGAAGGCTATGTGGCGGAAAAAGACGGTAAGACCCTACTCACCGATCTCTCCGAAGCGCAAGGTATCCGACAGCATATGAAGCTGATTATCTATCGTGAGGGGAAGACGCTGACGCATCCCCGTACCGGCAAAATCCTGCAACGACCGGGCCAGATCCTCGGCGAAGCCCGCATTAAGACGGTTTCGAGAGATCTCTCTGAGGCCGCCTTACTGTCGTCGCAGGAGAATGGGCGGGTGCAGGAATTGGATCGGGTCATGACGAAGTGAGGCCGAGAGCCCATGGCTAGACATCTGCATGGGCAAGGAGTAGGATGAGCCTTCGAGGAGCCAGCATTTAGCGAAGGAGACCCTATTCATGACGACACCACGCGAGGATCCCACCCCTGATTTTCTGCGCATGGAAGACGCTGACGTCACGACATCCGCATCGGATGCACGTGGTACGGGGACGTGGTACGGTTGGTCCAGCCCGAATACGTCTCAACCCGTCACCTTGCCAGACGAGCAGGGGCGGATCAAACGAGTGCGCACACCCGTGCTGGACCTAGAAGGTCTGATGACACCCACCCATCTGTTCTATGTGGTGCAGCATTTTGACGTCCCGGAACCGATTCGTCCCAAAGATTGGCGACTGACCATTGACGGCGAGGTGCACCAGTCCATCACGCTCAATTACGATGACCTGCGGCGTTTGCCGAGCCGCACGGTACGCACCGTGATGGAATGCTCCGGCAGTGACGCGGATTTCTTCGAGTATTTCAAAGGAGAGCGGGAACGGCCTTCGCGCGCCAAAGAAGGGATGATCCTAAGTGCCGGGGAATTTACGGGTGTGCCATTGGCCACCGTGTTGGCGCAAGCCGGTCTAGGCCCAAGAGCCGCTCATGTACGCGCCGAAGGCTGGGATATCGGAGTCCCGGCGCAAGCCGAGGCGGGTACCCAACCATTCTATTACGACAAAGGCTTGCCCCTGGAAAAAGCCTTGCATCCCGATACCATCGTGGCATGGGCCCAGAACGGGGAGCTGTTGGAACATCTCCATGGCGCACCGGTACGCCTGCTCGTGCCGGGCTGGTCAGGCAATTGGTCGGTCAAATGGCTGCGGCGTCTTGATGTGTTAGAAGAGCCTCCTGATTGCTGGTACCATTTTAACTTTTACTACTATGGCAATGCGCCGGACGATCCCAACAAAGAACTCATTACGTCAATTGGGATCCGGTCGCTGGTCACCTTTCCTAAGGATGATACAACGATGTTGCCACGTGGTGTACATGTCATACGGGGCCGGGCCTGGAGCGGTGCGGGAGCAGTCGTCAACGTCGATGTAAGCGTCGATGGCGGCGTGACGTGGCATACGGCGCATATTGAGCCACCCCAGGAGCGCTGGATGTGGGTGCGGTGGTCCTATGTCTGGGAGGCCGAGCAGCCGGGCTCATACCGCATCATGTCGCGGGCGACGGACGAAGTGGGCCGTGTGGAACCTCCGGAGCCGCGCTATAACAACATGCGTAAGAACTTCAGTGCCAGCGTGCCCACTGAAGTCACGATCCAATAAAGGCACGGTTGTTGCCGACGCTTCCGGTTTCCGGTCATGGCTCGATTGGAGGTACCAAGATGGTGCAAGAGGCCCAGGGGCCGTGAGAAGCCGACCCCTGAG
>CBCXVS010000432.1:0-4510 GCA_965178525.1 uncultured bacterium | reverse complement strand
AATGGACTTTTGAATTGGGCCAACCTGTTGATCTACTTAACCCTCCGCCTATTCTGCCAGGGGAACTTCGGTCTAGGGCGTGGCCGGAGATGGGTAGCGGCAGGAGACCGCCATAGGAGCACGCTGGGCACTGTCCCTCAGGCCCAGCAGTGGAAACGGCGCACGACGTGCATCCTATCTTCAAAGCTGAGAGCTGAGAGCTGAGAGCTGAGAGCTTTTACAGCAACAACTTCGTCAACGCCTCTGGGTGGCTTAACATCGGATAGTGGCCAGCGTCGAGTTCATGCCAGGAGGCGTTCAGCTTGTCGGCAGCGCGCCGCTGGTGGGATTCCGGCGGGTTCACGCTGTTGCGGCATGAGATCACCGTGGCTTTCCACGCTTGCTCCCAGAAATTGTCCAGATCCATAGGGGCTTCCAGGGCGGCGAGGGGATGCAGCGTGTAGCGAGCCAACGCCCAGGCACGTAGGTCGGGATCGAGGTCGGCAAAGAGGCGACTTTCTGCATCTTCTTTGGTGGGACCACGGGTGATCTCTGTCGTTTCGGACGGAGCGGTGCGGTTGACGATATGGCCCACTTGCTCGCCGGGCATGAGGGCAAGGGCATCGACAAAGACGAGTCGGTCGACGCGGTCACGCGTCAGTTCGGCAACTTTACAGATGACCATGCCGCCGGAACTCGTTCCGACGAGCACGACGTCCCGTAAATCTTCATAAAACATAAACTCAGCGATTTCTTGGGCCTGCGTCGCCACGGTAATACCGGCCCGAACCTGGTGGTGGCGTTCGCCACAGCCATCTAGGGAGGGCGCATACACGGTGTGGCCAGCGGCGCATAATCGCGTGGCAACGGGTTTCCAAATCCAGCCGCCTTGATAGGCGCCATGCAGTAACACATAGGTGGCCATCTTGCTCTCCTATGAAAAAAGGACTGAGGACTGAGGACTGAGTAAAAGACGTTTTTCCTCAGTTCCGGGCGCTGCATCCGCAGTAAAATCTGCTATGCTCTGTAGCAGACCGTACCATAGCATAGAGGGCTGTCTACGGCATAGCCCAATCCGACGCTATGCCGTAGACGTTAATGCCTACGTTAAAACATACGGGTAGCGGCAGCGAATATTCCGCAATCCGAAATCGTTATGTTGAATCCACAAGAGATCGCAGGTTTACGCAAGGGGTTACAGTTCTTTCGCGTTGGGGATTATTTTGCCGCGCATGACGCGTGGGAAGACGTGTGGCGGGAGTTGAGTGGACGGCAGCGGCTGTTTTGGCAAGCCATGATTCAGCTCGCGGTGGGCATGCATCATTGGGAAAACGGCAACCTCCGCGGCTGCCGCAATGTGTGGAATAAGGCACTCAACAAATGCGATGACTTGGGCCAAACCTACGACCTCGATGTTCCCGGCCCGTTGCTCTACCTTATCGATCTCCTCGTCGAGTGCCTGATCGCGGTGGAACAGGATGAAGATCCCGTCCCCATCATCACCGAGTTTGCCACGTCGGTCATGTCAGAGCAGTGGTTCACCGTTGTCTGATGGCAACACTACTCAGGCGGGAACGGGTGTGGTACGGGTTATGCTGCCTGGACGCTATAGGCTACAGGCAACGATATCGCCGGCCTTGTCACGACATTCATTGGAATCTTCGTCATCGTCAATGGTGTCATCGCCGGCACCGCCGAAAATCCGGTCATCGCCTTTGTCACCGTCAAGGATATCTTCACCGGTCTCCCCGAAGATCACATCCGCTGCCGTGCCGCCGTTAATCGTATCGTCTTGGCTGCCCCCTAAGAGGGTGTCCGCGCCATTGTCGCCATTAATCTCGTCATTGCCCCGTTCACCGAAGATGACGTCGCGATCTTCGTCGCCATTGAGCGTATCATCCCCACTGCTGCCCAGGATGACATCCAGACCCATGCCACCGCTAATGACATCGCCATCCGAACTGCCACACAGGGTGTCATCGCCATCATTACCGTTAATAATATCAAAACCGCTTCTGCCTGTAATGACATCATTTCCAGAGGTGCCATGGATGATGTCATCATCCTGGGTGCCGTCACACGTGACGACTTCCCCGTTGCAAAACTTATTCTGTGGGCTATTGCACACGGGCAGTCCTCCGGTGCCAGGCGGTGCGATGCCACCACCTGGCGGCGCCGGACAGACACATTCGACCGCCAGGGCAAGCCCCGGCACCAGGATCAATCCCAAGATCAAAGCAATTCCAAGACGTCTGAGTCGCACACCAGCGTTCATCTTTTCTCCTTACCTTTCATACACATTTCGAGTACACATCTGTCACATATTGCACCTATGTACTTATGATGATATAGCCTCCTTGTAAATTTCAAAGACTTTAAACTATATTAAATATTTAATCAACGATATTTTTATAGATTTTAAAATGAAATTTATAGATGAAAAGAATGTATACTTACTTTCATGCAAACGGCCAAATTTATTTGTTTATTTTGATAGATGGGTAATGAGAATGAGGTTCGGCAGGATATGGCGACACGATGAAGAAGAAAACCGGTGAAGTCTGGGCGGCAAGCGTGATCCGTGTTTAGCCCTGCCGCAGGCGCGAGTCCAAATCAGATCGCGGGCATCCGCAGTCTACCGCACGCCTACGACAACGGCCGGAGGGCCATGAGACTCAGATACAGACGGGGTCCGTGGTATGGACCACATGCATCCCCGCCTGCGCCAGGTCTGCCAAGGCTTCATCCGCTAGACGGGGGAAATCGAGTTCCGGCGGCAAGGGTTGAAGCGGTGGCGCCAGCACCGGACTCATGGCATCTTGCAGAATCCAGATTTTTTCCATGAGCTTTGGCGCCGTGGCCTCGATGCGGTCGCGCATATCGAAGAGCGTCGCACGCACGCAATGCGACTTGGCCTGGCCGAAGACGTAAATGCGGTCGTATTCCATTAGCATGTGGAAGAACGACTCGTTAAACGCGCCAACGGGCTGTCCGCCCAATTCTTGCACCTCGGGTGAGAACACGGAATAGTTCTCGGTCAACGCATGCGTGCCTTTCACCTCAAAAACCGCCTGGCACTGCCGCACCAGATTATGAAAAATGGAAGCTTCTATTAAGGCTGGCACGAGCGTATGGCTCATCCCGCCGAGTAAGACGTGATAGGGCCAGATCGTCAGCACATACTTCCCCGTGGCTTCGAGCTTCTGACAGTATTCGAGGCATTCCTTGCGGTGCGCCACGGGTGTCCAAGTGCCGTTGCGGACCTCTTGGTAGGAAATCAGCGTGAGCGGCTTTGGGTGCTGGCCGTCTCGGCCGATCCACCAAGACGGATGGAAGATTTGGTAGACATGGTGCGTATCAAGTGAAAAATAGAGATCGGTGATCTTGTCAAGATGGCGATAAAGCCAGATCAGGGTTCGTTGCATGTCTTCCACCGCACCCGGCACGAAGAGGCTGGCGCCCGGCGTGCAGAACCCGACCTGACAATCAATCCCAAAGGCGGCGATGCGATAGCGGTCCTGCTCGGCAGGCGGCACTTGATGCTGACGTTGATAGTGTATGGCCTCCTCCGCCACAGTCGCCGCCCGCTCTAAATAGAGAGCGCCGACCGTGTTCGGATCGAAGAAAGCTGGCAGAGGCAACGTCATGGTGGTCATCTCCTTTACGACAGACATCTATCCTATCCGACCGCGCCCACCGGGGCACGGTTGCGCTCCTATCTCAATATAATACGCGGAAACGAGGGCAAGGAGCAAGAAAATCCTCGTCGTTTGCCTTGCCGTGCAGGCTTTGCGATAATGCGTGGGACCAGCATGCGATGGGCGTGAGACGAGAGTCGTACAACTACAGGGAGCGTATGATGAAACTCGGATTGGCGTACGAAATGCAGCGGCCGGTCGTGGACGATCACGCCGTCATTGAGGAAACCATTGAGCAATGTGTCAAGGCCGATGAAATGGGCTTCGACTACGTCTGGTTTGTCGAACACCATTTTCTCACCGGCTTTTCCATGTCCCCCTGTCCGGAGGTCATCTATGGCGCCTTGAGTCGGCTGACCAAGCGCATCCGGCTCGGCTTTGGCGTGGTGATTTTGCCGTACCACCACCCGGTGCGGGTGGCCGAGCGGGTCGCCATGGTCGACCATCTGTCCGGCGGGCGGGTCGATTTCGGCACTGGGCGTTCCGCGCCTTATGAGCAGACCGGTATGGGCATCGACCCCCGGGATACACGGGACATGTGGGAAGAATCGCTCGCCATGGTGCCCAAAATCTGGGAGGACGGCCTGTTCTCTTGGGAAGGCCGCTTTTGGAATGTGCCTCCGCGCGAAGTTCGGCCGAAGCCCTACCAAAAACCGCACCTGCCCATCTGGGTCGCCGCCTTGCAACCGACGACCTATAAGTTGGCGGCGGAAAAAGGCATTGGCGTCATGGCGCTGAGCGTCACGGCGCCGTCCGATCGGGTAGGGGCATCATGTCGCCATGCCCCCCCCCTCAGAACCGTGCGGGCGACTTTCATCGCACACGGCTCAAGC
>CBCXVS010000431.1:0-4518 GCA_965178525.1 uncultured bacterium | reverse complement strand
AGTCAACCGCACAACGAGCCGGACCTTGATAACGGGCCTGGTATTGAAAAGCCCACCCGAAGGGCGCTATGTCCAGGCGCTGGGGTAGCTGCACCAAGGCGGGCAATATCCTGCTCAATCTCGATCTTGTGAAGACGCCGCTTTACTGCATCGAGTATGTGATCATGCATGAGCTTTGCCATCTTTGCATACATGATCATAGCCCGGGTTATTACCGTCTCCTGGCGCGATGCATGCCAGACTGGGAAAGACGCAAGGCGCGGTTGGATTCGTACGTGATATGCTGAGAACGCGTCATGTCGTGTCCACATTGCTGTCATGTCCGCCACGATGCAGGTTATGGTTGAGGGTATCTTGGCACACTAACGCGAAGGGAGCCCATGGAGCGGCAGAAACCGGACACCAGCACCAACGAAATCGATCTGTATGTTCGCACCTACTACTCGCTGCTGCGGAGCAGCGGGGAAGTGCGGCTGCGAGCATTTGAAGAAGCCCATGCGTTCAGTAACTCCAGCTTACATCCGCACGCCCGCGCCACGGTCCCTGACATCGCGGCGTTTAGCTATGCCGCCGGGCGGCTGCCGGAACAGATGCCATGGATGCAGCGCGTCATTCTCGGACAGTGTGACGAGACGTTCGCCCGATTTGGCTATCGGGTCGACGACTGGGAGGTCTTGCGCACCCGCGGCCGCCGGCGTCAACTGCGCCACGATGGCCGGAGCACGCTCGCGGCCTATATTGTCAGCACCTCGGATATCGATGATTTGTTACCCATTCTAACCGCGTACCAGATCGAATGGAATAAGATGCACCGGCTGTTAGCCCAAGACCCGACGCCGCTTATGTGTGGCGATGATGGGGAGCTGCAGCACGTGGCGCTGGCTCTGCGGCTGGGTATCGCGCCGGCCGAGGGCCAACGGCTCTTCGAAGCGCTGGGGGAGCCGTGGCCACATGCCCTGCAGGCCCTGCAGACCGATCCCTTGGACCTCTCCGTGCGTCTGCTGGCGGGCTCGTTTGCGGAATACCAACGGGCCGCACACCTCTGGTGGCAGGGGATTGATGCCGCCGTCAATGCCGATCGGGCGTCGCAGCGGCCACCGATTTACTTTGTCTCTTCCAATACCCATGCCTTGCCCAATCTACTCGGCGGCTATGCCCTGGCGCATCGCGAGAAACTCCGTGAGACCGCCCGGCGCGAGAATCCAGATGGAATTCGCCAAGAGCTGGAAGACGCGCTCCGGACCGATGCCGCAACCGCCGCCAATTTGTTGTATTTCACCCTGAGAACACATCTGCACACCGTCCCTGGGGCGCGGCATCAGGTGCAAGCCTGGGACGAGGAAAGCGGGATTCGCTCCATTCAGAATGTGGCGCATGTCGATGTGGATGCGCACGTCATCGAGCTGCGGCGGCTTCGCCCGGAGCGTTTGGATGCGCGGGTGGCGATGGAGGGGCTCGAACAGCTGCAGCAAAGCGATGCGTATATCATCAATATCGATTACCCGCTTGGCATGGCGGCCTACCATTTGCTCGCTCGTGTCGGCCAAGGGGTGGGGGCCGTGTTGGGTGTCTACGTCATGGGCAAAGCGGCAACGCTGAACGGGCAGGTCGGCGATGTGCTCATTTCGCGTGCGGTGCATGACGAGCACTCCCAAAATACGTATCTGTTCCCCAACGCCTTTTCGGCGCAAGAGGTCGCCCCGTATTTAGACCGAACCAATGTCTTGGATAACCAGAAGGCAGTGACCGGCCGGGGTCCGTTTCTGCAAAATCCCACCTACATGGGGGTGTTTTATCGCGAGGGCTACACGGTGATTGAGATGGAGGCGGGGCCGTACCTCTCGGCGATTTATGAATTGGTCGATCCCCGGCGTTATCCCAACGATGAGGTGGTGAATCTGGGGGAGCGCATTGGCTTCGATGTCGGCTTTCTCCACTACGCCTCGGACACACCCTACAGCCGGCGACAGACGCTGCTCTCCAAAAGCCTCAGCGCCTTTGGCATGGAATCCACGTATGCGTGCGCCATCGCCATTGTGCGCCGCATCTTCGCCCGTGAAGTGGCCCGGTTAGCCAAGAATTAGCTAAGAAAACGTAGCGGCCAGGCGGCCCCGTCAGTGGCAAAAAAAATTTGTATCCCTTCGCTAGAGCCAGCGTCTCATAAGGGGAGGAGCCGCAGCGACTGCCGAGGGCCTCATGTCGGAAGTTCGGGTGGAGCGGGTGAGGTGAGACAAAATCGGAGCGAGAAGGAACGTAGCATGGCGAATGAAGAGCAGATGGACCTTGAGGCGTCGTTCGATAGCCGTGACCTCGACGAGTTGGCGACGCGCGTCAAGGGTGTCCTCGACATCCAAAATCGCCGCTTTGGCTTCCCACCGAGAACGTATGAGCGCTGCTTTGTGGGAAATGAGGCGGTCCGGACGCTGGTCAATGAGGGCATCGCCAGCGACGATGAGGACGCCGTACGCATTGGCAACATGCTCTTGAGCGCGGGCGTCTTGCATCACGTGCAACACGCGCATGCGTTTAAAGACGAGTATTTATTCTACCGGTTTGCTTCGGATGAGGATCACGGCACGGTGACACGCAAACCCGACGGCAGCGCCGTGAGCTGGTCGGACTTCATCGCGCCGCTCGCGTCAGCGGATGACGCGACGTTCACCCTGCAGCCCGCCATCCCGGAACGGGACCCGGAACTCGCCCAGTTTGCGCAGGACGACCTCAGCGTCATCGGCGTCGTCCCCCTGGATGCGCACAATGCCAGGTTGCTCGACCACACGCATCCGCCGGCGTGGGTCGATCCCACGCCCAAGCCGACGTACAACCTCGTGGTGATTGGTGCCGGCACCGGCGGTTTGGTCTCGGCCGCGGGGGCGGCAGGCCTAGGGGCGCGCGTGGCGCTCATCGAATCGCACTTACTGGGCGGCGACTGTCTCAATGTGGGCTGCGTGCCGTCCAAGGCCTTGTTGCGGTGTGCCAAGATGGCGGCGGCGGTGCGCCACGCCGCCGATTTTGGCGTCCACATTGACGGTGACGTGTCGGTTGACTTTGGCTACGTGATGGAGCGCATGCGCCGTCTGCGCGCCGGCATTGCCCCGGACGATTCGGCCAGGCGCTACAGTGAGGAACTCGGCGTCGACGTCTTTATCGGTCAGGGCCAGTTCACGGGCGCCAACACCATTGAAGTCAACGGTCAAACCCTCACCTTTTCCCGAGCCGTCATCGCCACCGGCGGCACCGCAGCCATTCCCAACATTCCGGGCCTGGCAGAGGCGCCGTATTTGACCAACGCCACGCTTTTCAATCTCACCGAACGCCCGGCGCGCCTCGGCGTCATTGGCGCCGGACCGATCGGGCTCGAAATGGCGCAAGCCTTCCAACGCCTGGGGTCGCAGGTGACCGTCCTATCGCGTGACGTCAAGATCCTGCCCCGGGAGGATCCGGACGCGGCGAAGCGGGTGGAGGACGCGATGCGGCGCGATGGGGTGATGTTTGCGTTCTCGGTGACGCCCAAACGCGTCGAAAGTCAGGGGGGGAAGCCGCCGGTGACGGTCATCGTGGAGGACGCCAATGGCGAACGGCCATTGGAATTTGATGCGCTGCTGATGGCCACGGGCCGCAAGCCGATCGTCACGGGCCTCGGTCTGGAAAAGGCTGGTGTGGACTACGATGAGCGCACCGGTATCAAGGTCAACGACCGGCTGCAGACAACCAACTCGAATGTCTATGCCGTGGGCGATGTGGCGAGCAAATACCAGTTCACGCACGTGGCGGATTTTATGGCGCGGATCGTGATCCGCAACGCCCTGTTCCGCGGCCGCGACCGGTTTTCAAATTTGCTCATTCCATGGTCTACGTATACCGAGCCTGAAGTGGCGCACGTCGGGCTCTACGAGAAGGATCTGGAAGACCGCAACATGGCGTATGTGACCTTCATCCGGGACTTTGCCGAGGTGCACCGGGCGGTTGTCGACGGCGAGACGGAAGGCTTTGTGAAGATTCACGTGAAGAAGGGGTCGGACCAAATTCTCGGCGCCACGATTGTCGGCAGCCATGCCGGTGACATGATTAGCGAGATCACCGTGGCCATGCAGAGCGGCATGGGGTTGGGCAAACTGGCCAGCGTGATTCATCCGTACCCCACGGCGGCCGAGGCCATTCGCCAATGTGGCGACGCGTACAATCGGGGGCGGCTGACGCCGACCGTCAGGAGCATCTTTTATCGCCTCATGGCGCTGCAACGCTGATGCGGAATGCAGAATGCGGAATGCGGAATAAAAAAATCTCTTTCTACATTCCACATGCCGCACATGGCACGGATAGGTCGTGCTCGGGTTGATTCGCATGGATTTTCTCCCGCCGTTGTTTTATCATCAGCTTTCTTGACACTCGACCGGATGATTAAAGGTCTTCCTTCTGCATCAACAGAAGGTGAGTGTTTCTCTAGACCGAAGTTCCTCCCGTGATTCGGCGACAACTTGTTGGAATAAAAACTCAAAAGCCTGAAACGAATTGACC
>CBCXVS010000430.1:0-4532 GCA_965178525.1 uncultured bacterium | reverse complement strand
ATGGACTTTTGAATTGGGCCAACCTGTTGATCTACTTAACCCTTCGCCTATTCTGCCAGGGGAACTTCGGGCTAGAGATTGGGAGCAAACGATTCAGGTTGCATGAATAAAACAGTGGAGCGTTGGCCATGAAACGTGATGAGGTGATCCGCATCTTGCAGGAGCATCAAGACGAATTCACTGACAGGTATGGCGTGAAGTCGTTAGCTCTCTTTGGCTCGGTGGCACGTGATGAAGCGACAGAGGGAAGCGATGTGGATCTGTTAGTAGAATTTGACCGACCTATCGGCTTGTTCGGGCTATTGACCCTGCAGAACCATTTGGAAAAGCTATTGTATTGCTCGGTGGATGTGGGAACACGCGACAGCTTGAAGACGCGTCTACGATCTCAGGTCTTAACGGAGTGTATTGATGTCGTCTAGAAGGTGGGACGAGCGCGTACGGGATATCCTGGAAGCGATAGACGAAATTCAGTCGTTCACACAAAATATGGACTTCGAAACGTTTCAGGGCGACGTCAAGACGATCAAGGCGGTCCAACTGGATTTCATCATCATCGGCGAGGCGGCCAATCATATTCCGGATGATGTGCAGGCAGCGCATTCTGAAGTTCCATGGCATCTGATGCGGGCGATGCGCAACCGGCTGGTGCATGTCTACTTCTCTGTCGATCCGACCATGGTGTGGAATACGATCCAAAACGACCTCCCGCCCTTAGTCGAACCCCTCCAACACCTGCTGGATGACGAGGATGAGATGGACTGACGAACGCCACTTTCGTACCCCACGGGATGGCGTCTGAAGCATGACGCCATGGCAAACGCGGCATATCAGGCTTTGATTCTGTGGCCGGTTTATGCCAATATACTCCACGATTCGTCTTCTCGGTGTACCGTATCGATGGCCGAGAGCGTGGGTCACAGCCACGCTCATCGGCCGAAGCAATCACCGCTTAGCTGAAGTAAGGGGGGTCTATGTATCAGACAGACATGTATGAAGGAATGGTGGCGGAAACCATTATGATCCAGGGAGCCAACGGCGACCCCATCAATGCCTACTACGCCCGGCCGACGGGTCCTGGGCCGTTCCCGGCCATGGTCGTGATTCACCACCTGCCGGGCTGGGATGAGTGGTATCGGGAAGCGACCCGGAAGTACGCCCACCACGGCTACCTGGCGCTCTCACCCAATCTCTACTGCCGCGACGGCCATGGCACCCCGGAAGATGTCGCGGCCAAAGTGCGCGCCGCAGGGGGCGCCCCGGATAGCCGGGTCATCGGCGATGTCGAAGGGGCGCTGCGCTATCTGCAATCGCTGCCCATTTGTACCGGCAAGGTCGCCGTCTGGGGCACGTGTTCCGGCGGTCGCCACACGGTCCTGTGTGCCAGTCGGATCCAGGGCTTTAGTGCGGCAATCGACTGCTGGGGTGGGCGTGTGGTGCAAGCCCCTGACGATCGTCCCGCGAATCAGCCCGTGCCGCCTATTGACATGACGGCGGACCTCTCGTGCCCGCTCCTCGGTCTCTTTGGCGAGGACGATCAAGCTCCAACGCCAGCGCAGGTGGCGCAGCATGAGGAGGAGCTGAAGAAGCACGGCAAGGAGTACGAATTCCACATGTACCCGGGCGCCGGCCACGGCTTTTTCTACTATGACCGGCCCGCCTATCGGCAGGAGCAGGCGGTGGACGGCTGGCAGAAAATCTTCACGTTCCTCGAAAAGCATCTCAGCGCCTAGGCGGAAGTCCCGCCGCCTGTGGCAAGCGCACGGAAAGGAGCACGGCAATGTGTACGATGATTGTTCACCAATCCAAGATTACCGGCAGCGGTAAAGCGGGGCAGGGATGGTTTGACTTGGCCGAAGTCAATGTCTCGTATGACCATCCGTTCCATGTACGGCTGGAGCATGCGCTGAATCTTGACTTTGTCAACGAAGCCCAAGGGCCGGGCGCTCGGGTGGCGGTGGAGCTGACGCCGGAAGCGGCGCGCGAGCTGGCGCAGACGATCCTCGCCACGTTAGATCAGGCGGAGGCTGGCGGCTGGCTTCCGGAGACCGCGGAACATGGTCACAGTCATTAAATGCCCGGATATAATTAGCGAGATCGTTTTTCCGGAGGAAAGATGGTTCAATCGTTGGGTTCGGGCATTTAGCTGTAGGCTCCGGCTGTAGCCCAATCGAGCCCTGGTGCGAGACCAGGGCTCTCCTGCCTTGACACGCCGGATTCCCTCCGACTGCCCGGTGTATAGCTCGTGCGCAAGAGCGCGATGGCACGCCGCCTGGGCTCTAAATGACGCCACAGGTTCTTGTCGCCATAAAGGAGGGGACATATGCAGCATGCTGCCGCGGTGACACGCGCTCCAGCCGGCAAATGGGTGATTGCGAGTACGGTGTGCCTGGGCTCGTTCGTGTCGGTCATGGATATCAGCATCGTCAACGTGGCCATGCCGCAAATGCTCAGCACGTTTGGCGTCTCGCTCGATGCGATCACCTGGGTGGCCGTTTCCTATAGCATCAGCGAAATTATTCTCGTCACCATGGCGGCGTGGTTCAGCACCCTCCTCGGACGCAAGCGCTTTTTCATCTTGTCCTTTGTGCTCTTTACCGCGGCGTCGATTCTCTGCGGCCTGGCGCGCTCGCTTGAAATGATGATCCTGGCCCGCATTCTGCAAGGCATTGGCGGCGGCGGGCTCATTCCCGTGTCACAGGCGATCATGTTGGAAACTTTCCCCGAGGAAGAGCGAGGCATGGCTATGGCGGTGTACTCTATGGGGATCACCATTGCCCCGGCCGTCGGCCCGGTTCTGGGCGGATGGTTAACCGACGAGTATGGTTGGCCTTGGATCTTTTATATTAACCTCCCCCTTGGACTCTGCGGCATCCTGATGTCGATCGCCGTTCTCTCGGATCCGCCCCATATGCAACAACGCACCTTGGCGCGGATCGATGTCGTGGGCATTGTGTTGTTAGCGGTGGGGCTGACGGCATTGCAACTGTTTTTAGAACGCGGGGAGCGCGAGGATTGGTTTGAGTCCTCTTTCATTGTGGGTACGGCTCTGGTGGCCCTGGTCACGCTGACGGCCCTCGTCGTGTGGGAGCTATATGTCGAGGAACCGGTCATCCACTTCCGCCTGCTCAAAAATGTGCCGTTTACGGCGGGAACGTGTTTGGGATTGCTCTTTGGCATTACGTTGTTTGGCAGCGTGTTCATCTTGCCCTTGTTTCTGCAACGGCTGCAGGGCTATTCCGTCATGGATTCGGGGATCCTGCAATTGCCTCGGACCTTGATTATGCTGGTCGTGACTCCGATTATCGGACGGCTCTATAACATCATCGATAGCCGCCTGCTGGTGGGCTTCGGGATCGTCCTGATGATGCTGGGATATTTGGACATGGCGGGATTTACGTTGGATGTCGGCCTGCGGCAGATGCTGCCCGGTTTTCTGCTGACCGGAGCGGGCATGTCGTTCATGTTCGGCCCCATGTCCGCCATTGTGATGCGCACCGTACCGCTGCCCCTGCTGACGGCCGCCTCGAGTTTATTTACGCTGGGGCGACGCATCGGAGGCAATATGGGATATGCCTTTGTCGCCAGCCAAGTGGAGCACCGCGCGGCCTTCCATCGCGCCCGGCTCGTCGATCACGTGACCCCGTACGATGTCGGCACCACGCAGGCCCTGGATGGCCTCACCGGCCGTCTCGCCGCGGGCAGTGGGCTCGCCCCCGGCATGGCCGAGGATAGCGCCCTCAAGCTCCTGGATGGCACGGTGAATCGGCATGCGGCCATGATGGCCTACAACGACGTGTTTTGGCTCATGGGCATGCTGTTTGTGCTCAGCATTCCGTTCGTGATTATGCTCAGCGGCGGGACGGGCCGTACGGCCCAGGCGCGGCGCCAGCCTGCGGCAAGCCGTTCGTAGCTGCTTGTATCCTTGCTGCCGGTCGCCGGCTACTCCCACCGCGGGGCAATCAGCTCTAGGGGTGCCTCTTTCGCCGCCAACCAATCGTGGATGCGTTGCTGCGCCAAGGCGTGGCGCAGGTGCGCAGTGGGAAACTGCCGCAATTCTTCTTTCGTAAACCACCGCGTCGCCATGATTTCGTCGGGATCGATGGGGCCGGGTTCGCCGCATGGGCGGGCGCGAAAGCAAAAGTTGATGTCCTGCTCCCGCTCGCTCGTATGGGTATAGATGCCCTGTAAGCCGGTCAATTCCACGACGTAGCCCGACTCTTCCCGCGCCTCGCGTATGGCGCAGTCGAACAGGGTTTCTCCCGGTTCCAAATGGCCGGCAGGTTGATTCCACTTGCCGTAGATCGCAGGTGTTGCCTCCTGTACCAGCAACAGCTGGCCGTCCTGCTCCAGCGATACGGAGCACGTCATCGTAAGTATCACAGGTTCACCCTCCTCCTACAAAATATGCATTTTCCTTCGTGTTCCTTGGCGTCCTTCGCGGATCCGTTTTTCATCTTTAGGCCGAAGTTCCCCTGGCAGAATAGGCGGAGGGTTAAGTAGATCAACAGGTTGGCCCAATTCAAAAGTCC
>CBCXVS010000429.1:0-4585 GCA_965178525.1 uncultured bacterium | reverse complement strand
ACTTTGAGGATGATTCGGTGGGCATCTGGGCTGGGCTAGGGAACCTGATCTTATGCTATTGAGGAACAACTCTATAGAGTTTCAGCAAGTTATATCCCCACACCTCCTGTTTGGTACGGAACGCGTAGGCGCCGATCTGGGGGATGTCCGGGCGTGGAATGGCCCCGTGTAGACGTCCGGTGAGGTTGTCGGACAATTCTGGCAACCCATCCGCCTTCTCATCCATCTCAGGCATGGGCGCATCCAGGCGCGCTTCCAATTGATCCAGCCAGCTCAAACTATAACCGGACTCGCGGGCGGCAATTTTCACTTCGGACAGGTCTGTGCTTGCTGTCGCCATATTGCCCTCTCTTTCAAACCAAAAATCGATTCCGCTGCGGCAGACGCCGTGGGATAGACACTGCAATCATTTTTGTGACGTGTCGGACATGGTAGCTATACGTACCACGCATCGTACTCATCTTAGGCATCAGAGTCAAGGATTATTAAAAAAGCTCTCAGCTCTCAGCTCTCAGCTCTCAGCTCTCAGCTTGACGTTCGGCTCTCGGGGTCATGTCGCGGTGCAATGGGGGTTTCGGCATCGCGGTGCAAGAGGGAGTTCATCGCACTGTGCGCTTTACACGTTTGGCATCGATATATTAGGATACAGTCTTGGTCGGTTACGGATGACGATGTTACCACGAAGAGGATGTGCAGGTATGGTTAGGGATCCCCATCCGAACGGTTCGGCCCCATGGGTTGACATGGAAAACGGCCTTGTGAGCCGGGAAATTTTTGTTAATGACGCCATTTATCGGCAAGAACAGGAACAGGTATTCACACGCGCATGGCTCTTCATCGGGCATGAAAGTCAGATTCCCAATCCGGGCGATTATTTTACGTCGTATATGGGCGAAGAATCCGTCATTCTCACCCGTGATTATCAGCAGAACATTCACGTCTTTTTGAATACCTGCACGCATCGGGGCATGAAAGTCTGCCGCTATGACGAAGGCAATACACCCGTCTTTACCTGTCCCTACCATGGCTGGAGGTTTGCCTGCGACGGCAAGCTCGTGGGCGTCCCCCATTACCGGGCGGCGTACCGCGAAACACTCGACCGATCATAGTGGGACTTGATCGAGGTGGCGCAGATGGCCACTTACAAGGGGACGGTCTGGGCCACGTGGGATGCCGGTGCGCCGCCCTTGCTGACCTATCTTGGGAACCTGCGGCCCTACCTGGATATCCTGCTCGATTGCCGCGATGGCCGCGACAGTGGCGCCGAGGTGCTGGGCGGTATTCAGAAGTGGCACATGCCCTGCAACTGGAAGTTTGCGGCGGAAAATTTTGCCGGCGATGGCTATCACAATATCAGCCATCGCTCGGTGGATCTCGTTGGCATCGGCCCCAGCGGACAGGGCCGCCGGGATTGGGAGCGCGATGCCACCACCTCCCTCAACCTGTCGATCCCGGAGGGGGGGCACGCCGCCATGGTTTTTCTGCAGCAGGACGACTTTCCCTACATCCCAACGTATCGCAACACGCCGATTGTGGAGGCATATTTCAAATATTGCTACGAAGAGCGGCAAAAGCGCCTGGGCCAGGAAGCCCGGCGCCTGGGCCGCGTCGGCACGACGTTTCCGAACATGTCGTTTCTGTCCCGCCAGCCGCGGTCGATCGCTGTCTGGCACCCGCGCGGCGCCATGCAAACGGAAGCCTGGCGCTAGTTCTTGGTCGATCAAGACGCACCCCAGGAGGTGAAGGACGTCCTGCGCCACTACTACATGCGCTACTCCGGCCCGGGCGGCCTGACGGAACAAGATGATATGGAAAACTGGAACTACGCCTCCGAAGCCAGCAAAGGCGTCATCGCCCGGCGTTATCCCTACAACTATCAAATGGGCATGGGTTTTGAGCATACCCGGGACGACATGCTAGGTCTCGTCAGCGAAGGCATCAGCGAGCAAAACCAGCGGGGATTTTATCAGCGCTGGGCGGAATTGATGGCTGGGAAAACCTGGGAGGAACTCGTCCCCGCGCACGCAGCAAAGGCCTAACACTCCGGAAAAGAACGAGGCACTTCATCATGGCGGTTGAGCACACCCAAGCAGGCGCACTGACCCTCGAATACGTTTTACTCACCCGGGAAATCGAGGAATTTCTCTACGATGAAGCGGATCTGCTCGATGAGCGCCAATTCGAGGCGTGGCTCGATCGGCTCACCGAGGACATTCGCTACTGGATGCCGATGCGGCGCAACGTCAAATTTGACGACCAAGAGCATGAGAACACCCGCGAACAATACGATATGAGCTGGTTCGACGAAGGGAAAGAGACGCTAACGCAGCGCGTGAAGCAGATCCTCACGGGCGTGCACTGGGCTGAAGAGCCGTTGTCGCGCGTCCGGCACATGGTCTCGAATGTCCGCATCACGCACGCTACCCCCGAGGAAGTCCACGTGCACAGCCGCTTCCTCATCTATCGCAATCGCCAACAGGACGAAACGGATATCTTCGTCGGCAAACGCGAGGACACCCTACGCAAAGTCGACGGCCAGTGGAAGATCGCCCGCCGCAAAATCCTCCTGGATCAAAACGTCCTGCTGGCCAAGAATCTAACGATTTTTTTCTAACCCCCCGCTTCCCCTCTGTCTTCTTTCCCCCCTTTACGAAGGGGGGCCAGGGGGGATGTCGTGCGCTATGCCAGATCGACAAGATCCTCCGCAAAAATCATCTCTTCCGTGCCCTCTTGCGATGGATTTTCCGGCACGCTCACATAGCGCGCCTGTATCCAAATGCCATCACGCGGATTCGACACCACTTCAGCCGTGATATCGCCGGGAAGATGAATGGTGTCGCCCGGTTTGAGTTCCATGACGTTAATCATTGCGATAGGCCCTCTTGCTGCAGGTCTTTCACCGTGCCCTCAGGCGATTTGCACGACCGGCTTCACCTCGCGAAAGGCGCGCATCGCCTCCATGGCGTCGTTGATCTGCTCCAGCGCGTAACGGTTCGACAGCATGTCCGCAAAGCTAAAACGATCGCGATTATCATGCAAAAATTGCAGCGCTTTGTAGTAGTGCTCCGTATCGCCGGACATCACGCCGAGCACCGTCATCTGCTTTTCAACGATGAGCCGGGGGGCCACGGTCACGTCATGCTTCCCCACCTGGCCCACGACGACATAACGACCGCCTCGCCGTACCAAATCAATTCCCTCGGGAAAGGCCGTGGCACCCCCCGACACCTCGATGACAATATCAGCGCCACGCCGCGCCGTCAGCTCACGCACCATACGCCGCCGCTCACGCGCATCCGGCACCTCCTCAATATCAATGGTATGCGACGCGCCCCAGTTCCGCGCCACGGCCAGCCGCGCTTCCGGCGCCCCAATAACGACGACCTGATGCGCCCCGGCCTGCAGGGCCATCGCCGCCGCATACAGCCCGAGCGGCCCCGCGCCTTGCACCACCACGGTCTCCCGATTCTCGATACGCCCCAGGCGGTCGAACGCATGCACGACCGTGCGCAGCGCACAACTGGCCGCCGAGGCCAGCTCGCTGGACACCCCATCCGGGATCTTGATGCGGCCGGAAGTGGGCAGCACGTAACAATATTCCGAAAATCCGCCCAGCAGATAGGGTGGCTGCTCGCAATTGGTAAACATGTACATGCGCCGATTCGGACACAGCGTCGCCTGGTGCGTCACCGTACACATGTAGCATTCGCCGCACGACGCATGCGTCCAGACGATGCGGTCGCCCTCCTGCAACGGCTGTCCGGCCGTGTCGGTGCGCACGCCAGACCCCAAGCGCACCACACGGCCCATCATTTCATGCCCCAAAATCACGGGAAGCGGAATACGAGACGAGATACCGAGTTCACCTTGCCACAGATGCACATCCGAACCACAGATCGACGCCACTTCGGTCTTCACCAACATCGCGCCCGGCTCGATCTCGTCTGGAATCGGCACATCCCGGAGTTCGAGCGGTTCCTTATAGGCCACAACGCACGCGGCGCGGCTTGTTTTGGGCACATCGCTCATGGGCTCTCTCCTCCCCGTTGACTTTGCTGCACAACGCTAAGCAGACCGCACGGTAGCAAGACCCGTCTGGCCTGTCAACTCCCGCCCGAAGCTTAACAAAACGCGTTGACTTTTACATATTTGGGCCGATCGGAATATGCCGCAGCAGCGCATCAGCGATGCGGAAGCCAAAAAGGAACTTTTAGAATATCTTGCGGTCAACCGGCGTGAGAGCATCCCTCTGCCACGCGACTTGATCATCAACCGCCGCCTGTTCATCGATCACATCCTGACACTCCCCGACACCCCGGACACGCCGCCGTTCACCGCCGAGGATTTCGATGCGCTCAGCCACATGGGAAAGACCGCGGAATCTATTCGGCTTTTTGAAGAGCGTGTCGGCCGACGCGTCCGTATGGAAGACGGCCAGGAACTCCTGGTGATGGGCAGACCGTTGGATGAAGAAATTGGTTGGATGAGGAGGAGTAAAGACGTCTTCTATCTGCCCCAGCGGGCACGAGCCCAGGCTTGCACATCCTTCATCCAGGCCGCACGCGACCCTTGCGGGCTCGCCTCA
>CBCXVS010000428.1:0-4588 GCA_965178525.1 uncultured bacterium | reverse complement strand
CACCACGTAACCCGCCTGCACGTGGGACAGTCCCAGCGTCGCCGGGTCCCGACCGACCGAGCGCAAGTGTTCCCTCACGGTCTCGAAATCGCGCGCCACCCACTCGGGTTTGCCGGATGCACGGCAGGTAAAGACGTCGGCGTGTTTGGCGATGCGGTTCAGCACGGTTTGGACCATGTACGGCCGATCCGGAGAGAGTGCATCCGGGATGCGGGAGCCGCCAGCGACCCAGATCGTCAAGTATTTTTCCGGCCGCGGCTCGATCGTCACGTTGTCGAGCTGGAAAAAGTCCCCCTGAAAGGAGACATGGTCCTGAGTCAGCAACAGCTTCAAGGCGTCGAGGATCTCATCCGTACGGCGGCCGCGATGGCGCAGCGAGGTGCCCATGGAGGTAAATTCCGGTTCGTTCCAGCCGGGTCCCACACCGAAAAAGAAGCGCCCTTCCGACAGGTAATCCAGGGTTGCCAGCTCTTTTGCGAGTCGTACCGGATGCCGGATGGGCACGACCAGAATATGCGTTCCCAGGGCAATCGTCTCGGTGACGCCGGCGGCGCCACTCAACACCATGAGTGGGTCCAACCAGGAACCGCCGTAGAGGCCGGGTGCACTGAGCAGATGATCCCACACCGTGAGGGAATCGAACCCCAATTCCTCCGCCCGCCTGGCCATGTCTTTGGTCATGCGGCGGGTCATGGCGTAATCCAGCCCCGGCCAGGTAAACGACGGCAAGGTTAGACCAAATTTCATGTGACCCTCCTTTCACATTCACGATGTCTGTCCGTGCTTGATCAGGCTCAGCACCCGGTCGGGGGACAAGGGGGCGGTACGGACACACACGCCAAAGGGGCGCAGGGCGTCCTCGACCGCGTTGGCAATGGCGGCTGGCGCGGAGATCGCCCCGCCTTCGCCCACGCCTTTGACCCCAAGCGGATTGCGTGGCGAGGGATAGTCGAGGTGGACGATGTCGATGGGGGGAACATCCGTGCTGGTGGGCAAGAGATAATCCATCAACGTGCCACTGAGCAGTTGGCCGGAGGCATCGTAGATCAGCTCTTCATGCAGCCCACCGCCAATCCCCTGCGCCACGCCGCCGCGAATTTGTCCGTCGACGATCATGGGGTTGATGACCCGGCCACAATCATGGGCCACCACGTAATGCAGGAGCTGAACCACGCCGGTCTCGACGTCAACCTCAACCAGCACCACATGCACGGCGCTGGCATACGTCACGGTCGGGACGTGACGATAAACCGTCGCCTCAAAATCCGCCGCCACGGCGCTCGGGCCGGCATACGTCGGCAAGGCGGATTGCACCACACGGGCAAGCGACACGGCAGACTGCGGCACGCCGCGCACCAGGACTTGGCCATCCTCGATGTCAATATCATCCGAGGCTGCCTCCATGAGCGCTGCCGCGGCTTGCGCTAGCTGGTCACGCACGCGGCCTGCCGCCTCATGCACGGCGCTCCCGGCCACCACGGCGCTGCGGCTGGCCAGCATGCCCTCTCCCATGGGGATCACCGCGGTATCCGCGTTGATCACGGTAACCCAGGCGACGGGCACGCCGATGGCATCGGCGGCAATCTGTGCGAACGTGGTCTCGTGCCCCTGCCCCTGCGAGCAGGCGCCCGTGGCGACCATCACGCCGCCGGAGGCATCGACGACAACCTTGGCGCTCTCGTACGGCCCCACACCGGTCCCCTCGATGTAGGAGGAGATGCCCATGCCGCGATGGACGCCCTGGGCTTGTAGCCTCTGCTGCTCCCGCCGGAAGGCGTCATAGTCGATGGTCTGGAGCGCTTTTTCCAGGGCTTCGGGGAAATTCCCGGAGTCGTAGATCAGCGGTTGCCCATCGCGATAGAGCAGTCCGGTATCATACGGCATCTCTTCAGCCTGACGGCATCTCTTCAGCCTGGATGAAGTTGCGCCGCCGGAGTTCGGCGGGATCGAGATCGAGGGCCTGGGCCAGCCGGTCCACGGCCCGATCCATGGCAAAGACCGCGGCGGGGCGCCCGGCGCCACGATAGGGGGCGTGGAGCATCTTGTTCGTCAGCACGACCTGCGCCTCGACCGCAAAGTGACGGATACGAAACAGACCCATCATATGGGCTACGGTATTGTAGGGCTGGATAATGCCACAGGCATTGTACGCGCCCATGTCAACCCGAAACCGATCCCGCACCGCCACGATACGGCCGTCGTGCATGGCGGCGATGTCGATGTCGTGCACCTGTTCGCGCGACTGGATGGCCGCCAACAGATGTTCGCGCCGATCCTCGATCCACTTCACGGGTTTGCCCAACTGCACCGCCACCAGCGGCACGAGCATTTCCTCCGGGTACACCATGGCTTTCACCCCAAACCCGCCGCCGACATCCGGAGCCACCACGCGAATCCGATGCGCCGGCCACCCCAGGACCTCAATCAGCGCCTTTTGCACAACATGCGGAAACTGGGTGGCATCCCACATCGTCAGACGCGGTTCAACCGGATGCGGCTCGACCACCATGCCCCGGCACTCCAACGGCGTTCCCGTGTAGCGGTGCACGCGAAAGCGCTCTCGGACCACCACATCGGCGGCCTGCAAGGCGGCTTCCGTGTCGCCGATGGCATGGGTAAAGCGCAAGGCGACATTATCAGCCACATCCGGAAAGAGCCGCGGCGCGCCCGGAGCCAACGCCGCGTCCGTATCGACCACCGCGGGGAGCGGCTCGTAATCCATCTCGATGAACTCTGCAGCATCCTCAGCCTCGGCGCGGCTCCGGGCGACGACGACCGCGATGGGCTCACCGACGTAGCGCACGCGGTCATGCGCGAGCGGATACTGCGGCGTGGCGTAGGCGCTGAAGTCGATGCGGGCCTCGAGCGCCGGGGGCGGGGCGCCGATCGTCGGCATCGGCTTCAGCCAGTCGGCCAGATCCGCGAAGCGAAAGACCTCGGCGACGCCGGGCTGCGCCCGTGCGGCTTCCACGCGCACCGCCACAAGGCGGGCATGCGCATGCAGGCTGCGGACGAAGTGGGCGTGGAGAAGCCCTGGGAGCTTGATGTCGTCAACGTACCGGGCATGGCCACGGAGTAAACGCGGATCTTCGCGCCGGCTGACCGATGTACCGAAATAACGGGTGCTCACGAAGCCTCCTTTGATTCATCCAGAACCGAGAGAACACGTATGCTCAGGGTATAATAAGCCCTCTTTGGGGGCAAGTGAGCGCGATGTGGTGTGGACAGGGAAACAGCATAGGGAATAGACTACAGGATGACCATTATTTGTATTGCCAATATATGATCATGACACTATAGTGAGAGAATGGACATCACATGGAATCCCGACAAAAACGCGGTAGTCCAACGCGACCGAGGGATCGGCTTTGAGGAGATCGTGGCGGCAATTGAGGCCGGCGGTCTGGTGGCCAACCAACCGCACCCGAACCGCGACCGGTACCCGCACCAGCGCGTGCTGATTGTGGCCATCAACGATGACGCGTACGTCGTGCCCTGTGTTGTGACGGGGGAGGGGTATAAACTCATCACCCTCTTTCCGAGCCGGAAAGCCACCCGGGACTATTTACGGAGGTAGACCCCATGACCGAACCATCCGTGCCTATGGAGCCACGCGATCAGCAAGCCGAAGTCGAACCGACCTTCGACGACTACGAGCGCGACCTGTTGCAGGCGATCGAGGCGGGGGAGTTGGCGCCGACACCGGGTCCCATCCCGGATAAGGCTGAGCTGGAAGCAGCCGCCCGGCATGCCCTGACCAAATCGGAGCGGATTACCATCCGTCTCACGAAGCCGGACCTGCAAGCCCTCAAACAGTGTGCGGCGAAGGAAGGACTGCCCTATCACACCTTGATCAGCAGTGTGCTGCATAAATATGTGACGGGTCAGCTCGTGCCCCAGCCCGCCCGGCGTGCCTAGCCGCCCGGCTGCGAGCCGGCGGGCGGACCTCACGGATATAAGCTTCCTGAGTCCGTTGGCTCTTGCCACTGAGTTGAAGCGCGGCAATCATTTGTTGACGCAGTGGGGTCATGAGCAGTCTCCCTTCTTGAGTTGACGAGCTGTCCGGTTGATAAGGAGACATTTTTGGGGAGGTCGTTATGATTCAAGCCAAATTCAGCCTCGAAGAATCGCACATCTAATTTCTCGAACAATGCAAGCGGTATGGATTTAAAGATAAAAGGGAAGTTGTGCGTACGGCTCTCGACCGCTTGTACACAGAATTAGCCCAGCAACGTTTGTGCGAATCGGCTGATCTGTACGCCGATGTCTATAAAGAAGATGATGAAACGCAGGAATGGACAGATGCGGCGTTGTCGGCGTGGCCGACATGAGCCGATTAAGGCGGGGAATGGTCATCGATGTCAACCTTGATCCCATCAAGGGCTCAGAAACAGGGAAAACAGGTATGGCTGGAGGCCGCTCGTGCTAGCGGAAAACCCATTCCGGAGCCTCGGTATCGTCCTGTCATTTATCAAGCGGTATGAATGAGGGTGACGGTTCAGCAGGTTCATCCCCCACACCCGTGGGGAACACTTTGAAGTAACCACTGGTTGTCCCAAGCAAGATCATTCCTAGAACTCTGTCCGCG
>CBCXVS010000427.1:0-4613 GCA_965178525.1 uncultured bacterium | reverse complement strand
AAATGGACGTTTGAATTGGGCCAACCTGTTGATCTACTTAACCCTCCGCCTATTCTGCCAGGGGAACTTCGGACTAGAGAGGCAACCCGTATGAAAAAACGATGAATTCTCCATATTCTTCTTATGTTCCTCCGATCAAAGGTGTGTTAGACTCGTCGCAAAATCCATAATCGTCATACTTTGGTAGGCTGTATTTAACCGCGGTCGACGCGTGCACTGCTGTCGCTCATCGGCCATGATGCTGTATGCTCGCGCTAGAACCCTCGGAAACCCGACGTGACCACGGCGGGTCCAAGGGAGAGATGTATGCTGTTTCCCACATTGGAATTTGCCATCTTTTTCTTCGTGGTGTTCTGGGCCAGCTGGGCCATGCGTCATCAGGCCGCGATGCGAAAATGGTTTTTGGTGCTGGCGAGCTATTTCTTTTATGGCTACTGGGACGTGCGATTTTGTCTCTTGCTGCTGAATTGTTCCGTGGGGAACTATCTCGTTGGGCTCGGACTCGCGCGGTATAGGAGCCGCAGAGCTCGCAAATGCCTCGTCGCCGTCGCCATCATCTTCAATCTCGGCATTCTCGGATTTTTTAAGTACTACGGGTTTTTCATGGCCAACTTGGCCAATCTGCTCAGCAGTCTTGGCTTTGCACGCGATATTCCGATTCTTGAAGTTGTGCTCCCCGTCGGCATCTCATTTTTTACGTTCCAGGGGATTAGTTACGTGGTCGATGTCTATCGCCGCGAAATTGAGCCGAGCACCTCGCTGGTCGATGTTCTGCTCTACATTTCGTTTTTCCCCCAACTGGTCGCCGGCCCGATTGTGCGTGCGGCGCGGTTCTTTCCCCAGCTCCAAGGCCCCGTGCCGGCGCATCACCTGGCAGCCGGCTACGCCCTGATCCTGATCATGGGCGGGTTGTTCAAAAAAGTCATTATTGCGCACTACTTAGCGCAGGAATTGGTGGCGCCGGTCTTCGAAGACCCGGCGAGTTTTTCCTCTATCGACGTGCTCTTTGGTGTGTATGGCTATGCGGTGCAAATTTATTGCGACTTCAGTGCCTATACGGATATCGCCATCGGTGTCGCGGCCCTGCTCGGGTTTCGCTTTGCGCGTAACTTCAATCAGCCTTACCGGGCGCAGTCCCTGCGGGACTTTTGGCGCCGGTGGCATATCTCGTTGTCGTCCTGGTTGCGGGATTATCTCTACATTCCCTTAGGGGGCTCACGCTACGGCCGGGCGAAAACCTACCGCAATCTGCTGCTCACCATGCTGCTTGGCGGACTCTGGCACGGCGCCGCCTGGAATTTTGTCATGTGGGGCGCCTTACACGGCGGTTATCTGGCGCTTGAGAGATATGTGGGAGAGACGGTGGGCAAGTTTGCCCGTGGGCCGTGCACACGAGGTGTCGCCACCCTTGCCGTTTTTCACTTTGTCTGTTTCACATGGATTTTTTTCGCCTCCGATTCGTTGGCGGGCGCCCTGGAATATCTCCAGGCTTTCGGCAACACCCATCTCCCCATCACGCAGCTGACCGGACTGACGTTTTTTCTCATTGTGGGCAGTATGTGTAGTCATTTTGTTCCAGAAGAAAGCGCGCTGCGTTGGGAAGGGGTTATCGGACGTCTCCCGGTGCCGCTACAAGGGGCATTGGCCGGGGCCTTGACGGTGGCCATTGCCGCCGCTGGACCCGAGGGCATTGCGCCGTTTATCTATTTCCGCTTCTAGAATGAATTGATGTAGGAGGCAGATCATGCGGGATGACGAACCATTCCAGCACGCCAAATCCTACACCCTGACACAGGTAGCCGTCATCATGTTAGCCGGCTATCTGGTGGTGTTGGCTTTTGATACTGAAGGACTGCATAAGTGGGCTGAGTCCCTGCCTCTCGGGGCTGTGCGTGACCGGGTGATGGCGGTGACCGGCGCTTTCCATACCTTTGCGAATCGCGTCGCGCTAACCCGGCCAAGACAAGTTGTGGCGAAGACGTTTCGCGGCGCGGCTGGTTTGGAGATCGAACAGGGCGTGGCCGCAGATGAACGGAGCGCTGAGGTGACAGACGACCCGGAGCCGCCCATGCCGCCGGAGCCGCTCGTGGACATTGCCGCATTACGGGCGCAGCTCAAAGAGGAACTGCAAACCCAGCTTGTCGCTGAGATCCGAAAAACGATTGCGGCCGAGTTCAGCCGTCGCAGCCAGCTGCACCCGACCGTACCCCCCTTACGGTTGGCAACGGCCGGTCGGGATCAGCTCCGGGAACCCAAAGTGGCGCTGCCCCAACCCGCGGTCAAGCCAAAACCGATAGCAACCGTAAGCCGCCTGCCCGAGCCATCCGAGCCACCCCAGCCGCCATCACCCAAGAAGGACGTGAAGCGTCGCCGCATCATGCTACTGGGCGATTCGATTATGGGTGGTATTGCGCCCATGGTCAAAAAGGCGCTGAAGCAATACCCCGATGCGCCGGTGCCGGTTATCCACTCGAAAGTGTCTTCAGGCCTGACGCGGCCAAAGCGTTACGACTGGCCCAAAGCGGCCCGTGCCCTATTCGCCAAGGAAGACGTGGATGATATCATCGTGCATTTTGGCACCAATGATTTCTTCTCCATTCGCCTCAACGGCAAAATGGTCCGGTGGAAGCAGAAGGCATGGGATGCGGCCTATACGCATCTCATTCACCATATGCTGGACGTGTTGTATCAGGAGAAGCGTCACGTCTACTGGCTCGAGATCCCTCCCATGCGGAAAGCGTGGCTGCACACGGGTGCGCAGGATGAATGCCCTGTTCAAAGCCGTGGCCGAACAACGGGCGTGCGCAACATTTGTGCCGACGAGTCCGATTGTCGGAAAGGGGGGAACGGATACTTATACCACCTATCTCATCATGAATGGCCGGAAAAAGCGGATCCGGGCTAAAGACGGGATTCATTTTAACTGGACGGGCGCGCGGCTCATCGCGCAACACGTTCTCAAGCTGCGGGAGCAGCTCCATGTCACGCAGCTCATGAGGCCATAAGCCGCGCCATCGCGGCGTGGCTCAGGATTCCGGTTTTTTGCGAACGACCGGAGTAAGCCGGCCCCGTTTCTTGCTCCAGGTCATCTGCCGCATCGCCTGGCACTCACATCCCCATGTGGGTGGCGCTTGCTCACAGATCAGCTGCGCCACGATGCGGTGCCCCTCCCGGTTGAGATGAAAATGATCGATGGCTCTTAAATGGCGTTTGATGTACCAACGAGGGATTTCCAAGGATTGCTGCACGTACGCCGCGATGCGTCGTGTTTTTTCTTCCGGCGGCAAGGCCCGCAGGTGTGGCCGCAGCCAGGCCGCCCGGCGAATTGCCGCATGCATCCGCGGCGCCTTCCGGAGTGGCGCTTCATGATCGCGTATGGGGGAATCGTAGACATCGACGGCGATATCCGCTTGCTCCTCCGCCTGCCATACGGATGCATGCCGCTTGGCGTACGACCCGAGCGCTTGTTTCGGCGCCAGACGTCCCATGACGAAATCAACGACGAGCCGCGTCTTCTGCCACATTCTGAGTCCACGCACCCCGCGCCAGCGCCGATCTTTGTCAGAGCCCCAAGGCAGCAGGCTAACGCCGAGGACGTTGAGGCCGGCTTGGTGCGCGGCGACAAACGTTCTGCGGATATACTCATTGGTGAGTTCCGGCGCCTCGACCCCATTGAGACCGCCCTGATAGAGCAACCAGATGTCTTGCTCCTGGCTGCGGCGCAAGCGCGGATTGCGCACGACTTGCTCGACAAACCAGGTGTGGAGTTTGACGGCGCCCAGGGAGGTCTTGGCCCGGTTCACCACTTCGAGATTCGGACAGGCAGCTTGCAAAAAAGCCGTATAGCTGCCGAACGGAAAGGCCATGATGGAGTCGCCGATGGCAACGGCTTTTACCGGCCGTTGGGCATGTTGAAACGACCAATAGCCCTTTGTCTGTGCAGCACATGCCGTCTGCATCAGACTGCACCAAATGAGCACGAGCCAGTAGCTTGTCCGCATGACGCTCGCGTGAGATCTCGTCCGCATCCGTTCATCCACTGCTCACGAAACCGGGGTCTGGGCCATGAACGCGACCCGATACGGATAGAGTTCCGCCCGCATCACACCGCCCGCTACCGCGGGGTCGCGATGCATGAGATCGCGTGCCATAGCTTCGGACTCTGCTTGCAAAATGACAATACCAAACGCACTGGCGTCCGTATTCAGAGTCCGGCCGGCGACCAACACCACGCCGTGCTCGGTCAACTGCTGCAAATAGGCGACATGCTGGGCGATGATGGCTTGTTCCGCCGATGTGGGTCCTTCCGTCAGCATCTCCGGCCGTGTCGGTTGGACCGTGTAGAGAAACTGCGTTGCTTCTGCCACGTCACCCCCTCCTCCGAATATCTCGCCGGTGTGATCTTGCATCTCACGCCGCTCGTTATCCTTTATTTCATTGTACGTCATTTCCACGCACACGTCAGGCATGCAAGTCACGGCCCGGTTGCTGTGACGACGGTCACATGCATCCTGTGAGTCCGATCATACAGGGGGTATTCTAAAGGCTGATATCTTTGTCACTACCTAGACCGAAGTTCCTCCCGTGATTCGGCGACAACTTGTTGAAATAAA
>CBCXVS010000426.1:0-4660 GCA_965178525.1 uncultured bacterium | reverse complement strand
ACGGCGCCGAGGCGCACCGTGCGGAAGAAGGCCGGTTTAGGTCCGCACTGGTGTCAAGGAGGTTTTGACGAGGGCTGTGGTGTCCCACAGCCGTATCGTGCGGTCTCCCGCCGCGGACGCAAGCGTCTGGCCATCAGCAGACCACGCCATCCCCCCCATCCAGCTTTCATGGCCATGCAGAGTGTGTCGGAGGAGAAAGCCGGGCGGCGGCTCATGCGGCACATCGTCATCGGAGACCTCTTGCGCCGCTGGCGGCGTTGCGATCGGTGCCGGTTCTGCCGGCGGGGGGGGCATGTTAGGTACGGCTCGCGCGTCCGCTGGCGGCGGCAATACCCGGAAGGTTGGGTTGCCATAGTGCAGATAACTCGCCCACAACAAATCATGCATGTCCCCCTGTTGTCGGATCTGCTGACGGGCAGCGGCAAGTGCGTCTCCGACCGAGGCGCCTTGCAGGAGATGGCGATAAAATTCGGCGGCAAACTCCGCGCTCTGCGCATCATGGATCGCATAAAAGGTGCCGAGATAATTTTGCGTACCAGCCAGCAAAAAGGCGCTGCCGATGCCGAAGGCTTGCTGATCATAGATCGCCGACGTCTGCCATGGCGTCGTCGCCCCCGACTCGTAGGCGTTGGCAAAGACCAGCAGAGGCGGATGCGTGACCCGGCTGATCTCCGCAGCCGTGAGGACGGCATCTTGTAAGACCCATCCACTTCGGCTCGGTTCCTTGGGGTCAAAACGGGCGTTGCCCGGCATAGTGCACCAGATCATACTCAGGGAGCGCCTGGAGTAGGTCGATCTTGCGCAATTGGCGCCCGGCCAGGAGCGATACTTCCAGGTTCGGACAGGTGTCCAGTAAGTCGCATAGATAGTCGGCTTCTGCCATGGCCGCGGGAAGTTCATCGGTGGGATCGGCCACCAGCAGCATTTTTAGCACCTCAGGCGGCGGTGACAGCGTGGCATGATCCGCTGCCGGCCGATGATGGGTAATCACTTGGCGGCCGATGCGGAAGCGCGTCAGCAAAAACTCTTGCCCGTCAAAGGCCAGTTCCCACGGCACGTGCACCAGTTGGTCGTGCAGGCGGAGGAAGAGAGCCGTTGGAGGCGAACTGATGAGACGTTGTTGCACCGAAGGGGGAAAGAGGTGAGCAAAGATGAACCGGCCCAACCGCTGCAGCGCATGCAGTGTCCCCTCTTCCGGGTGAGCGAGAGCGGGTGTCCCGGCGGCGCTGAGCGCGGTCCGCGTATTCGCCAGTGCCGTGATGCGCGCAAGTTCCTCGCCGATGTCGGCCAGTAAACGCGCCTCGACCGGAAGTTCGCCCCGTTGTACCAACGGCTCTCCTTCCGCCACGTCCATCGCCAGTGTCTGCCCTTGCCGCAGAATCGTGAGAGAAATCGGTGTTGCCACCATCATCAGGTCCTCCGCTGCCCATGCAGGCATAGGGCCAACCGGGAGAATAGAAATATTGTACACGCTTACCCAGCGTGCTGGCCGCGATGATCGTGCACCAAGACGTCATAGGACATAGAAAACTACCTAAGTCCGCAGACAAAATCAACTTCATTATGTTCTGGAGAAACGATAGGTAAACCATTTTGTACTGAGGCTTATCGTGAGGATGATGACGGCACGTGGTGCATACGTGCAAGCTTTGTCACGATGCTACCGGCTAAGGAACAAATACGGAATAAATGCCCCCGGCAGGGGTATGGTGTGCCCCTGCTGGAGATGTTATTTAATTTTTGATCCTAAGGGGTTAGCATCACAATAAAAACGAAAATTCCAACCAATATAAGGCCGGCAGCGATCACAATGATGCTTGTGGTCCGAACCGTCTTTTTTTGACGACTCTCCATGATTTTGTCGCGGATGTCCAGCGCCATGTCACAGTATGATGTTAATTCCGCTTTCTTTTCAACGAGCTACCGAAAGGCTTCAATATACATTTTGAGTGCGGTTTCGCATTGCTCATCAGACAAATTTCGCAGCACTTCTTCATCTTCAATCTCAATCATTCGGACTGCTTGTTCATGAAGAACTTCATTTTTTGTGAAGAATGCTAGTAATTCTTGTTCTTTAGGTGCAGATATAAAAGCAATATGCTGTGACGAAAGTACGTTTGTCTTATACTGTTCGAATAGTCTGAAAACATCATCAGCCATGAAGTACCATGCTTCGTCACAAGCCCCAAAAATGCTACGATGAAAACGCAGTTTTCCATTAGCAAGCACTTGTCTCATCTGGCGATCATTGATCGGCGATTCGGTGAGTTCCACGATATCGCCGATAATTTCTAAGAGGTTAATCATCGTGGTGGTAATGGCCCGATTACAATTACTTTCAAGAAAGTAATACATGACCATATTGGCTCTAGGGAAAAGATCGCGTGTGAGAATGAGAAAGGCTTTCAGAACGTCTTCATTTGGCAAGTTAATCGGCATGACACGCCTCTCCCCGTCTGGGCATGTATCGGCCCATATGACCTAAAGGCCGTCAGGGCAAGTAGGTTGAGGAAGATTAGACGGGCTGTTTCAACTTCGCTAGTTTCGCTCGCACGTCTCGCTTGATCGCCTCAAACTCTTCCTGGGAGAGGAACTGCATTGTAGGAGTATCGTATTCACTACGATTGAGCCCAGGGGCATACCGGCTATTGGGATAGAATGTCTGCGCCCGCTGCTGCCGCATATACGCGATCGTGACCTCTTCCGGCTGAACACCATCCTGGGATGCAATAAGCCGTTTGAGCAGCTCGTCCGCCCTTTCGGTAGTCACAGTATGTGACACAGGCGTCACGCTCATCATATCGTTCCTGTGCAGAAGGAAGCCCTGTCAGCGGCTATCATAGCGGTGACCGTATCGATTCCTTAGTTGAAAGGATGTCATACAATTTGGTACCGGTCAACACAAATTACCCGCTGAGTTCGACTTCTTCGGGAACGATACTAATGTCGTGCCAAGATCTGAATTGAAGCCGTATGCGTCTCTAGCCAAGGTTGATTGATACGCTGCATCACACTTATAAATGCTCGCTCAATTGCCGCAACCTTCAGAGCCTTGCTAACGATGATCGTTTGCACATAACTCACTAAGAAAACTAATAGGTAGTTCATACATATGGCGAGCATAGGCCAACCTAGGTGCGGAATAGCTACAATAAGCGGTTTGGATATGAGGTAATACAAGATGCTGGAGCACGAAAGTATGGCGGCAGCAACACATACGCCCAGCTCGACTTTAATAAGTCTTGTAAGCGCAGGTAGGCAGACAAAAATCGTTTGTGTATTCTCGCTCTCTCTGAGCATCCTGATCTCGGTGTATGTGCAGGACACCGCCTAGCACCCCCAAAAAAATGAACGCCAATAGCCAGGGGACACGCAATATCGACATCGCCGCAACTGCAGCACAGATGGCAAAGCCCAGGATCACATAGCCCTTGAAAAAGCAAAAATCGATGATCGGATTCGGATGCCCCTGAGCACAGGTTGCTTGGAACCGGGCCATGACCGCTTTGACCCAAGGGCTCCAGCCGACACGCGGTTCCAGCGGCGCGTGCATGGCCGCCAGCCTTTGGCGTGTCGTCCACTTAATCGTTTCGTAATCATTTTGCAGCAGAAGCTGCACTTTCGGAGTCTCGTATTGGCTCCGATCAAGGCCCGGAGCATATCGGCTTTGGGGGTAGAGTCTGTTCGCCCGTTGCTGCCGTACATATTGGATGGTGACGTCTTCCGGCCGAACGCCGTCTTGGGAAGCAATCAGCCGCTTCAGCAACGCATCCGAGCTTTCTGTACCCGTTGTATGGAAAGCATTTGCAGCATTCATAACCATATTCCTGTCATGGCTACGTGATCGATCATCTATTGTAAGGTGGCGGAGATAACTTTATCAATCGTGATGTATACATCTTGAATCGCTTGGATTGCTTCCGCGCCGAAAAACGCACAACAGCAACATCCGCTAAACAAAACGAGTGCAATTAATGCGTACTCAATGCTCACACAATTCCCCTTTCAACCCTAGCAACATCAGTCAAGGTATTGGCATCCTCGATACCCTCCTCTTCCTTAGTTCCCTGAGAGCCCCCGTTGGAACGCTAGGAGCCTCGTTTTTTGCGGCCTGAGACGGTTATACGTCACCCTAAATCTCGCCAGACCACCCGGCTTGTCTCAACTTGAAAGGGACGATGTCAGCACCATGTATATGACTGATGCCTGTATAGATGAAATTTGTTTGCTTTTTCATCCCGAAGGCCTGGAAAAAAAACCGCTCGGCTGATGTCCCTAACCCCCATCCGATCTCTGCTCACGAACCGATGTCTGAACTCCCCCCTTTCGCAAAGAGGGGTATCGCATACAAGTAGAGAACCGAATGGCCCTGCCGGCGCTAGCATACGCCTTGTCAGACTGCCTATAGCATGTCATCCTTTTCACTAGCCTACAATAAAACTAACGGCTCGTACAGAAAAATTTCAAGGGGTAATTTTGGCCTCAATACGTGTCGTCTTAAACCATATCTGGTGCGCATGGTGACGGTACGACATCACGAGACTGGGAGCATCGCATATTCGAACCTTAGAAACATGGGGATTATGTGTGCGACCTGAAGACGCCTAACTTAAGTGGTTTGAACCAGTTGAAGGAAATGCAGGTCCGTGTGCGGACCTAT
>CBCXVS010000425.1:0-4686 GCA_965178525.1 uncultured bacterium | reverse complement strand
GGATACCGGCATAGGTATTCCCGAGGTCGTTCGGCCCCGTCTTTTCGAGCCCTTTTTTACCACCAAAGCGCCGGGGAAAGGAGCCGGACTCGGCCTAGCGCAGGTGTACGGTATCGTTAAGCAGCACCAGGGCTACGTGCACATCGAGAGCCGAGAAGGTGCCGGCACGACGGTCGTGGTCTACCTGCCAGCCGTGGAGGCTTATGAGGAGCCGCCGCATCTGCTGGCGCCCGATGAGATTCCCCTAGGTCAGGGTGAGACGGTCCTCATGGTCGAGGATGAGTTTGGCGTGCGGGAAGGGAGCAAAGCGCTCCTGGAACATCTGGGCTACCACGTGCTAACAGCCGAAAACGGGCAACAGGCGCTGGATATGTATCTGACGCTCGGGGACGATATTGCCTTGGTATTGACGGACATGGTGATGCCGGAGATGGATGGTGTGAAGTTGTTTCACGCTTTGAAAAAAGCGAACCCGGATGTCAGGGTGGTCATCATGACCGGCTATCCGCTGCATGAGGAAGGGAAACAATTCTTGTCCCAGGGTATTTTGGACTGGATTCTCAAACCCCTCGATCTTGCCACATTGGCACAGACGGTGCATCGCGTGCTCATATCCTTATCATAACATATGAGCACGTCGACGAAGCTGTTCATGTGTTAATTGCCTGCACAGATTGTGAGGCAGTATGCACACCGATCTATGCAGGCACACCGTGCGTTTTACCTGCCAGGCTTCTAACTCATTCTGGCACAAGACCTAATAACCGTCTTCTAACTGGCATGGCTCTTGCCTAGGGCTCTACGCAAGATATCAGAGTTCCCATCCGCGGCGCGCCGTGCCGACGGACGTGTGATCACGCCGTGGCTGTATGCGGTCATCAATCTGCAAGAGGGAACATGAACGGTATGCGGAGAGGGAGAACTTACTTCCTGAGGGCGCAGAGGTGTGGAGGAGGAAAATGATGGACGAAGCACCGCCAACCCAGACCCCACAGCCTGTGGATTGGTCCCTACACAATATGTCGGCTGTGGCTCCCACCTACGTTGTGGGTATCGGGGCGTCAGCAGGCGGCGTGGAGGCCCTGAGGGACTTTTTTCGCAACATGCCGACGGATACGGGCATGGCCTTTGTCATCGTGCAACACATCTCGCCCGATTATAAGAGTCTGATGGATCAAATCCTGCAACGGGATACCGCCATGCCCATCGAGCGGGTGGAAGACCACGTGGCGATGACCGCCGACACGATCTATCTCATTCCGTCAGGGGTGGATATGGTGGTGAGCCACGGCTATCTGCGGCTCGAGCAGGCTCACATCTCCAGACGTGGGATCCATTTGCCCATCAATACGTTCCTCCAGTCTCTGGCTGAGGACTATGCCGATCGCGCCATCGGTATTATTCTATCCGGCACTGGCAGTGATGGCGCCATCGGCATCCGCGCCATTAAGGAAGCTGAGGGCCTAGTGTTGGTGCAGAGTCCAGAAACCTCCCAGTTCGACGGCATGCCACAGAGTGCGATACAGACGGGGGACATCGACGTCATCTGTGCACCCGATATGATGCCGCAAACCCTGTGCAAGCTCGTGGCGGACGCGTCTCCGGCGGAGAAGGCGGGTCCTGAGATGCATGAGCTGTCAATAAAGCAAGAAGAAGAGGTCAGGGCCGTCTTCCAGTTGTTGCAGCAGGCGTGTGAGATCGATTTTACACAGTACAAGCGAACGACCGTCTATCGGCGGCTGTATCGGCGCATGAGTCTCGCCAGCGTACCGGACCTGAAGACTTATCTCTCTATCCTGCATGACTCTTCTCAGGAGAGGATGCAGCTATGCGACGATTTGCTCATTGGCGTGACCCGATTCTTTCGTGACCCGGAGGTCTTCAATTTTCTCGAACATGAGATCATGCCACAGCTCGTGGCGCATGCGGCCAGCACAAACAGCCTGCGCGTCTGGGCCGCCGGCTGTTCCACGGGGGAAGAAGCATACTCGCTGGCCATCCTCTTGCATGAAGCCGTTAGACACCTGACGCCCCCCCCGGATATCAAAGTTTTTGCCACCGATGTATCGAAGAGCGCCATGGAATACGCTGCCATGGGCCGCTATCCGAAGCACATTGCGACCGATGTGAACCCCGAGTGTTTACAGTGGTTTTTCACCGACGACGGCGAGATGTATCAGGTGACGCGAGCGCTGCGGCAATCGGTGGTCTTCGCATCTCATAACCTCCTGGTCGATCCGCCCTTCTCGCGCATCGACTTGGTCGCCTGCCGCAATCTGCTGATCTATCTCGAACCCGAGCCCCAGCAGTCGGTGCTGACACGGTTACTTTTCGCACTGCGGCACGAGGGCTTTCTCGTTCTGGGTTCGAGCGAGTCCGTCGGAAACCTATCCGCAGCCTGCCGCCCTGTGGGTGAGCGCTGGAAAGTATTTCAGAAGGGCCAGTTCACAAACCTTCCCCTGCAGACGCGCATGGCCATGACCCGGACCTGGGCAAAGGCACCTTCCGCGTCTCACACGCCTACCATGCCGCAGCCGTCTCACCCGCATAGTCCGCTGTCCTGGTCGACTTACGAAAGCCTTACGGAGGGCTACTGTCCCCCCGTCCTCGTGGTTGATGCCAAGCGCCAGTTGGCGCTGGTGCTCGGCAGTGCCAACGCGTATTTTCGCCCACGCTCGGGACCGCATACCGCTGATATTGCCAAGATTATTCACACCGACTTGGCAGGGGCTTTGATTGTCTGCTTTCACAAGGTCACCACGTCGCAGGAGGAGGTGATCTATGCCGATGTACCAGTGGACATGGATTCTGAGACGCGGCACGTCACGATCCGCGCCAGACCGATATTCGATCGCGCTTACGATCAGCCCCTTGTGGCCTTCTACCTCGAATCGTCTGCGAATGCTGAGACCGTTTTGTGGAACCATGACATAACGGAGACCAGCATGACCGCCGTCCAGCGCATGGCTGATTTGGAACAGGCGTTGCACGATACTCAGGAGCACTTGCAGGCCACCCTTGAAGAGGCGAATAGCAGCAACGAAGAATTGCAAGCGATCAATGAGGAACTCGTCGCGTCCAACGAAGAGCTGCAAAGTACCAATGAAGAGCTGCAGTCTGTGAATGAGGAACTCCATACGGTCAATATGGAGCATCAGATCAAGTTTACGGAATTGGTGCAGGTGACGAATGACGTGGAGAATCTCCTCCAGGTCCTTGAAGTCGGAACCGTCTTTCTGGATGAGCACCTGCATGTGCGGCGCTTCACGCCTCGGGTTACGCGTCTTTTGAATCTGCTGCCCCAGGATCTCGGGCGGCCCTTTCATCATGTCATAGCCGTGTTTGCTCATAAGGGCTTGCATGATATGCTTCTTCACACACTAGCGTCCGGGGAGTCGCTGACGGAGAAGGTTTGCACGGATCAGGGCGTCTGGTTCCAGATGCAGATTCTACCCTACTATACGGAGACCAAAACGATTGCAGGCGTGGTACTGATTTTCACCGACATCTTGTCACAGCAGCAGGTGGAGGCTGCGCCCAAGCAAGAGGAGTAGGAAAGAGCGCTGCAGTCTCTCGCGATTCGCGGTATACTGACCCAAGCAGGCGGGAGGCGCTGGGCTTCCCGGGGACGATTCACAACCGCGTATGGTGGAAGCCGTCGTGATGTTTGCCACCGCAGCACTGGCAGGTGGGGAGCACGACGCAACCTATAGCATGACCGATCCCTATCAAACCTACCGGCAACTGGTGGCGCGGGTGGAAGCATTCGGGCAAGCTGTGCGTCAGCGCTATGCGGCACAGATAATGTGCCATGCCGGATGTGATGGCTGTTGTTATCAGCCATTTACCATTTTTCCTGTCGAAGCTTACCATGTTGTCCAAGCCGTCGCCGCTCTTCCCCCCACAGCCCAGCAGCAGCTGCGCCAACACCTGTCGCAGGCCGAAGATCCCTTGCGGATAGTGGAGCAACCTCAGCCCTGTGTCCTCCTGGACGATGGGCGCTGTCGCCTCTACGACGGCCGGCCGCTGATCTGCCGCATGCAGGGTTATCCGCTATTCAGCACGATGATTGAACGTCCTGATGGCGGACAGCGGGATTGTTGCCCGCTGAATTTTACCGATATGGCATTAGAGGACGTGGAGCCGAACGCTGTTTATAACCTCGATTTGGTCAATCAGACACTGGCCGCTATCAACCATCTTTTCGTGCCGGAGCGTGAGCAGCCGGATCAGCGTGTGACGATCCGGCAGGCCGTCATGCAGGCGCTCGATATGCTGGCCGCAGCAGATGATGAAGAATCCGGGGCGCGATGATCCTCTTGCTCATCCTTCTCATACTCGTACTTGCCCTGTTGAGTGGTCTACTCTGGGCTGGCGGCGGACAACCTGTCCATGCCTCCCGAAGCTCCGGCATCATTGAAGCCGTTCCCGATGCTCTTGAGGCCGAGCCGTCCCCTCCGGCCGGCAGTTTGGTGATCTTGTCGTATAGCCTCGCGTACGGTCTGGAGCCGCGGCAGCCTCATGGCCCTGGACCGGATGCCGCCGCTATCTACGATCGCCTTGACCGGATTATTGAAACCATTGCCGCGTCCGGCGCCGAGATCGCCCTCCTGCAAGAAGTCGATTTTGCCAGCCAGCGTACAGGCGGTATTGACCAACTGTATTATATTACGGCCGCCCTAGGGT
>CBCXVS010000424.1:0-4704 GCA_965178525.1 uncultured bacterium | reverse complement strand
GTCCGTATGCAAAGGCACGCTGAACACCCTGGATTCGTTTGGCCCTCCGGAGTATGCCGGTGTTGCTTTCAACATCGCGATGATTGCGGCAGCCCTCCTCCTGACCCCCTATGTGGGCATTGTGAGTCTAGCCATTGGCGCTTCGGCCGGCGCCTTGGCTCAGGTACTCATGCAATTTCCCTTTCTACGCCGCTGTGGCGTGGTCTATCGTCCCAGCTTGCGCTTCGGCCCGCATCTGCGCCAGATGATCTCCCTGGCCCAAGGCGCCTTTATTAGCACGGTGGTCGCGCCCCTCGGGGCGTTGATCGATCGCGCCCTGGCCTCGCTCCTCTTTCCCGGCGCCATTGCGGCGTTGAATTACGCCTTTCTGCTCTTCTTACTCCCGGCGGGTTTATGTGTGATCCCATTGTCAACCGTCCTCCTGACCGATCTCGCCAGTCTCCACCAAAAAGGCGAGGTGGACAACGTGCGCCGGCGGACCCTCGCGGCGTTGCGTATCATGCTCTTGCTTACCGTACCCGTAGCCCTGGCCGGTGCGCTTTTTGCCGCACCGTTGACCCGTCTCGTTTATGAATACGGCCGCTTTCATGCGGCAGATACCGTCAGGACAGCCGAGGCCGTACGCATCTATTTGCTCGCCTTGCCCTTCTACGGCGGCATGCATCTCCTCACCCGCTGTTTCTACGCCACACACGACACCATGACGCCAGCCGTCGTTGGGCTTGTAACACTGGTCATCAATGTGACGTGCAGCCTGATTTTCATGCAGCTCTTCAGTCACTGGGGAATCGTCCTCGCACGCGTCGTCGCCCTATGCGTCTCGGCATTGGCGCTGTACGTCTTGTTTCAGCGGCGGTGTGTCAAGCTGGCTACGATGCAAAGCCAAAAGGCGCCAGAAGCGCTTGACAGCTCGAAAAAAGCAAGGTAGGTTTCCTCATAATCGTTTCTTCCATGAGGGTAGATGGGTATCAAGTACAAGGAGACGGAGATGCGCAAGGCGGTAGTTCTGTTGATAGCATTCGGATTATTCGTGGCGTTTAGCGGGCTTGCGCTTGCGGGCGGCGGCGACGGCTCATTCTGTGCCTACAGCTCCCACGCGAAGCAGGTGTCGGCTGAGAAGACGGACACGGCAAAAACGGTAGCGACCAAGACCGCACCGAAAGCGGAATCGAACAAGCTCGCTCTGGCTCATCAGGACAATGCCAAAAAGCTGCAAGCTGATCAAAAGAAGTAAGTCCTGAGTTTCGAAGCTGAGATTCGTAAACGCCCCGCCAGCCGTGCTGGCGGGGCGTTTTATTTTAGCTGTCAGTTATCAGCCAGAAAACGCGCATCCGCCCCTCTTCGTTTTAGCTGAGAGCTGAGAGCTGAGAGCTTGATCCCATGCGGCATGACACTCTGGGAGGGAGAAGAGGATTGTGAAACTCGACGGGAAAGTTGCTCTGATCACCGGCGCTTCACGGGGAATTGGACGCGCTATCGCGTTGGACTTGGCGGCACATGGTGCGCATATCGTGGTCAATTATGTCAGCCGAGCCGACGCGGCGGAGACGGCCTGTGACGCGATTCGCGCCATGGGACGAGAGGCGCTGGCCCTGCAAGCCGACGTGGCGATGGCCGGCGATGTCGAGCGCATGGTCAGCGCCGCCCTGGACCGATTTGGCCAGTTGGACGTGCTGGTGAACAACGCCACCCGCCATCGTGGCCGCTTGGTCCATCGGCTGCCGGAACACGACTGGGACGCGGTCATCGATTCGTGTCTCAAAGGCGCCTACCATTGCTGTCAGCAGGTGGTGCCGCATATGACCGAGCGCCGAAGTGGCCGTATCATCAACATCTCCTCGGCCGTTGGCATGATCGGCTGGCCTGGCGACACGGCCTATGGCGCGGCCAAAGCCGGGCTGATCGGCTTCACCCGCTCGCTCGCCAAGGAAGTTGCCCCCTACGGCATTACGGCCAACGCAGTCGTACCGGGATATGTGCGCACGGACATGACGGCGGCCTTGACGCCCAAAAACATCGAGCATATGCTCTCGCTCATTCCCTTGGGACGCGCCGGAGAGCCTCAGGATGTGGCGGAGATCGTCACCTTTCTGGCCGCCTCTGCAGCCTATGTGACGGGCGCGGCCTACCTGGTAGATGGTGGCATGTCATTGTAACCGCTCTGCCGGCATACCCATTCGGCCATGCGCGACATATCGGGCCGAGGCAGGCACGGAGGAAGCCGTCATGGACCTGATCCAGTTACAGGAGACAATTATCGCCTGCACGCACTGCCCACGTCTGGTGGCGCATCGGCAACAGGTGGCCGTGCAGAAGGTGCGCCGCTTTCGGGAGGCGCCATACTGGGGCAAGCCCGTGCCCAGCTTCGGCGATCCGCAGGCCCGCCTCCTGCTCATCGGCCTGGCCCCAGCGGCGCATGGAGGCAATCGTACAGGCCGTGCCTTCACAGGCGACCGCAGTGGCATGTGGCTCTACGACGCCTTGTACACGTTCGGCTTTGCCAATCAACCCACCTCCGACCATGGTGACGACGGGTTGCACTTGCACGATTGCTACATCACGCAAGTGCTACATTGTGCGCCACCCGCCAACAAACCCACGCGGCAGGAAATCGACACCTGTCAAGCCTATATGCAGACGGAAATGCAGCTCTTACCCAACCTGCGTGTGGTCGTCCCGCTCGGCAAAATTGCCTTTGATGCCTGCCTGCGGGCCTGGCAAGCGCTGCAGATGCCGCTCCCCTCCCCGTTGCCACGCTTTGGCCATGGTCACGTCTACGCGCTGGGCCAGGGCTGCACGCTCGTGCCATCGTACCACCCGAGTCAACAAAACACGCAGACCGGCCGCTTGACACGGCCCATGTTTCACGCCGTGTTTGCCACGGTACGTAACCTCTTGGCGGCAGAAAACGGACTTGACAACGACGCCTCGGAAACGCTACAGTGCGGCCACTTCCTCGACTGACTTCTTGGCCTTGGGCGAGACGGGAGGTTCGGCCTGCGGTGGCCATGCCGTGAAGCAGTAGCGACACTGCAGAATATGTCCGGACGCCACTCCGAGTGGCTCCACGACCATGCGCGGCGCGTCAGGTGTTGGAATCGGGTGTAAGGTGTCATCATGTCTGTCAGTTGTCCGCGATCCTTTTTACAACTCGTCCTCCTCGGTTTTGCGCTGGTGACTCTCCCCCTCATTATTGCGATTATCCACGCCACGCTCGCGGTTGGCCGCCTGGCGGACCAGAGTCAGCAAACGGTGCACAATGCGGTGCAGGTGACCCACAGTAGCCTCACGCTGGTCGAGCATCTGATCGGAATGGAACGCCACGCGCGGCAATATCACGTCCTCGGGGATGCCGCGCTGTTTGACGCCTATGACTCGGCGCATCAGGACTTTGTGTTGCTGACGTCGACCATGGCGCGATTGCCGCTCGACGAGTATCAACAGGGCCAGCTCGAGATCTTGATTGAGGAAGAGCATAAGGTCTTCGATACCTTACAACACAATCCGCGAGAGTCGCTACCGAGCGAGAAAGCGCTTCTGGAATTCGTTTCTTTGACGGAACGGGCTCGCTCTCTATTGTCACAGAGCAGTCAGGTGATTGATCGCCAACTCGACGGAGTCCAACAAGCCGCGCTCAAGGCGCAACGCGTGCTGCTCTGGCAGGCGTTGGCGGTTATTCCCGCTACCGTGCTGTTTGCCGCGATCTTTGTGCTTCTGATTTCGCGGCCCATCCGGCAAATTCGTCAAGCGATACGCCGCCTGGGCGAGGGCGATTTTACCTTCGAGATTGCGATCACCGGGCCGCGCGATCTGGAAAGCCTGGGACAGGGGTTGGACTGGTTGCGGACGCGCCTACTGGAGCTGGAGGAAGCGAAACGGAAATTTCTCGGGCATGTGTCTCACGAGTTGAAAACCCCGCTGGCCGCGATGCGTGAAGGCGTCGAGTTACTGGCGGAGGGCATCGTCGGGCAGGTGAATCCGCACCAGCAGGAAATCATCTGCATCCTGCAGGAAAAGAGCCGCCATCTGCAGACGTTGATCGAAAACCTAGTCAATTTTAGTATGGCGCAGGCGCGCCAGACCGGCGTGGTGCGTGAACCCGTGCCGCTGCACCGGTTGCTCGATGAGGTCACGACCGATCATAAACCCGTTCTGCTCGCCAAAGATGTCGCACTCGACATATCGCGTACGGAAGTGCTGGTGCCGGGCGATACGGAACAGTTGCGCACCATTATCGATAATCTCTTGTCTAACGCGGTGAAATATTCGCCGGATGGCGGCATGATTCGGGTGTCATTAAGGCATCAGGACAACCGTGCGGTCTTGGACGTGGTGGATGCGGGTCCGGGGATTCCCCCAGAGGATAAGGACAACGTGTTTGAGGCCTTTTATCAGGGCGCTATACTCTCGGAGGGATATATTAAAGGGAATGGACTGGGGCTCGCGATCGTGCGCGAATATGTCGCCGCGCATCACGGCACCGTTGAAATCGTCGATGATCGATGCAGCGGCGCGCATTTCCGTGTGACATTTCCTGTACGGTAAGTTCCCAAACATCATGATAAGTACCGAAACAAAATTATATAGACATCAAGGTCATGCTGTCCAGGTACTTATATATTATATATTCTTCCTCCGGAAAACCTTTATAGCGAATGTTGCCCAGGCACTTCAAAGCAAGGAAAGCTTATGCACACCTTGGTC
>CBCXVS010000423.1:3071-4706 GCA_965178525.1 uncultured bacterium | reverse complement strand
GCTGGATGTCGCCCACGCCCGTCTCAGTCCCGAACAGGACACGCTCATGGCCGTGCATGATCCCGCTGGCGTGGTGACGCAATTGCAGGCAGTACAAAGTACCCAAAACCATGATGAAACCGTCCATATCGTGGCCTATCTACAGACGGAAGCGCCGTTTGAAGTACGCCAAGAAGATAACCACGTCCGGATCATCTTGAGCAAGCCGGTGACGGCGACGCAGATGGCAGATCGCCCTACGGCGACACCGGAGCCGGTTCAGCCCATGCTTGCCGCTTCGCAGCCGGCATGGCCGACGGTTTCGACGCCGGCCGCATCCGCGGCGACTGTTCCTCCGGCAGGGGCGCCGTTCATCGCCCAGGCGGTCCCGGCGCCAGCGCCGCATGCGACAGCGGGAACACGGCAGGCCGAGACGGCCTCTCCGGCAGCTCAGGGCGTTCCCGCGCCGATTGCGCCCGCCATTATTCGGTCACAGGCACGCAGAGAATATACGGGTGAGAAAATCTCACTGGATTTTCAAAATGCCGATATTAATGACATTTTACGGCTGATTGCCGAAGTCAGTGGGCTCAATATCATTGCCGGGCCGGACGTCAAGGGAACCGTGACCACACGCATGATCGATGTGCCATGGGATCAGGCGCTTGACGTAGTGCTCAAGATCAATGGACTAGACCAGGAGCGTGAGGACAATATTGTCCGGGTCGCCCCGATCGAACGATTTATCAACGAGCGCCAAGAACGGCTACGCGCGCAAAAGGCCGAGGTGCAAGCGGAGTCCACCGTGACCCAAATCGTCCCGATCAGTTATGCCGATGTCGAAGAACTCAAGACCAATTTGGAGCGGCTCTTGAGTGATCGCGGCTCCATTTGGGTCGATACGCGGACCAATACCATGATTGTCACCGACGTCAAGCAGCATGTCGAAGATGTGTTGGCCTTAGTCGGGACCCTGGACAAGCAGACGCCTCAGGTGATGATCGAGTCGCGTATTGTTGAAGCCACGCGCGAATTCTTACGGCAACTCGGGGTGCGACTCGGCACCCGTTTTGTGCAGACCACCGATCGGAATTTCCCGAGCACCGTCAATGTCGGCGGCAATGTGCCGTCGGGCGCCGATGATGGCTCGGGCACCGGGAATTTTCTCGTGGATCTGCCTGCGGCAGTGGCCACGGGACAGGGTGGGGCGATTACCTTCGCCTTGGCCGGCGCGAGCAGCCTCATCAATATCGAATTGTCAGCACTGGAAAATTCCGGGTTGGGGAAGGTGGTGACGAATCCGAAGATCGCCACCCTCGATAACACGGAGGCGCTGATTGAAAATGGCCGGCGGATTCCGTACGCGACCATTTCGAATGAGGGCACCAAAACGGAGTTTGCAGATGCGAGTATCAAATTGCGGGTGACGCCTCACGTCGCGCCGGATGGGTTTATTGACCTGAAGGTGCATGTCACCAAAAACGAGGCGGATTTCTCGCGTACCTCGGCCAATGGCGTGCCCACCATTCTCACCCGGGAAGCCACCACGGAGATGCTGATCCGGGATGGCGATACGGTGGTGATTGGCGGACTGTATCAGCGCACGCTGCAAACGAGCCGCAGTGGCGTGCCCTGGCTGTCGCGGGTTCCGGGATT
>CBCXVS010000423.1:0-3061 GCA_965178525.1 uncultured bacterium | reverse complement strand
CGGTGGACATGTTCCCCCAGACCTACCAGGAAGAGTTGCTCATTTTCATTACGCCGCGTATTATAAAGCAACCAGACGTGCCAAGTCAGGCACATGCATCGGTAACTCACTAATGCGGTGGAATCATGAGCATAGCGTCTTCGCATCGTGTCATTGCGGTCCGAACCGCAACGGAGCAGTACGATATCCATATCGGTCAGGGCGTACTCGGGCAGCTTGGCCCACAGTTGGCCGAGTTGCTGCCCGGCCGAAAAGTCTTCCTCCTGTCCCATCCAAATCTCTTTGAGCTGTACGGTCCTGCCGTCACCAACACCCTCCAGGCGTCAGGGTTTGGCGTTGACATGTACCCGATCCCTGACGGCGAAGTCAGCAAAACCCTTGAGACCGCGTCAGATGTGTTTACCTGGTTGACGCAGCATGGGGCGGACCGGCAAAGTGTCCTGTGCGCCTTCGGCGGCGGGGTTGTCGGGGATATCAGCGGTTTTGTCGCGGCCACATACATGCGTGGGATTCCCTTTGTACAGATTCCGACTACGCTCTTGGCCATGGTGGACAGCAGCATCGGGGGGAAAACAGGCGTCAACCACGAGCTTGGCAAGAATCTCATCGGCGCGTTTTACCCGCCGCGCGCTGTGTATACGGATATCACCTTATTACGTTCGCTCCCTGAGCGCGAATATTTGTGCGGCCTGAGTGAAATTGTCAAGGCTGGGGCGATCGACGACGTCGAGCTGTTTACGTTTATTGAAGATCAGGTGGAAGCCATTCGCCAGCGCGATGAGCAGGTGTTGACGACGCTTATCGAGCGGGCGATCGCGGTGAAAGTGCGTGTGGTACAAGAGGATCCCACCGAGCGCGGGGTGCGTGCGATTCTCAATTTTGGTCATACCATCGGCCATGCGCTGGAGGCAGTGACGGCCTACGAACAGTATTCGCACGGCGAGGCCGTGGCGATCGGCATGGCGTTGGTGGCGCGTTTGTCAGCAGCCCTGGACTATTGTTCGGAGGCCGTGTGTAAGCGTCTGTACAACGTTTTGGAAGCCCTGGGCTTGCCCGTGGCGTATATGGGGATTGACCCCGAACATCTCTTGGAGGTGATGGCGCACGATAAAAAGGCCATTAATGGCGTGGTGCGTTTCATCTTGTTGGAGGAGATCGGCGCGGTCAAGTATCGTCAAGAAGTGCCGCTGCATGCCCTGCAGACGCTGTTGGCCCAGTATGCCTGAAGTGAGCAGAGGGAGGATGTGGGGAAGGGCACATGACGGCTGAGACTGATCCCAAGTCTCAAGATGCGGTACCGGTAGAGATGTACACGGAAACGTTGGCGCGTCTGTATTTCCGTCAAGGCTACGTGGACGAAGCCCTGCGGATTTACCGTCATCTTGCCGAGCAACGTCCGAATGATCCGCACTTGCAAGAGCAAATCGGTGCGATCATGCAGAGACTTTCAGCGACGGCAGAGCCCTCGAATGTCTCCTCTGCAGACAGAGGAGCGGCGCGATCCCCGGACCGCATGGCGCAGGTCGAGATGGCGCGCACGCGACACGTGATGAGGCAACTCGAGCGCTGGCTGCATTATCTGCAGCGACAACGGGGGGAGGGAAGGTGGCGCTGCAAGGCCATGACATGATGAGGTGGGAGACATCGTGGGGCATATCTGCGTGATACACGGTCCCAATCTCAATCTCTTGAGCACACGAGAGCCGGAGACCTATGGCCACACATCACTTGAGGAGATTAACCGGCAGTTGCAGCAGGAAGCCGCACAAGTAGGCCATACGATCACTTGTTTTCAATCCAACCACGAAGGCGCCATGGTTGATTTTGTGCAACAGTCGGGGGCGCAGGCGGATATATTCATCATCAACCCAGCGGCCTATACGCACACCAGCGTGGCCATTCGCGACGCCTTTCTGGCTGTGGCGATACCGGTGATCGAAGTCCATCTCTCGAATGTACACCAACGTGAGCCATTTCGTCGACATTCCTATCTGGCCGATATCTGCATGGGCCAGGTCGTGGGTTTTGGACCGTTCAGTTACAACCTAGCGCTCCAGGCTGCCTGCCATTTTTTACGGTATGAGGACGCCTCGACCTCCGCGTGCTGAGGCTGTAGGGAATGCCTACAGCGAGAGCATGAGCGCCACCAGGCCGACACACCAACAATAAGACGGCGAAGCGCCAGAATGTGCCCTGTGTGACCAGGTGGATGAGAAAACGCAGGGCCACATACCCGACGACAAGAGCACTCAGCATCCCTGCACCTACAAGACCGATCTCGCCGGCCGACAGCGCGCTCAGACCACTGCTTTTGAGGAGCGCGGCCCCCAGAATGGCAGGTATGGCCATCAGGAAGGAAAAGCGCGCCGCGGCCTCGCGGGGGGATGCCGCATAAAAGCGCTGCGGCAATCGTGCTCCCAGAGCGTGAAATACCGGGCGTAATGGCTAAGCCTTGGACGCATCCTAACAAGAGCGTATGTCGGAGACCGATTTCTGTGGTCCCGTTTTTCTCTCCCGCCATGGACTTGAGACACCATAACAGGGTACCCGTCCCTAGCAGGGCGAGACCGACGACCTGTGGGGTCGCGAAGAATTGTTCGAAGGTGGATTCAAACATGAGGCCGAGACAGGCGGTGGGGATGTTGGCAAGGAGTAGGAAGAGACCCAACCGTCGCGCCGAGGCGCGTTCTGCCTCGGTGTTGGGGAAAGCCGAAGAAGCCGAGGCTGGCGGTAGGAACCAAGCCGTGACGAGCTTTCGAATGTCGTGGCGATACATCATGAGTACAGCGAACAACGTCGCGATATGCACGAACAGATCGAAGATGAGGGCGGGCTCATACAGACCGAAGATGTGTTGTAGCAGCACCAGGTGTCCGGAACTACTAACCGGGAGAAACTCCGTGAGCCCTTGGAGTGCTCCCAGCAGGATCGCTTGCAGCCAGGTCATGCCACTCATAAATAATCGGTCTGACCCGAATGGCCTTAAGTTAAGCTCTAACTGCTGGTCGTGTCAACGGTTGACGCAACACATGAGGGGGTTTTGTCATGAGGGGAGCGGTCT
>CBCXVS010000422.1:0-4720 GCA_965178525.1 uncultured bacterium | reverse complement strand
CTTTGAGGATGATTCGGTGGGCATCTGGGCTGGGCTAGGGAACCTGATCTTATGCTATTGAGGAACAACTCTAATACGTATCCGGGTCCACATGAATGATAAAGGCACTGCCATCGACATCGATCAAGGATAGGGGGCCCCCAGACAGCGTGACGCGTGAGGTGGTTGTAAACAGCGTCCCACTTCCATCTTCTCCAATCGCAATATTGATCAGATCACCGGCATGAAACGGGTGGTTGCCATCGGGGCTACTGTTACTATTCGGCCCTGGATCAAAATGCCCCGCTGCGTCTGCACAAGGCTGACACTGGCCGGTTTCATGCAGATGCACAGCATGATTGCCTATCGGGAGACCTCCCACGTCAATACGGATGACAACGTCGACAAGCTTCACCCCTTCCTCTGAAGCTCGTTCACGCAAGAAGGCCGTGCCAATCGCGGCTGGGGACTCCGCGCAGGTCTGAATACTAGCCGTGGCCGTGACGTCTTGAGCACGAGCATGACCGGTGAGAAGCATGACGCCGAGGACGCCCGTAGACTTGACCCTAGAGCCACTGCTTCAGAGCCGCCAACAGCCCAAGGGCGCTCACGGCGTCGAGACCGGGTGCAAGCGACGGTTGACGCGACGACCGCATGCTGTTAATGTTTCCTATCCGTGATGTTGATCATCCATCCCATCGGTAGAGGAGCGTGGTGCATGCGCTTAACCCCCATTGAAATGGACCGTCTCACGATTTTCACGGCGGCGGAACTGGCGCGCCGCCGTCGCGCGAGAGGCTTGCAGCTCACCCATCCCGAGGCCCTCGCCATCATTTGCGATGAGATGCATGAGGCCGCCCGTGGCGGCGCCTCTTATGAAGAGGTCATGAGCGTTGGGCAACAGACCCTCACCACAGATGACGTGCTAGACGGTGTGCCCGAACTCATCGGCTCGATCAAGATGGAGTGCCTCTTCGGAGACGGCATGCGCGTGCTGCACGTCGACCATCCTATCGGCCCCAGCCAAGCAAGCGCCTGATGAAACCGGGCGAGTATCTCTTGAGCGACGACCCCATTGTGCTAAACGCCGGACGCCGGACGATCGAGATCGAGGTGGAAAATACCTCGGATCACACCATCTTCGTCAGTTCCCATTACCCATTTTTTGAAGTGAATCGGCGCCTGGCGTTCGACCGCGTCCAGGCCTGGGGGATGCATCTCGACATTCCGGCCGGGGATGCCGTGCGCTGGCGTCCCGGCGAGGTGCAGCGGGTGCGGTTAGTCGCCTATGGCGGCCGTGGCGTGATCCGCGGCTTTAATCGGCTAACCGAAGGGCCTGCCAGTCCGGAACGCCTGGCCGAGGCCATGGCACACGTCCGGCTGCGCGGCTATGAACATCGTGCGCAACCGCCACAGGAGCAAACCGATGGCGTATGAACTCAGCCGGCAGGAATATGCCACACGTTACGGACCGACCGCCGGTGATCGGGTGCGCCTGGGGGACACCGATCTCTTGGCGCTCATCGAACGCGACGAGACCCCCTATGGCGATGAACTGCTGCGCGGATGGGGCAAGACCATGCGCGCCGGCATGATGATGCACGATCGCGCCACCGCCGCTAGCGAGCTCGACCTGTTGCTGGCGAATGTCCTCGTGATCGACCCGGTGCTGGGTATCTTCAAGGCCCATATCGGCGTCAAAGACGGTCTCATCGTCGGGACTGGCCGCGCCGGCAACCCGGACATCGTCGACCATCCCGATCTGTTGATCGGGCCCAATACCGCCCCGATTTATGGCCTGGGATATATTGCCACTCCAGGCGGGGTCGACACCCATGTGCATCTCGTGCAACCCCGCCTGATACCGGCGGCGCTGTCGGCCGGCATGACCACGTTGGTCACCGGCGGCTTGAATGACAACCCGGCTTTCAATCTCGAGCGCATGTTTCTCGCGTTCGAGCATCAGCCCGTCAATCTCGGCATCCTCGGCAGAGCCGCGAGCACCGCGCCGGAACCGCTCATGCGACAGATCGAGTCCGGCGCCTGCGGCCTCAAAGTGCACGAGGATTATGCCGGCTATCCCAGTGTGATCGACCAAGCGCTGACCGTAGCGGAGGCCTATGATGTTCAGATCGCGATGCATACCGACGGCATCAATGAGTCGTGCGAGCTGCACGAAACCGTCGCGGCCATCGGCGGACGCACGATCCACGCCTATCATGTGGAAGGCATTGGCGGCGGGCATGCCCCGGACATTCTGGCGATTGCCGGTGTCAACCATGTTATTGGCTCGTCCACAACCCCCACGATCCCGTATGGCCGCCACGTGGTGGCGGAGCATCACGCCATGATGTGGTCCGTGCACGGCATGAATCCGCAGGTGCCGAGTGACCGGTTGATGATCGCCGACCGCATCCGGGACTCGACGATGCGAGCCGAAAGCGTCCTGCACGACCTCGGCGCTATCAGCATTATCAACTCCGATTCGCAGGGTATGGGCCGCATCGGTGAAGTCATTCGGCGCACCTGGCAACTGGCGCACCAGATGAAGCTATTGCAAGCTGAGCATCCGCCGCATGACAATGCCCGCATTCTGCAATATCTGGCTAAGTACACGATCAATCCGGCGCGAGCGCATGGCATCGATGCGTGGGTGGGCTCGCTGGAGCCAGGCAAAATCGCCGATATCGTTTTGTGGAAGCCGGAGTTTTTCGGCGTGAAACCCGAACTCATCATCAAAGGCGGATACGCGGCCTGGGGCGCGCTGGGCGAAGGCAATGCCTCCATTGCGCAAAGTGAGCCAGTCGTCTATGGAGCGCATTGGGGCGGTCATGGCTTGGCGGCGGCCAGTCTCAGCGCCAATTTCATCTCGGCCGCCGCCGAGGGCGACTTCGGCCGCCGGGTGCAGACGCGCCGCCTCGCGCTTCCCGTCACGGGTACGCGCCGCGTCAGCAAACGCCATATGCTCTATAACCAGACGAATCCGCAGATCGATATTGACCCGCGCACGGCGGTGATTGCGATCAATGGCCAGCCGCTACCACCCTTGCCGGAGGCGGACGTGCCGCTCAATCGCCGCTACTTCCTGTTGTGATGTAGTGTGTAGTCTGAAGACGACCGGCTTGCGTTCTACCGAAAAACATGCCCGTTGGAAGAATATATTCAGAAGGATCATCTTCTCCTCTATACGGCGATTCATGGATGTTTTTCTCTTTATGTGGAGGTACGAGATGGGTTGGGCGGGCAAAATCTTCGGCGGTGCTATAGGCTTTGCGATCGCTGGGCCGGTCGGTGCGGCGGTCGGCATCGGCTTGGGCTCTCTGGCTGATCAGGAAGACACGTCAAGTGCCGACGAAATTCGCGTCGAAGGTCGGTACGGCGATGAGGAGATCGGGCGCTACCTCCGTCTGGAAGTACAACAACTGTTTCCCGCGAACTGCCAGGCGGTACTGAACATCCTCGACCACAACAACACCTACGTCAAAGGCGCCAGCTTCTACACGGACGAGGATGGGGATTTCTGCCTCGTTACACCCGTCGACGAACAAACCTTGAGGTGTTTCATTCCCTTCGGTGCGGTGCAGCATACCGGCCCTGGGAATTATAAGTTCCGGTTCACCTTCTGTCACGTGCCCGAAGGTGCGGAGCGGCCAACCGTCCTGGGTCACGCCACCCTGGAAATGGACCTCCCGAGCCCGCGCCCCTTCGATATGGTGGCCTTGATCGAGCCCCTGGTAGCCCTAGGTATGAGCGTTGCACGCGCCGATGGCGTCGTCGAGCCGGAGGAGGTCAGCTATCTTCGCACGTTCCTGACGGAGGCGTTTGAGCTCGGCACCGAGGACATGCCGACACTGCGCAACGCCATGAAGCGCATCTCGCACGAGCCAGTAGAAACTCTACTAGCTCAGATCCTGCAGCGGATTCCCAACGCCAATATGCCCACGCTGCTTGACTTCCTGGCGCAGGTGGCATATAGCGACGGACGCCTCGACCTGCGCGAGGTGGAGTTGATCAAGCATGTGGCCCAGGCGGTGTTCGACGACCCGAGGGACGTCGAGCAAGTCCTTGACATGCTACAGCTCAACATCGTCGATGCCTATGCTGTTTTGGATGTTGCACCGGGAGCCAGTATGGGCGAGATCAAGGCGGTCTACCATCGGCGCGTGAATGAGTACCATCCGGACCGGGTCTCGAGCCTGCCGCAAGAGTTTCAGCAACTAGCGCATGAGAAGTTTCTCGAAATCCGCCAGGCCTACGAGGTCTTGGGCGGGACGTGATGTCTTGCGGAAAACGTCAAAAAAGGGGACCAAAAAAGGGGACGGATTTATTTTTCAGGCGGTGCTCTGCTTGGAAAAATAAATCCGTCCCCTTTTTTACGCACGGCGGCGATTGCGAGCCATGGCCAGGCGCTACCGCCCTGGCCGGAGGCAGATGCGCCACTCAATCACCACTACTTCCTGCTTTAATTTTCTCGCCTTTGACCGAGAAATTCTAAATAAAAAAAGAAATCAGATTTATTTTTTAATATTTCTTTATAACATTTCAACTTAAATGATGTTGACATATGTTTGAGAAAGACGTATGATCCTTTTTATAGGATATTATTTACTATCGTAGTATAGCAACTTATTGTATCCGATTGGGATGTTATTCGTGAGCATATGCCTAGACCGAAGTTCCTCCCGTGATTCGGCGACAACTTGTTGAAATAAAAACTCAAAAGCCTGGAACGAATTGACCT
>CBCXVS010000421.1:0-4791 GCA_965178525.1 uncultured bacterium | reverse complement strand
ATGGACTTTTGAATTGGGCCAACCTGTTGATCTACTTAACCCTCCGCCTATTCTGCCAGGGGAACTTCGGTCTAGCGATCGCACCGAGGCGATTGTCCAGGCGCTCGAAGGTCCGCGCGTCCACCTCGTGCCGCAGCCACAACGCCGCGGCAAAAACGCCGCCCTGAACCGGGGCACCGCGGTGGCGCGTGGGGACATCGTGGTGTTTACTGATGCCAATGCCCTGCTGACGCCGGGCGCCCTGCGGCGCTTGGTGGCGCCGTTTCACGACCCCACGGTCGGACTCGTGAGCGGCCAGGGATACTATGGTGAGATGGGGGATGGGACGACGCGCGTCATCTCCAATGCCTACGTGCGGTACGAGGCATTCATCAAGCGGCGTGAAGCGGCCCTAGGCTTCATCGCGGCCGCCGATGGCGCCCTCTACGCCATGCGCCGGCGGCTCTATGAGGACCTCCCGCTCACGCAGGTGCATGATTTATTCCATCCCATCCAGATGGCGTATGCCGGGTACCGCTCGACTTTCGTACCGGAGGCGTTTACCATCGAGCCGCCGGCACCGGATGCGGGGAGCGAGCATCGCCGTCACGTCCGCATCATTGCTCAAGGTCTGCTCGTGTTCCTGAGCCAAGCGCCATTGTTGTGGGCACGGGGGCATGTGAAGGCGTTCTGGATGCTACTCTCACACCGCTTTTTGCGCTGGATGAGCGCGGTATTTCTGCTGACCGTGTGCGTCACGAACGTCGCGCTGCTGGGCTCAGCCCCTCTCTACGCGCTTTGCCTCGCCAGCCAGGCCGGTTTTTACCTGCTCGCCTTGGGAGGCGGCATCGGGTGAGCGCCGCCGGCTCCGCCTGCGTCTCCTGGCGGCGCCCTATTTCTTCTGCGTGGTCAGCCTCGCCGGCGTTGGCGGCTGGGTGCGCTTCCTACAAGGCGACGGCCAGGCCACCTGGGCGTCCACGGAAGGGGCGACATGAGCGCCCTACAGGTTGTGGACTGGAAGGGAGAGGCGCAGGTATGGAACGATTATGTGCAGGCCACGCCGGACGGAACGGTGTGTCATTTGTATCCTTGGCGCGATGTCATCCGGCAAGCCTACGGTCACCGCACGTTCTATTTGGCCGCAAGCGCAAGCGGTACAATCCGAGGCGTGTTGCCTCTGGTGCTCATGCGCAGCCGGGTCTTCGGCCGCCATCTGGTGTCCATGCCCTTTATGGACTATGGTGGCGTCGTCACCCAAGACGGGCCGGATGTGCGACAGGCTTTGGTCGACACCGCGCTGGCGTTGGCGCGCACGTATCGGGCCACGCTCTCATTACGCTGTGCCACAGATCAAGGCTTGCGCCTGCCAACGTGGTATGAAAAGCTGACGATGCGGCTCGACCTGGGCATGAGCGAAGCAGACCTCTGGAAGCGGTTGTCCCCGGAGCGGCGCAATCGCATTCGCAAAGGCCACAAGAGCGGTCTCTCGGTCTCCTTCCACGGCAGCGAGGCGCTCGATACCTTCTACCGGATTTTCGCCATCAATATGCGGGATCTGGGCTCGCCCGTGCACAGCCGGCGATTTTTCCATCGGATGTTCGCCCATCTGAGCGCCTACTTGCGGATTGTGCTGGTGCATGATCAAGAGCAAGCCATTGGCGCCGCGTGTTGTCTGTTTTATCAAGATGTCATTGCCATCCCCGGCTGGATTTCGTCCCTGCGCCGCTTCTTTCACCTATGCCCGAATCAGGTGCTGCATTGGGAACTCATGCGTTTTGGCATCGCGCATCATTATCGGACACTCGATCTGGGCCGCGCGTCAAAGGATACGGGGACATTCGAGGCCAAACGCCAGTGGCAGGCCACCCCGCAGCAGCTCTACTGGTACTATTTGCCGGCCGCCCCGCAGGCCGGAGGTGAACGGGCCCGTTTTTCCCGTCAGGTGGCGCGGTGGCAGCGCCTGCCTCTGCCCATCGCCAATACGCTGGGACCGATCCTGCGCCGGAGTATCCCCAACTGATGGGTGCCGCGGCGCTACCACCCGTCACGATCGCGATTCTCAACTACCAGCGGAAGGAGATGCTGCGCCAGGTCATTGACGCGGCGCTACACCAAACGTATCCGCACTTGGAGGTTTTGGTGGTCGACAACGCCTCCAGCGATGGTAGCGCCCAGATGGTGACCGAGACGTTTCCTAGCGTGCGGCTTTTGCCGTTGCCGGCGAGTATGGGGTGTGCGGCGCGGAATCACGGTCTGGCTCTGGCCCAGGGAGAGATTGTCGTTACGATCGATAACGATGTGCTGCTCACCACGCCGGACACCGTCCACACGGTGGTGGCGCTTTTCGCACAGCATACCAGCACGGCGTGTATCAATTTCCGCATCCTCGATGCCGAGGGCCAACTGTCCACGCGCGATTGGTGTCATCCCCGCGACTGGCGCCGCTTCGCCGACCAAGCGTTTTTCACCGATTACGTCCTGGAGGGCGCCTCCGCCTTTCGGCGGCACGCGTTCGAGCAGGCCGGTGGATACTGGGCGCCGTTGTTCATCGGCCACGAGGGGCATGACCTGGCCTATCGCTTGCTAGAGGCAGGATACGATCTGCTCTACTCGCCCCGTGTGTCGGTGACGCATCTGGTCTCGGCGCAGGCGAGACCGCCCTCGCGCATTTACTACACCTTCACACGGAATGCCATCTGGGTCGCGCTGCGCCATCATCGCCCCCGCGCCGCGCTGGGTGCGATCGCCAAGGATCTGGCCCTCATGGCTTTTTCCTCGGCCCGGGCCGGCCACTATCGCAGCTACCTGCGCGGCCTCTGTGATGGGCTCGCCGGGGCGCCTCGCGCTTTGGCCTCGCGGCGTCCGCTGAGTGCGGCGACGTACGATCGACTCCGCGACATTCGGCGCGACGCACCGAGTGTGATCGAGAAAGCGAAGCGGCACTGGCGGGAGCAGCCGATTTAAGTAGGTGGCCAGAAATTCGAATGCGGAATGCGGAATGCGGAATGCGGAATGTGAAAAGAGCTTTTTTGATTCCGCATTCCGCATTCCGCATTTGTTGCCGGGGATGACGATGACACGGGTGAAGACTCGGGGGATCGAAGTAGCTCTCATGGTGGCGATCACCTTGGTGTTGCTTGCGCTCATCGAAGCCGGTGTGCGCGTCATCGCGCCTCAGGCCATTACCATGGAATATCTTAACGGTATTCCATTGGGCACACGGCATCCGGAACTCCGTTACGTCTACAACCCCGGTGCACACACACGCGAGCGCACACCAGAATTTGTGGTGGACTATCACATCTCTCCGGAGGGCTTTCGCGACCGTATCGATCATACGCAACCCAAAGACGCCAAGGTGACCCGGCTCCTGCTGCTGGGGGATTCGTTTGCCTTTGGCGCTGCAAACGCGTACGAACACATCTGGCCGGTGCTGTTCGAGCGCAACTTACAGCATCGGGGGTATGCCATCGAAGTGATCAAAGCGGGAGCGATGGCCTATGACACCCGCACGGAATGGCTCTATTTGCAGCAATTACTCCCCCAATACCAACCCGATGTGGTTTTGCTGACCTTTCTGGCGAACGATTTAATGACCAATCAACCGCTCGCGCAGGCCGCATCCGTCACCATGGCGCAGGCGCGCTCGGACATCGCCGTGGTTCGCGCGCAAAAGACGGCAAAAGTCAAAAATATGTTCCATGTGGTCACCTTGCTCAAGCGCACCCTGTTTGCATTCGACCGCATCTATCTCGGCATCTACATGCGTACCTGGCATGCGGACTATTTCACTGACAGTCCGATTTTCCGCCAACAAGTCAAGATTACCCAGCAGTTGTTGACACAATTTCGGCAGATGTGTGCCCAGTACCAGGCCCGCTTTGCCGTCTTGTCGCTCCCACAGCTCGCCCAAGTGTTGGCCAAGGCGTATCCGGATGCAGCCGCCGGTCTCGAAGCGGATCGCATCGATACCGTCTTGGGACAGTACGCGCGCGCAGAGGGCTTTGTCTGGATACCGCTCTTACCGGCACTCGCGGAGACGTATCGTGACGCAGGGAAAGACGTCTATTTCCGCTTGGATGGCCATCTCAATGCCTTGGGAAATCGTCAGGTGGCGCAAGAACTGACACCGCGTTTTGTCGAGCATTTCGCAGCGCATTTGCATCGTTTGTCCAAGCCCTAACCCCTTCTTTCCAGGATTGCCATCATGTCCATCATTTTAGGCATCTCCTCTCTTGACTGTGATGCTTGCGCCACGTTCATGCAGGACGGAAAAATTGTTTATGCCGCCCAAGAAGAGCGCTTTACCCGGCAAAAGCAACAAGATGGTTTTCCATACTTTGCCATCGAAGATGGCATGCGGTTTTTAGGGATAGACGTTTCGGATATTTCATCAGTTGCCTATGGATGGTTTGATCCTGAAACCGAAAAAAAATTGTATTTGAAATCCGGAAGCTATGCTATTAAAGAGTATTGGCAGTACAGACCATCTTTTATTGAGATCTTGAAGAGCACATTAAATATTAAACGCAGAGCAAGATATACCGATTATAAAATATTTAAAAAATATGAAATACAACTTCAAAAGGGTCTGCAAGATATACATTTCAAAGGAAAATTACACCGGTTTAATCATCAGCTTAGCCACGTCGCTTCTGCATATTACACATCCGGATTCGATGACAGCCTGGTCGTTTCGATAGATGGATATGGTTCAGGCTCTTCCGGTTCGTTTTTTATTAGAGTTGTTCCTCAATAGCATAAGATCAGGTTCCCTAGCCCAGCCCAGATGCCCACCGAATCATCCTCAAA
>CBCXVS010000420.1:0-4797 GCA_965178525.1 uncultured bacterium | reverse complement strand
ACTTGGCTCGTTCATCCTTGAGAAATGGGGACTTCTGGGATCGGGAAAATGCACTTTCCTATACGATCAAGATAGGTTCAGATTTTCTCAAGCCGTAAAACAGGGCTTCGAACAGCTGCTGCATCGAATCCAGCGCATAAGCCATCCAATACCGGTCTGCACTTCACGCTCTGGCAGATAGCCGTTTCGCACCACGGCTTGGCGACCCTGCTCATCGCGGCGATCAGCCTAGTGGGCCAGACGCGTTTCGACTTCGGCCTCGATGGCCTGAGCCAGCAATTTGGAGGCACCACGGCGAAGCACCTCAGTCAGTGGATCACTCGCTTTCACAGATGGATTCTCAAAAGCAATCACGTTATCTTTGTTCATGGCGTATCCACTCCATAGGTTAAGGTGACTTCTCATGTTCACCGAGGATACGCCGCCTGCCTCCCTATACACAACTTTCGAGTATAACTCATCGGCATGCTAAAGGCATGTTTCGCGCTTGTTGTACCTTCTACCATACCTTACCCATTCCGGCAAGGAGATTTGCAACGGTGCGAGAGGAGCCGGCATCACGGCCATGTGCCTCGATACGCCGGCGTGCCGGAACCCCTCAGCGGATCAAGCGCTCCAATGCCCGATGGCCTCGTTTTATGGCACACGGCGCGTAGACGTGGACGTGGCAGACAAAATGTGTTTAAAATGCTTCTCCATCGATTTCCATACACCGAGGAGGAGAAAATCACCATGGCGCGTCTATCCGATATCAGCAGAGAGCAGATGAAACCTGAAGATCAGCAGTATTATGACGCCATAGCCGGTAGTCGAGGCAGTGTCAGAGGCCCCTATGGCGTGCTCTTACACAGCCCCGATGTGGCGTCGCGCATTGCCCATACCGGCACCTACGTGCGCTTTGAGCTGGACTTATCCGAAGCCCTGAAAGAGACGGTCATCATTGCGACCGCGCGGGAGATCAAGAACCAGTATGAATTTGCCGCCCATGCGCGTCTGGCGCGGCAGGCGGGCGTGGCCGAATCCACCATCGAGGCGATCGCGCAAGGCACGGCGCCGCAAGGACTCTCCGGCGATGAAGAGCTCCTCGTGCGCTATGTGCAGGAGTTACAGCGCAACCACAAAATCAGCGATGCCACCTTCAACGCGGTACGGGATCGCTTTGGCATGCAAAAGACGGTAGACATCACGGCGTTGATTGGCCATTACCTGCTGGTGGGCCAGATCTTAGCCGCCTTTGAGGTGGATCTGCCCGAAGGGGTGAAGGCTGAAATCCCGGAGTAAAGTAAAAGGAATGGCGTATGGACGAGACCGTGAAGCAAGCCCTGGAACGCGATCGCACCATCGATATCATTACCACCGGACGGAAGACGGGTCAGCCGCGCCGCACTGAAATCTGGTTCCACAATCTTGACGGGGACTTGTACATTACCGGAACGCCGGGACGTCGGGACTGGTATGCCAATCTGGTAGCGCATCCCGAGTTCACCTTCCATCTCAAGCAGAGTGTGCAGGCGGACCTCCCGGCCCGGGCGATTCCCATCCTGGAGCCGGCTCAGCGCCGAGACGTCATCGCCCGCATTCACCAGAAGCTGAGCGGGAATCGGGACTTGGATGCCTGGGTCGAGGGCAGTCCGCTGGTGCAGGTGATATGGCGCGATGCCTGAGGCGAACGGAAGCTGGATACGGCCCTGCCGATGCGGGTATGATACCCAGCAAATACAACGCTTCGTATAGACATAGGAGAGGATCCCGATGGATTTTGAAGTCACTTATACCCCAGAACAAGAAGCCTTCCGCACCGAGGTTCAGGCTTGGCTGGCGGGCCATATTCCCGAAGGGCTGGAGAACCCGATCGATTCCGCCGACCTCTCCTATGAGCAATATCAAAAATTGCGCGAGCTTGGCCGCCGGCTCGGGGCCAAGGGCTGGCTCTATCCGACCTATCCGCAACAATATGGCGGTGGGGATCTGAGCGTTGATTTCGTCATGATTTTGGAGGAAGAGCTGGACCGCTATAGTCTGCACTTGCCACCCTACTACGATTCCGGCGGGCGGCTCGGCGGCACCAGTATTTTTGTTTGGGGCACGGAGGAGCAAAAAGCGGCGTTTTTACCCAACATTTTTCGCGGTGAGTGGCGCACGTGGCAGTTGCTCACGGAACCGAATGCCGGCTCTGACCTGGCCGGGGTGCAGACCCGTGCCGTGCGAGATGGCGATGAATATGTCGTCAACGGCCAAAAGATTTATATTGGCAGTTTGCATGGCTGCGAGATGATGTGGACCATCGTGGTGACCGATCCCGAGCAGCCGCGGCACGAAAATCTCGGTTGGCTGCTGATTCCCTATAACACGCCCGGTGTGGACGTGCGTCCGATGGAACTCCTGACCGCTGGTGGTGAGGGGGGCGCTTCGTCGGGCGTGAAGAACACGGTGTTCTTTGACAACGCCCGAGTGCCGGCGTTTAACTTGGTGGGCGGGGAAAATAACGGCTGGAAGGTGGCCACGACGCATCTGGAATTAGAACACGGCGGGGGCGGTTTGATCCGGCGCAATAAGGTAGTTGAGCAATTCCTGGAGTATTGCACCACAACCAAATTGAACGGCGACACCCTGAGTAAGGATCCGGATATTCGCGAGGCCATGACGGATGTTTATATCAAGAATGAAATCATCCGGCTTTTCGGCCTGCGCACGTACTGGTTGAGCCATGCCCACAAGCCGCGCTCGTATGAAGGGCCGCAGCTTTCCTATTGCCGCAAGATGACGGCGCTCGATGTGGCGGAGACGATGCTGCGGGCCTTGGGGCCGTACGCGCTGACGAATGATCCCGAATGGGGGCCGGTCAACGGTTTGCTCGAAGTGAACCAGCGTTCCGCGGTGGTGGGCCTGCATCCGGGGGGGACGACGGATATTCAAAAGGTGGTGATGTCCCGGCGCATCGGCATTGGCCGCACGGTGAGGGAGCAGGCTGGGCGCCTGCGCTAAGTGTTTTCGGGAGCAGGCGAGCCCGTTTTTTCGGTCTATGGCAAAGAACCCGAAAAACGTTCATGGTGAGTGGAGCACTGAGATCGCGACTCCGAGAATTTATGCCGATTTTCAGAATGTGGACGAGACGAACCGTCTACGGCTGACGTGTACCGGGACGCATCAAGATATCGAGCGCCACGGGATTCAATTGCACGAGGGCTTGGACCTCACCTTCTACAGCGACGACGCAGATAATCACGGCCAGCCTGATGAACTGCGTGTGGAAGGGGTGGTGCACGACGATGCAGAGGAGAACTGTTGGGTAGCGACTATCGATTGGGCCGCTATCCGTCATGCCTCTGAGGAGAGGGCTGGACATTCAGAACTCTCTGACGGAATTCACCGAAGCCAAATGTAAGGTTATCTGCGATGCGCACGGCGATGCTATGAGGAGGCTTCACGACTCCTTCCATCCCTCAGCAAAATGCGAGATCCTCAAAAGGTCTTGACAGGAGGATCTGAGTGAGTTGTGGAAGCAGCCCAGGGTTAGGCAAGGGAGAGCAACGACAATGATTCGACTATTGCTCGCAGATGATGCCAGCGACTTTGTCACACTGCGGCGCGAAGCCCTGCTCGATTCCCCGCTTGCCTTTGCATCCTCTCTGGAAAACGACTTTGTTTCGAACCTCGATGTCGTCCGCGAGCGGCTTCGGCAAGCGCCGGAGTTTGCCATCTACGGCGCCTTTCGCGAGGGTCTCGTGGGATCGGTTGGGCTCTACCGCGACACTCACCTCAAGGCGTCTCACAAAGCCCATCTTTGGGGCATGTACGTTTCACCTCGCCACCGCCGGCAGGGACTCGCGGCGGAACTGCTCTCCGCCGCACTCCGCCATGCCGCTGGGCTTCCGGGAGTGTCTTGGGTTCATCTCGGCGTCACCTCGGCGGCGCCAGAAGCGCTCAGTCTATACCGAGCGGCAGGCTTTGAGCTGTGGGGTACGGAACCGGAGGCGATGCGGCACGAGGGCCAGATGGTCTCCGAGCATCACATGGCCTTGTGCCTTGAATCTACCGCCTAACAAGCCGTTGTCCCTATTTGCTCATCTGCGATGATCCCCAAAAATAGAACGCAAAGGTATATTGTACGGACAAGATCAAAGAGGTGTGACATGTCAGTTTATCATACCATAACTATGGTCACGAGCAATGGGACCCTCATCATCGAGCACGTACCGTTTAAGCCGGGGGAACAAGTTGAAGTGGTCGTGAGCCGATCGAGTCAAGCGCCAGACACGCAACAACCATATCCGTTGCGAGGTGCCCCGATTCGCTATATAAATCCCTTTGAAAGTGTTGCAGAAGAGGATTGGGAAGTCCTGCAGTGATTGTTTTGGACACGCATCATGATACCCGACACGGAAATTAGAATCCGTGGAATCGAAGCGTTGAATCAGGCGCTCGGTCCAGCGGCGGCCTTGCGTTTTCTGACTCTTCTCCATCATGAAGCAACCGATTATGTTGAAGTTTCTCGGCGGCTCTACGCCGAGCAAACGATAGACGACATCTTTGCACGAGCGCATAAGCAGTGGGAAGAATGAATGCACAGAATGGTTATCGCTCATAAGCTCGGCATACGGATCAGATGGTCACGGAGAGCAGCGGTTCGTCACTTACCTGTACCGTTGCATCTGCGGGGATTGACTCGCCACTCTCGTGGAGGTCGTCGATGATGAGGTCAACGGCGTTCCTAAGATCCGCCAATGCCTCGTGCTGAATATCACCCTATGCATGGGCCGATGGAAGTGCAGGAACATAGGCACGCCAGATCGCCTT
>CBCXVS010000419.1:0-4813 GCA_965178525.1 uncultured bacterium | reverse complement strand
GCGTGCCATAAGGTCTCCTTTCCGACGTAGTATGACACGGAACGACCAAAAACCAAAGATTTAATTGAAAGACCACTAAGTAGGTGAGGCCATTTATCCTAAGGATGCTTGCCATGCGCATGTTGGTTGTAACCAATCGGAGGATCAACAACCCCGACGCCACGGATGAGACGCTGTTTGGCGAAGAGGTCAACATCAAAGGGCCGAGCGAAATCCGCCTGGCTTGGGTCGAGAGGGTCGAGAATCAATGGCGGCTCGAACTCGTGCCCGAACCGGACATGGTCACCGAGGAGAATCGGCCCAGCCGGGAGGTGTTTCAGCAGTTCAAACAGCAGTTAACCGATGCCGAGCAGGACGGGCGTATTCTACATTCACGGCGGCCTCCAGAGCTTTGTGGACACGCTGGAAGAGAGCTACGACCTCCAAGAGCGCTATAACGTGGCTGTCGTGATCTTTTCCTGGCCCTCACAACCCGGTGGTGTCATTCCTGAATACCTGCAGGCCCGGGCCATCGCGCGGGATTCCGTCATCGCTCTCGATCGCGTGTTCGAGCTCATGGGGCGCTATGTCCGTGAGAGCGCTGATGAACTCTGCAATTTTTCCATCAACCTCCTGGTTCATAGTCTCGGCAATTACCTGTTCGAGCATTTCATTCGTGATCCGGTATTTGGCGGTGAAACCCGGATGTTTGACAACATTGTCCTGAACGCTCCGGATGTGGACGCCAACACGCATACCGTGTGGGTGGACAAGCTGCGGTTTTCGCGCCGCGTGTACGTGACGATCAACGAGGCTGACATCATTCTGGGGGCCTCGGATCTCATCAACCCGGATCGTCTTGGCAACACGGCTCGCAATCTGACATCGAAACGTGCGGTGTACCTGGATTTTACCGATGGCCAAGGGGTCCGCAAGCGACACCAGCATTTTCTCTCGACGGCAGAGGCTAACGATGCCGTGATGGAATTTTTTCAACGCGCGCTGCACGGCATGGCGGCGACACCAGGCCCGGGGTTGGTCCCTGATGAAGCGGAAAAAGTTTTTACGCTTGCATTCTAAGTCCTGCCTCCTGTCCGCCTGCCTGTCCAAGCACTCAGAGACGGCGGAGCTGGGGCAAACACACCATGAGGAGTAACGGCAGGGAGACGAGCGCCAGGCCATGCAGGAACAGGGCCATGCTTACCGTGGTTGCGCCCGCGAGATAGCCGATTTCCAGATGGCCGATCGGGGCCGCCCCCGTGCCCACGATCCATGAGCCCATGGCGCGTCCCCGTTGGGCGTTGGCCACGTGTTTTTGCAACAACGCTTGATGTAGAATGTCGGTGACTGACGCCATGATACTGATCCCTGTGATGCAGAGGAGAACCAGCCAAAGCTGTGTCGCCTGGCCTAGGAGCATTTCCGTGCCGCCAAATAAGGCGAGCGCAGCTAGAAGCAGCACGCCCGGGTGCGGCAGGCGCCCAACCGCGGTGAGACAGGTCGCACCCAAGAGACCCCCAATGAAGCGAAACGCCGTGAGCACGCCGAGGGACGCCGCATCCGCCTGCAGAACCTCCTTGACCAAGACGGGCATCAGCGTTTGGTTCGAGAACCCAAGGACTTCCACAGCGGCGGTGGAGATCATCAGACTCCGCATCACTTGATTGGCACGAAGTGCTTGAACATAGTTCCGCATATTTTGCCATAGGGGTTCCGCTGTCGCCGGTGCCGCGTCACCGCGCTCGTGGAGCGCATAGAGCAGAACGCTGGCGGCGATGTAGCAGAGACTCGTGACCAGAAAAGCGGCACTGATGCCCCACCATTGCAGCGTGGCGCCAGCCACTAAGGCGCCCAGCGCGCCGCCAATACGTTGCGCCATGGTATTGAGGGCCAGCCCCTGCATCGCGTCTTTGGCCCCCACGACGTCGTACACGTAGGCTTGGCGCGCCGTCATCTCAAAGGAACGGAGGGCGCCCAGGACCGTGGCATACACCAACAGATGCCACACCGCGAGACGATCAAGCCATGCCCCGCATGCCATCCCCAGCGTGAGCAGCGCCATGCCCAAAACCGTCAGCCGCATCAGGGTGCGCCGATCGAGGCGATCGGTGATGGCGCCCGCGGCAAAGCCTACCACCAGGTTCGGGGCCGAGCGGAGGGCAAACGCCACGCCCACCATCTCGCTGGCGTCCGTCAGCGCCAAGACGACCCATCCTAAGATGACCTGCTGCATCCCGAAACTGAGCTGGTTCGTTGCCGTGGCCAGCCAGAGGATGCGCAAGCCAGGCACGCGGATGTGCCTGGACAAAGTTAGTTTCATGGATGGCGTCCTATCTTTTGCTCATACGGGCGCTCACACGGGATGATCGTCCTCCTGCGGGATCACATCTTTTCGCTGTGTGACCCGAAATAGTAAACGAGATGGGGTGGACATGCACGTTCAGTCCCACACTGTCGAGACCCGTTTCCACTTCCCTTGGCGTCTCTTCGCGTCCTGCGTGGAACTAGGCCTTATCCAGCCATGTCGTTTCCCAGTAGACGTAGACCTGATTCATGAAGTGGTAGCCCTTCACGTAGTCCCGGTAGGCCTGGAAATAGGGGGAATCCGTGATATTGCAGCGCAACATATCGCGCGCCATGACACGTTGCACCTCATGGGAGAGTTCCCGCCGTTTGACCGGATCGACCTCACGCCGCCATTGCAGGGTCAAGCCCTCGACCACGGGTGAGTCGATGCCGCCATAATTGGATTTGAGCCCGCGGAATAAGATCGGCGACGCCTGGTTGAAATCGAACAGAGAGCCAAAGTCCTCGACAATCATATCGTAGTTATACTTAAAGAACTTGTCGATCATGGCCGGCTTGTCCATCACCACCAGCTTGACCTTAACGCCGATCTTCTCCATCTGGCTTTTCAACAGAGTGGCGCTATCGGCAAAGATGGGTGTATCGGTGTTGGTGAGCAGTTCGAACTCGGCCGGGTTGTTCTCGTCATAGCCCGCCTCTTTCAGCAACGCCTTGGCCTTTGCCGGATCGTACGGATACATCTCAGTCAGATTCAGATAATCCTGCACGCCATGCGCAATCATACTGACCAGCGGTTTAGACCGGTTCTGGAATACGGTCTGGGCGATTTCCTTCCGGTTCAGTCCGTAGCCGCCGATGGCCTGCCGCGCCCGCATATCGTCAAAGGGCGGATGGCGCATGTTCATGAAGCAGACCAGCGCCATGCGCGACGGCGCCGTCACCACCGTGACCCCTTTGGCGCGTTCCATCACCGGCACGTGCAGCGGATTGACGCGCTGCAGCAGATCGACTTGTCCGGTGCGCAACGCCGCCATCGCGGCGGTGGGGTCTTTGACGATCCGGATCTCGATGCGATCCAGATAGGGCAAGGATTTCCCGAAGGCGTCTTTCCTGAAAAAGTTGGGATTTCTTTTCAAGACAACGACCTCGTCGGGCCGATAATCCGCCGGATCATAGCTGAACGCGCCGGTGCCGACGGGATAGCGATGCCACTCCTCGCCATATTTTTCGTATGCCGTCGGCGACCCGATGGGGATGCCGTGGAAATACCCCGCCAGCATGGGAAGCAGCGCCGCCGGCTCTTTCATGATGACTTTAAATGTATGTTTATCGATGAGTTCGGTCGACTCGATGGCCGTAAAGTAGGCGAAGACCCAGGAGGTTTTCCCCTGCGTGAAGAGCAACTCGTCGAAGTTCCACTTCACGGCCTCGGCGTCACAATCCGTGCCATCGTGGAATTTGACGTTTTCATGTAGGTGGAAGATGTATTCCTTCCCTTTGTCGACAATCTCCCAAGATTTGGCCAGATCCGGCACGATATCGAAATCCGCATCTAGGGTGACCAGGGCATTGTGCGTGTTGTTCGACACCCAATAGGTCTCATACCCTGGAGGCGCCAGACGGTTGAGCTGAAAGCGGCCGGCATGGATATCGGAGGCATACGCCACGCGTAACGTGCCGCCATATTTCGGTGTCCCGCTTTTGCCTTTGTGCCCGGCTAGAGCTAGACGCCAGGGTAGGGTCGAGAGACCTGCCAGGGCCGTTGTGCCCGTAACAAATGTTCTCCGTTTCATCGCGCTTCTCTCCTTCGGACAGGTGACGCAGTATCGGTAAGTGCTTGCAGAAGCCTGTCCAGCGCATCATGCAGCCCAGCAGAACGCAACGTGAAGGCGTATTGACGTCAATATCTCAATAAAAAAGGCGCATACCGACCTCCCTGGAGGGAGATTGTCCGATGGCGCTTTCAGTACGCGGCTCTACAAGGCAATTTGTCACGGTCATCGCGGTAGGGGGTGCAGGCTGCTACGGCTCTGTTGCCGGACAATTCCGCATGCGCAGCATGGTATACGCCACGACGTGGATGTCAATCTTTTTTCGCCGCCACTATGCCTCTATTACGGCAACCTGTCACGTCGCTTGTCGTCGAGTCGCGCGTGCTACTGTCGTCCTGCAAAGCGGTGCGGCGATTCTTGACACAGAGAAGGGCCGGATGTAACCTATCGTTGGTCGCCCTATTGCAGTGTCAAGTTTTATGTGATGGCTACTTCTTTTCCCCAATAGCGGCGAGGGCGTCTATACACCAAAGCAGACTTGCCGGAGCGCGAGGCCTAATGGCACCGCATCAGGGCGTCGTTAGGGCTAGGACATTGTCAATGACCGATGCTCCATCTTCAAGCGTGGGGAGTGCAGGATGGGTAGCATAGCTGCCTTCATAAGGTTGGCGCCCTCTCTCATCAATAGGGTTGTTCCCCAATAGTTAATGAGGTAGGCTATCCTCCCCCAAACGATGGAGGGAGCCCAGCCAGGT
>CBCXVS010000418.1:0-4833 GCA_965178525.1 uncultured bacterium | reverse complement strand
GGTCAATTCGTTTCAGGCTTTTGAGTTTTTATTTCAACAAGTTGTCGCCGAATCACGGGAGGAACTTCGGTCTAGTACAGCTTCAAGTTTTATTTTATGAATATGAAAACGGCTCATCAATTCATCTACCCCCTTGGATTCAAGTATTACGTCCATGCAAAAAAGCAATTCCGAACAGATAAAAATCTTTCAATTATGATGTACCATTCGATTAGCCATGACCGGGATCAATTTTCTATTACGCCTGAGTCATTCGAATATCAGATGAATTTTATTAAAAATAACTACTCCATTATTAGACTCAATCAAGCCAAATATTTCTTCGAAGATACATCTGAAAGAGAGAGAAAAGTCGTCATTACTTTTGACGACGCATATTGCGATTTTCTTGAATTTGCCTATCCTGTCATTTCAAAATTATCGATACCTTGTACGATTTTTGTGCCGGTTGGCTTTATCGGAAAATTTAATCAGTGGGATTTGCATAGCGGCTCTTATCCCAAGAGAGATATTATGACACTAGAACAATTATTATCTTTGCATCAAGTCGGATTGACCGATTTCGGTTCACATAGTGTAGATCATGTCAGTATGAACCATCTATCTCCACATGATGCGAGAAAGCAGGCCGTACAATCTAAAGCGATTTTAGACGAGATGTTGGGCTGCGACATTAACACGTTTGCATATCCCTACGGACAGCGGGAAGATTTCTCCGATGCAACCGGCCGCATCCTATCTGAGGCGGGATATGAGGTCGCCGTGACGGCGCTTTGGGGAACGCAAAATTCGGCCAAACAGCTTTTCAAATTAAGACGAATATGTCTGCAAGAAGATGATACTCACGAGGATATACGAGCCAAGATCGAAGGCCACTATGATTGGTTAGCGCTGAAGGCGCACGTCGGTTTTGCGTTGCGTTCCATGATGGCCAAATGAGGAGGATGAGCACGCGTGCTGGAGGAAGCAAAGCCGATGGTACAACACGACAGGGTCGCGATCTATGTGCTCATTGACGCGCTCGGGTGGGAAATCCTGCGCGAGCGGGCCTTTCTTGACGACATCCTGCAGGAACGCTATCGCGTCGAGACCATCCTGGGGTATTCCTCGGGTGCGATTCCATCGGTCCTGACCGGGCAGTACCCGAATGGCCATGGCCACTGGAGTTTGTTTTACCGCTCACCGGCAACCTCGCCATTTCGCTGGACCCGCCCCCTGCGATGGCTGCCGCCAGGATGGCGCGAGTGGCGGGGCACGCGGCGGGCGGTGAAGGAAATCTCGCGGCGGCTGTCGGGCTATAGCGGGTATTTTGCTATCTATAATCTGCCCCTCGACCGCCTGGCACACTACGATATTTGTGAGACCGCCGATATTTATCAGCCCGGCGGTCTGGCCCCTGCCCTCTCGATTTTCGATGTCTTTAGCACACGGGGGGTGGCCTATGAGTGTTACAACTATCACCGTTATACCGATACCGAGATTCTCGCTCTCGTCCCGCAGCGCTTGCAGGCGTCAGACTGTCAGGTGTACTTTCTCTATCTGTCGCAACTCGATGCCTACCTGCATTTTCATGTGCATGACGAGGAAGGCGTGAGCGAGCAGTTGCGTTTTTACGAGGATGGATTGCGACACCTCTACCGCACGGCTCAGGCCCGGTGGGGCCAGGTACGGCTGAGCATCTTTTCGGACCACGGCATGACCCCGGTGCAACAGACTTGTGACCTCATCGGCGAGATGGCGGGGCTCGACCTGCGCACGCCTGAGGACTACCTGCCGGTTTACGACTCCACCATGGCCCGCTTCTGGGTGCAGAACGAGAAGGCTGAGGCGCGATTGGGCGACGTCCTCAACCGCTTGCCCTACGGCCGTGTGCTCTCACAGGCGGAACTCGAGCATCTCAGCATCGCCTTTGACGACCGGCGTTACGGCGATCTCATCTTCCTCATGACGCCCGGCACGCTCGTGTGTCCGAGCGACATGGGGCGCGTTCGGTTTGTGGGGATGCACGGTTTTCACCCGCAAGAGGATCCGTCGGCCTACGCGGTCTTTCTCTCGTCCGCATCTCACGCGGAGCCAGTGATCCATATTACCGAGATTTTTCCAACCATCCTGACGGACTTGGACCTCACGTGACCCGCCGCCGCCCGCCTTGCCGCCTCCTCTTTTTCCTCACCTCTAGGACGCGGGGCGGGGTGGAGGAACACGTCTTATCCCTGCTGCAAGCCTTATCCGCAGAGCGCTTTGTGCTTGGGCTCGCATGCCCGGCGGCATTAGGGCACGCCCTGGCGGCAGAACTTGAGACGCTCCCGGTTGAGGTCTTCCCGGTTGAAGCGACCCGTTGGACGCGACGCCGAGAGATCCATCGGCTCTGGGGGATTCTCCGGCGTTTTCGCCCCGACGTGGTGCACTGTCACCTCTTCCGGGCCACCTTCGTCGGCGCGCCTCTGGCACGGCTTGCCGGTGTACCGATTGTGCTCGAGACCTACCATGGACGTGAACTCTGGCGTCAGGGCCGCCTCAAAGGCTCCTTCGTGGTGGACCGGTTCGTATCGCGTTACATCGACCGGGTGATTGCCGTGTCCAAGGCGGCGGCGCATTTTCTCGTCGAGGCGAAGGGCATCCCGAGCGAGAAGATCACGGTGATCCCCAATGGTCGGGATCTCAACCACTTTTTGCCGGGCAACGGCCAAAGAGGCACCGCGATTCGGCAGCACCTCAATATCCCTGACCAGGCGCCCGTGCTGGGCGCAGTCGGACGCCTGGAAGCGCAGAAGGGCCATCGCTTTTTGCTCGACGCGCTGCCCACGATCCTGGCCAAGGCACCGGAGACGCGACTTGTCCTGCTCGGACAGGGCAGCTTGCAAACCGCGCTCGAAGCGCAGATCGAACGCCTCGGCCTCGGCCATGCCGTGATCTTCGCCGGCTTCCAGCGCGATGTGTCGGCCTATATGGACGCCATGGACGTAGTGGTCCTGCCCTCGCTGTATGAGGGCATGCCGCTCACGGCCATTGAGGCCTCGGCCTCGGCCAAGCCGGTCGTGGCGACCGCAGTAGACGGCACCCCGGAGGTGATCCGCCACGGCGAAACCGGTCTGCTGGTGCCGCCCTCGCATCCGTCTGCCCTGGCGGAGGCCATCTTGACGTTGCTGCATCGGCCTGACTTGGCCGGTCAGTATGGCGCGGCTGCCCGCCAGTGGGCCTTGCAACATTTTGATATTCGGCGACAGGTGGCCGAGACGGAGCGGCTGTATCTGGCGCTGGCGTCTGAGCAGGGAAAATAGTGCGCTATGTGGCTTCTCAGCCTCATGATCCTGATCATGCCCTTCGAAAAAAGTCCGTACCTGAAACTCAGCGAGAGTCTCCTCGGGATCTTTCCGGAATTCACCATTGTGAAAGTGCTGGGGCTCGTGGGGCTGGTGTGGGTCAGTGTACATGTGGGCTTGTCCCGCACCCGCCTGGGGCTGCTCGATTCGGCGCCGGGCAAGGCGTATGGGGTCTTTCTCTTGGTCGTGCTATTGGCGGGTTTGGTGAGTGGCACGGGCCTCCAGGCGGTGACCCGGTATTTGAGTCTAGTGCTCTTCTTTCCGATTGTCCTGCTCGCGGTTCGCAGCGAGCGGGATGTGGGCCGAATACTCTGGCTCTGTATGGGCACCATGGTGCTCGTCTTTCCCTATGGCTATCGCCAAATGCTCCGTTACGGCGGCCGCATGGGGGTGGGTCTGAGCGAACCCAACTATTTCTCGTTGGCGCTTCTTCTACTGATCCCTGTTGCCTTGGTCATGGCCTATCAACAATATAAGGAGACGAACCGGGTCTGGGGATTTGCCGGCGCTGGCGTTCTCATCAGCAGCCTGATCTTGGCAAGCTCTCGCGGCGCCTTTCTGGGCTTCGTCTTGAGCATGTGGCTTTTACCTCTCAAACTGTCCCGACGCCCCTGGCTGATCTCCAGCCTGGCCGTCGTCGCCGTTTTGGTGGGCATCCTCGTGGTTCCCAATAGCTTGGGGCGACGCTTCCTCGGCGGCGCCAGTCTCACCGTCAGCGGCCAGAATATCGCGGAGGTTCGATCCAACGAGGCCCACCTCGATTTGCTCATGGCGGGACTCCTGATGATTGAGGACCATCCATTCTTCGGGGTCGGCCTGGGGAACTTCAAGAAGATGAGTCGGGTGTACTACGAGGTCACGAAAGCACGGATCGCGCATAACACGTACCTTCAGATCGCCGCCGAGTCCGGGTTGCCGGCGCTCGTGGCGTTTGTGATTTTTCTGCTGCACGTCTTTCGCTCCTTGGGCCGCAGTGCGCGCTTGGCGCTGGTGCGAGGCCGCCCGGATGTACACGGGTGGGCGCTCGCCATGCAGACAGGCTTGGCCGCGTTTTTGCTCTCCGCCTTCTTTGTCAACGCCCAGTTCGAGAAGTTTTTCTGGCTCATGATCTTTCTGTCCATCGCTCTGGAGCAGGTCATGCTGGCCGCAGCAGACCCCCCGAAAGATCCCCTCATGAAGGAAGAACCGGCATGGGCGAGATGGCAGCTATCGGGCTCTTCTGGGGTGCGCTGAGCCTGCTCGCCTACACGTATCTCGGCTATCCCCTGCTCCTGGCCCTCGTGCGCCGTGGGGCGCCCCATATCGGCGATGTGGCGCCATGGCCGGCCGTGACGGTTGTTGTCGCCGCCTATAACGAGGAAGCGTGCATGGCGCAGAAGGTGCACAATGTGCTGGCGCACGATTACCCATCGGAACGTCTCGATCTGATCGTCGTGTCTGACGGCTCTAGCCCGAAGTTCCTCCCGTGATTCGGCGACAACTTGTTGAAATAAAAACTCAAAAGCCTGAA
>CBCXVS010000417.1:0-4876 GCA_965178525.1 uncultured bacterium | reverse complement strand
CACTTGGCTCGTTCATCCTTGAGAAATGGGGACTTCTGGGATCGGGAAAATGCACTTTCCTATACGATCAAGATATTTATAAAGTTGAAAATTGATATTTATTATATGACATGCGATGTGCTATCAAGCTGTCCATATATTCTTGTAAGCCTTGTCCTGCCTCGCCCTACACTCATCTTGCTCCTCTGGGATCACGCCGCCCATACACGCCACGCCCCAGATGTAGGTTGACATACCCGCATCTGCCGCTACAATGGGGCCACCATACGTCTTCATTCCGCATTTCGTATCTTATTTGCTCCCCGCAGGGGGCCGCATTCCGCATTTGCAAGGGGGGTGGCAGCATGGGACGGCTCGATGGCAAAGTAGCCCTGATCAGTGGCGGGGCGCGCGGGCAAGGGGCAGCCGAAACGCGATTGCTCGTGCACGAAGGCGCCAAAGTCGTGTTCGGCGATATTCTGGATGAGGACGGGCGCCACCTCGAAGCCGATATTCGGGGCGCTGGCGGGGACGCGACGTTCGTGCATCTCGATGTGACGAATGAAGCCAGTTGGCGTGACGCCGTGGCAGCGGCCGAGCGCACCTACGGCAAGCTCAACGTTCTGGTGAATAACGCCGGGGTTCTGAATCGCAAAAGCATCGAGGACACCACCGAAGACGATCTGGATCGGATTCTCGCGGTCAACATGAAAGGCGTGTTTTTGGGCACGAAGCAGGCCATCCCCGCCATGCGGCGGGCCGGTGGTGGATCGATCATCAATATCTCCTCCATTGCCGGCCTGGTCGGGAGTCCGCACGGCTCTCCCTCCTACACGGCCACCAAAGGCGGCGTGCGGCTCTTTACCAAGTCGACGGCGCTGCAGCATGCCCGCGACCATATCCGCTGTAACTCCGTCCATCCCGGTCCAATTGAAACGCCGATGATTCAGGATTCGCTCAACGACCCGGCGCAGCGCCAGGAACGGCTGCAGCGGATCCCCTTGGGCCGCATCGGCACGGTCGATGATATCGCCTATGGCGTGCTGTATCTGGCTTCGGATGAGTCGGCTTTTGTCACTGGGAGTGAGCTGGTCATTGACGGCGGCGCCACGGCGCAGTAGGGGAGGGCAGGCATGGCTGGATTGGACGGAAAGGTGGCGCTGATCACGGGCGCTGGCGGCACGAAGGGGGTCGGTCGGGCCACAGCGCTCAAATTGGCGTCGCAGGGGGCGGATATCGCCCTGACGGACGTGCAGCGGGCGGCGGAGGATCTGCCACCGCAGGAAGTGCGGCAGCAGTGGCGCGGCATCGATAGCGTGGCGGCGGAAGTCCGCGCCTTGGGGCGGCGCTGTCACACCGTGTTCTGCGATCTGGGCGTCAGTGAGCAGATTCAGAGCCTGGTGCAGCAGGTGGTGGCGCACTTTGGACACATCGATATTTTGGTCAACAACGCCCGGGCGATCATCGGGCGGGACCGGGTGCCGATCACGGCGTTGCGGGAAGATGTGTGGCAGCATTTCCTGGCCATCAATACCACTGCGGTTTTTCTCTGTACCAAATTTGCCGGCCAGGCCATGGTGCAGCGTGGGCAGGGCGGGCGCATTATCAATATCGCCTCCAACGCCTCGAAACAGGCCAGCGCCATGGGCGCGGCGTACTCCGCCTCGAAATTCGCCGTGCTCGGGCTGACGCAGGCGTCGGCGCTCGATCTGGCCCCGCATGGCATTACGGTGAACGCGATCTGCCCCGGGCCGATCAACAGCGACCGCTTGAGCTACGCAGAACGGGCCCAGGCTGAAGCGCAGGGCATGCCGCTGGAAGACTACCGCGCCAATCTGGTGGCCGACATGGGCCGGCGCAACCCGCTCGGCCGCATTGCCGAGTCCGAGGATGTGGCTAATATGGTGGCCTTTTTGGCTTCGGACGAGGCCAATTACATCACCGGGCAGGGCTACAACGTCAACGGCGGTCTGCTCTTTCATTAAGAGACGTCATGCAATTCGGCCTTGGCCTGCCCAATTTGAGCTATGTTGATCCGACGGAGACGCTGCTTCGCCTGGCCCAAGCGGCCCAGGACCTCGCCTTCGACTCCATCTGGGTCAGCGATCATGTGTTTATTCCGTTTGAGCTCGAGCCCAACTATCCCTATAGCGCCACGGGCCGTCTGGGCTTGGAGGCGACGGATCATCTTTTCGATCCGCTGACGACGCTGGCGTTTCTGGCCGCAAAAGTCGACGCCCCGCGGTTGGGGATCAGCGTGCTGATCATTCCCTACCGCAACCCGATTGTCACAGCCAAGATGCTCGTCACGCTTGATGTGCTCTCTGGCGGGCGGGTCATCTTGGGGGCTGGGGTCGGTTGGATGCCGGAAGAGTTTGCCGCACTCGGGGTCTCGTACGAGAACCGGGGCGGCGTCACGGAGGAGTATATCCAGATCTTTCACGAACTCTGTACAGCGGAAAAACCGTTCTTTCAGGGGCGGCACTATCAGCTTTCCAATATCGGCTTTTACCCCAAGCCCCTGCAAAAACCGCATCCGCCGGTATGGGTTGGCGGTTATTCCCAGGCGGCGCTGCGGCGGGCCGTGCGCCTCGGCGATGGGTGGCACCCGAGCAATCTGGAGCCGGCTGCATTGGCGGAGAAAATGGTGACGCTGCGACGCTTCTGTGACGAGGCGGGGCGCGATCCCGCCAGCCTGACGATTTCGACGCGCGTGAACCATGTCGCCTTTGGCGATAATGGCGATACCGTGGGGCGTCCGACGCCGCTGAGTGGAACGGCACAGGACATGGTGGACAACATTCAGCGCTACGAAGAGGCGGGTGTGAGCCACATCGTGCTGGGCGTTCGCGGACGCGACCCGGACGCGATGATCGCGACGGCGCACCGTTTTGCTGACGAAGTACGGGTGAAAATATAAGAAGAGCTCTCAGCTCTCAGCTCTCAGCTTGGAATGCTGTTTTGCCAAAGCTGAAGCTTACTAGCTAGCGCTAAGAACTACATGACGTATAAGCTATCAGCCGTCGGCTCTGGGCTTGGCATGCTTTTCCCTCTTTTCCCTAAGCTGAGAGCTGAGAGCTGACAGCTGAGAGCTTCTTGATAAGGACCGACAACGATGGCGACAACTTCAGTATCATGGACGGAAGAAACGGTGGAAACGGCAGGGCACGCGCTGCACGTGGTCAAAGGCGGCAGCGGCTCTCCGCTGCTGATTTTGCACGACGAGATGGGCCATCCGGGATGGTTGCGTTTTCATGACGCGTTGGCGCAGCAGTACACGCTCTATCTTCCCTTGCACCCGGGCTTTGGGACGACGGAGCGAGTGGAATGGATCATGACGATGCGCGATCTGGCGGGCTGGTATCTCGAGGCCATCGATGATCTGGGGCTCGAACAGGCGCCGCTGTTGGGCTATGGGCTTGGCGGCTGGCTGGCGGCGGAGATGGCGAGCATGTCCCCGCAGCAATTCAGCAAGCTGGTAGTGGCGAGCGCGCCGGGGATTCGTCCTCCCACCGGCGAGATCTTCGATATGTTTCTAGTGGTGGCCAAGGTTTATCTGACCCGGGGCTTTGCCGACCCTGAAAATAGCCCCGAATATCAGGAACTCTACGGCGGCGATCCCACTCCGGAACAGGCGGACGCCTGGGAATATGCCCGCGAGGAGGCCAGCCGTTTGACCTGGCGGCCCTATATGCATTACCCTAACTTGGCGCCATTGCTGCACCGGCTGAAACGGGTGCCGACGCTGATCGTCTGGGGCCGCGAGGACGTCATAGTCCCCGTCGGCGCCGGAGAGGCGTATCATGCCGCGATTCCGGGCTCACGCCTGGCCGTGCTCGAGGGCTGCGGCCACCACCCGGAAATCGAGCAGGCCGACGCTTTTGTACAACATATCCAGGAATTTTTAGGCGCTTAAGTACCTGGACGGAATGACCCTTATACATTTCTCCAGAGGAAAGATATAAATTTAATTTTGTTTCGGTACTTAGCACCCGGCACGAGAAGCAGGAGGAAAACAACGATGTTAATCGGACACTTTACCGAACAGCCTTGGCAAGATGACAATACGGGCTTGATGGGCAACCAGAGTATGGACTTGAGCATCAGCAACGAGTTGTACGATGCGCACAACGGCGCCAAACTCTACAACCGCTACATTGATGAGAAGATTTACGCCGAAGAGATGGGATTCGACGCGGTGATGCTCAACGAACATCACAGCACGCCCTTCTGCATGCAGGGGGTGACCAACGTGGGCGCCTCCATTTTGGCCCGCGTGACCAACAAGGTGAAAATCATCATTCTCGGCAATATCCTGCCCATCTGGGACGATCCGCTGTGGCTCGCCGAACAGCTCGCCATGATCGATATGATCTCCTATGGCCGTCTGGTCTCGGGCTTTGTGCGCGGGGGGGGGCGTGAGAGTGTCTCGCACAACGCGCCGCCCCACTACAATCGCGAGCGCTTCGAAGAGGCGCACGATTTCATCATCAAAGCCTGGACCGACTCTGGGCCGTTTCGCTGGGAAGGCAAGCATTACCATTACCGCTACGTCAACCCGTGGGCCAAGCCGTATCAAAAACCGCATCCGCCGATCTGGATTCCATCGACGGTGAGTGTGGAGACGGTGGAATGGACGGCGCGGCATCGGTATCCGCTGGTGCTGTTGGCAACCAAATTAGAACCCACCAAAGACGCCTTCGAGATGTACCATCAGACCGCGGCGGAAGAAGGCTACGAGTCCGGCACGCAGAATGTGTCCTATCTGTTCAAGGTCCACGTCGACGAAAGCGAGGAACTGGCCGATGAAGTCGGCCGGAAATATCTCTCCGGCGTTAGCAATCCGTTCCTCTCGGGGAATGAAGGCCAAGTGAACCCGGCGATCATGAGCTTGCCC
>CBCXVS010000416.1:0-4895 GCA_965178525.1 uncultured bacterium | reverse complement strand
AATGGACTTTTGAATTGGGCCAACCTGTTGATCTACTTAACCCTCCGCCTATTCTGCCAGGGGAACTTCGGTCTAGTAGGATCTCTTCTACACAAGCGAACCGGGGCGCATCAGGCTCGGCGGGCAATGTGTTAATCGAAGCTGCGGTGTTGACGATTGCGGCGGGAGGGCAAATTAACAGTAGCACGTTTGGCACGGGCGACGGTGGCAGTGTGACGATTCGGGTGCGGGACACCCTCACGGTCACGGGTGCTGATCTGGCTGATGGCTCACCTAGCCGCATCTCTGTGAGTACCTTTGGCAGTGGGAAGGGGGGGGATATCATGGTCAATGCCCGGCAGATTCGGCTTACCGAGGGAGCCCGGATTGAAGCGATAAGCACGAGCACAGGCAATGCCGGAGATATTACAATAACCGCCTTGGATACGTTTAGGAGTGAGAATAGTACGGTGAGTACAGAAGCCACGCAAGCCGATGGGGGTGATATCCGCCTGACGGCTCAGGGCCGCATGCAGATCCACAATAGCCAAATCACCACGGCGGTTGGCAGCGGAGAAGGTGCTGGAGGCAACATCACGGTGGACGCCGCGTCCATCGTTCTGCAAGACAGCCAACTCCGTGCCGATGCCTTTGGTGGCCCAGGGGGCAATATTCAAATCACAGCTGATGTGATACTGGCCGACCCGGGCAGTATGATCAGTACCTCATCAGAACTGGGAATCGACGGTGAGGTCGATATTCAGGCCTCCATCGCTAATCTCAGCGGCATCGTGACGCCGCTACCGTCAGACTTTGCGTCAGCTGCCGTACTGCTGCGGGATCGGTGTGCGGCGCAGCTGTGGAAAGGGAAGGTTAGCAGCTTTGTGGTGAGCGGACGTGATGGTCTTCCCGTTGCACCCAGTGGTTTATTGCCGGATCCGCTTGCCCATGAGGATACCCCAGGTACATCTCGCTCTGGAGAGAACAATGGACCGAACCATCAACCCATCTTCAGTGATAGACGCTATGATACCGACTATTCCAGAGGCAGGGAAGGCAACAGACAACAATTTACTCACATGATATGGGACCCGGAATGTGACAGATCGCCGAAAGGGCAGCAAAACATTTCCAAAAAGACGCCATAGCCCATCCCAGGCAACTCATACAGACATTCGGTCAACGGAGCGTCTCGTGTCTCATCTCCCGTCCTCACCAGGCCACACGGGCACCATCTTTCCTTGCGCATCGAATTTCTGCGCCAATTTTTCTTGCCATTCCTCCAGCAAAACTTCCGGCTCACCGGACACAGACACGGCATCAGGGCTGTCAAACTGCAACCTATCAATGATGACCGCATCTCCCGTAACCAGCGAGGCCACTTGTATCTGATGTCCCGTATCGTGCAGCCAACGATACGCACCCGTCCAGCCACCGGCAAGCAGCCGACTGGCCTTCAGCTTGAACACACCATCCTGCACCAAAGCGAGATGCGCCCATTGATGCGTCAACGTCAATATGGCGCTGCTGTCCGGACTGAACCTCACAGCTCGCACCGCGGCTGCGTGGTGCAGCGGCGAACCCATAGCTCTTCCCGTTTCCGTTTGCCACAACTGTACGGTTCCGTACCCACTGCCCGTGACCACAGTCCGCCCGTCCGGGTTAAATGCCACGGCCCACACGGGGGCTGCATGGATCAATGGCGGGGCAAGAGGCTCACCCGTCTCTACCCGCCAAACCTGTGCGATCTGACCCGCACTGCCCGTGACCACAGTCTGTCCGTCCGGACCAAACGCGACGGCTCCAACCATGCGCCGATGGCGCAACGGCGGGGCAAGAGGCTCACCTGTCTCCACCCGCCAAACCTGCGCGGTCCGATCTCTGCTACCCGTCACGACGGTTTGCCCGTCCGGACTGAAGGCGACGGCTACAATCTCGTCTCGATGGCGCAACGGAGCGCCCAGGGGCTCGCCCGTCTCCCACGCCCACAGTTGCCCTGTCCCATCTTTGCCGCCGACCATGAGGACACGTCCATTCGGACTGAAAGCCACGGAACTCACCGCAGACCGATGGCGCAACGGGAGCCCAAGGTACTCTCGCGTCTCTCGCCGCCATACCTGCACCGCGCCATCTGCCCCGCCGATTGCGATCGTGTCCTGCTCCTGCGGACCGAAAGCCACAACCCTCACGGTCGCTTCATGACGGAACAGGGGGCCACTATACGTTCGTGTCACCGTTTGCCATAGCCGGGCGGTCCCATCTTGACTTCCCGTCACCACGGTTTGCCCATCCGGACTGAAGGCCACGGATACAACCGCGAAGCGATGGCGCAACGGGGGAAACAACGGCACACCCGTCTCCGCCTCCCATAACTGGGCCGTTCCATCTTTCCCGCCGACCACCACGGTGCGTCCGTCAGGGCTCAACGCGACCGCTCTCACTTCCGCCCCATGACGCAACGGCGGGCCGAGAGGCTTCCCGGTCTCTGCCTGCCACATCTGCGCCATTCCATCCTTGCTCCCGGTCACCACGGTACGCCCATCCCAGCCGAGGGCGACCGCTCTCACTTCCGCTCCGTGACGCAACGGCGGGCCAAGCGGCTTTCCGGTCTCTACATGCCACAAGTAAGCCACCTTATCCTCACCGCCGGTGATCACCGTTTCCCCATCGCGGCTGAAGGCTACGGCCCGCACGGCAGCGCCATGACGTAATGGCGAGCCCAGGGGGTCTCCGGCCTCCATGTGCCATAACTGCACCACCCCATCCTCACTTCCGGTCATCACGACCTGTCCATCCGGGCTGAAGGCCACAGCCCGCACGGCGGCCTCATGGCTCAACGTCTGACCAATGGAAGCGCCCGTCTTGACACGCCACAACCGCACCATGCCATCCGCACCGCCCGTGACGACGGTTCGCTCGTTAGGACTGAAAGCCACCGCCCCGACGGCAACCTCATGACGAATTGGCAGGTCAAGGGGTTCCCCCGTCTCCGCCTGCCACAACTGCACCGTTCCATCTCCGCTGCCAGTCACCACAACCTCTCCATCCGGGCTGAACGCCACGGCTTCAAACGCCCCCTGATGGCGAGAGGTGGCGCGGAGGTTGGCATAATCGTCGCCAGCTAGATGGCCGACTTCGCTGAGGAGTCTGGCCGTCGGGTGGACGTGCAGCGCGCGCAAGCGGGCGAGAAGGGCTTCATCCCGGTTCCCACGCGCTTCGGCGCGGATGGCGCGGCGCTCCCAAAATCTGGCGAAGAGATCGGCGGCGTGGTCAGCATAGCTGGGAATGGCGCGCAAACGGCTATAGTTATCATACGTCACGGCATAATCTTCGCTGGCCGTTTGCAGATTTCGGATGTAGAGACGGGGCAAAAACTGTGTGTACCACACCGCAAAACCGAGGATCAGCACAATGACTGCAGCCACCGCCACGCGCCGATTCCAGTCACGGGGCATGGACGCTTTGGCCCATTCGGCCGTAAAAACCCGCTCGTATATCCGGTTGCGCACGCGTAGGGTTTGGTTCTCCTGCGCCACCATCACGCCCGACAGTTTCAGCGCAGTCACGACACGAGAATGCGGACGGTCCACAACCTTTTTGCCTTGATGCGCGCGACGATATCGTTGCAGAAGCGCTCTCTTATGTTCTTGATTCTGTGTTAAATAATCCCGCACATAGGCAAGGTTGTACTCTTCACGCTGTGCTGCAGGTGCAAAGAAGAGCTGTTCGACAAGCCGATCAACGGCGCCCTCGGCATCCGCTTCAACTTGCGCTTCCATGGCGGCGTAACACAATTTTTGTGTCAAATAGGGATGACCGCGCGTCCAATACAAGATACGGCGCAGGATCGTTTCCCGGACCCCGCGATCGCTCACCAGCCCCTGAGCCAAGGGCCACGCCTCGTCAAACGTGAAATCCATGAGGTCAATACGATAGCCGATATTGAAGGGTGTCCGTCGCGTGTCCTTGACCAACTGGGGTGGACTGGCAACCCCTAGCAGCACGAAACTCAGACGTTGGTAGGCCGGTGTCGTGGCGCGGGCATTGTAGCAGGCGCGAATCGCGGCAAAAAAATCATCCGTAAAGGGTAGAACCATCGTGGTATCCACTTCGTCCACAAAGACGGCGAGCCGCTCGGCGGTATGCGTCAAGACCAGGTCACTCAAACATTCCGTCAGCCGCTGCACGGCAGGAAGTTGTTGCCGCTCTTGCCACCAGGCGGAGAGATGGACTCGGATACCGAACGATCGCAGAATGCGGTAGGCAATGCCATAATACCAGGCGTCTGCCGATCCATACGCGGCATTTTCGGCGCCAATTTGGGTCAGATCGAGAATGGCGGTGTGCACGCCTTGTTGTTGCAAGCTTTTGGCGGTTCGGACCATGAGGCTTGATTTGCCCATCTGGCGCGATGTCAGCACGTAGCAGAAATCTCCCGCGCTCGCATGCTCATACAGCTCCTTGTCAGCTTTCCGCACGATGTAGCTTAGGGAATCTGGCCGCATGGTGCCGCCAACGGTATAGAATGTGCTGTATGTCGGGTCCGACTTCGCCATTTACGCCGTCCTACTCATTGACACCTTCGTAAATCATACGCAGCCGCTTCACGGAGTCCGATCTGCTCCAGCAACGCGGCCCGCTGCTGCAAGAGATCGATATGGCATGGCGCATCCTCAACCAGCTCCGAGATCGCTGCAAGGGCATCATACCATACTCCCGCTTGTGCATAGAGATAGGGTACTTCGGTCTTCCTGGCCTGTGTCAGTTTCTTATCAAGCTCGTCGAGAAGGACGTCCCGCCATTCGATCGCCCCACTGGCAAAGACATTTCTAGCGTAATGCATGGGATCCCGTATCAGCACCACCGACCATTGATAGGGTATCCCCGAATGGCCTTAAGTCAAGCCAACTCCTTTC
>CBCXVS010000415.1:0-4904 GCA_965178525.1 uncultured bacterium | reverse complement strand
CCTCATGACAAAACCCCCTCATGTGTTGGGTCAACCGTTGACACGACATGCAGTTAGAGCTTCACTTAAGGCCATTCTGGGCGAACCTATGAACTGCATAGCCTCTTGCGGCGGGCTTTAGAGACGCCGCAAGCCGCGCCGCGGTGGATACGGGGCGAGGACATCTTTGCCGGCTGTACCGTGGGGGCGTTTACGGCGTAACCGACGTGATCGGCAGCGTCACTGTGAACGTGGTGCCGGTATGTGGCTCACTCTCGACTTCGATGGTCCCGTGATGGGCGTGCACCACCTGCTGCGCGATGGCCAGGCTCAACCCATGCCCGGTACTATGGTGCATGATGTCGGCGACAGCAAACTCCTCGAATACATAGGGTAATACATCATGATCGATGCCGTCACCGTAATCGGTGACGGCCAGACACAAGCGCCCCTCGTCATGGGACACCCTGACCACCACCCGTCCTCCGTCTGGACTGAACTGGACCGCGTTTTGGAGTAACGCCAGGACCACATGTTGCATGCGTTCCAGGTCGAGCATGGTGTTGGCAATCGGTGGCAGTTGCGACTCGATCGTAATATGGTGCTCGGCGGCTAGCTCCGTGACCTGACAGACAGCTCTGTGCACGATCTGACCCAGATCGTCGCACATGAAGCGGAAACGCCATCGGCCTGCTTTCATCTGGCTGAGGGTGTCGACTTTTTCAAAAAAGGTTTTCAATCTGTGAGCACTCTGACGCACCATGTCGAAGAGCATGTCCCGTTCTTCCAGGCTCATATCATCGTCGGCGAGCATATCGATAGGTGCGAGAATGCCATTGAGTGGGGTGCGCGTTTCGTGACTGAGCAGCGAGAGCAAATCGGACTTCAGCTGATCGACTTCTTCTACGGATTTCAAGCGGAGATAGACGCCAACTTTCGCCAGCAGTTCCTCTTCGTCAAAGGGTTTGATGAGATAGTCATCCGCTCCCACCTCGTACCCTTTCAGCCGCTCCTCCACGCTTTTTTTGGCGGAGACCATCATAATTTTTGTGTAGCGTAGGGCGGCCATGGTGCGGAGCCGTCTACAGGTCTCATAACCATCGATGCCCGGCATGATGATGTCCAATAGAATGAGATCCGGTCGAAAACGTGGCGCCAGTTCCAGGGCATCCTCGCCCGAGCCCACCGTTTCGATCCGGTAGGTGTCACCGAGCATGGCTTCAAGAACGACGGTATTGGTGAGACTATCATCGACAATTAAGATGCTATGCTGTTGCATCTGTGCACCTCTTTCCCTCTTGATGAAAACGAGATCAGCCTGCCAAGAATGTTCTCGTGAGGACTGCAAAGTCTCTGAGGCTCGCCAGATTCATCACGTTGCGAGCGGAAAGATATCTCAACCGTCTTGTCAAGAGACGTCCCCGTGCCCATATGCTATGTCGTGTGTTGCCTCCGTTGGAGTTCCGTGGTCAATGCCTCTTTGACGGCAGCATATTCCGCCTCAATTTTCGTTAGCGACGTGGCGACGTTCGTGGGGGCATGGAGACGGCCCATGTCCTCGAGTTCTTCGCAGAGTGCGGCCAGCATCGAGGCGCCGACGAAGCTGCTCCCGGACTTGAACGAGTGGGCGGCTCGTTCGAGGGCCGCGGCATCCCCTTGGGTCACGGCTTCTTGTAAGGTATCGAGTAGGGTAGTCGCTTCGTTAAAGAAGGTGTAGACCACTTTGGTTAACATATCCGGTTTGCCCTCCCGCTGGATCCCTATCAGACCGTCCAGAGCCTTGAGATCAATGTGAGGAGGGTTGGCCACGCCGTGCTCCTCGGCCGTGACGCTCGGGAGGGGAGGTAATGGCGTGGCAGGAGGCAGTGTGGATTGCTCAGGTAGCCATTGGCTTCAGCATGGCATGTAATTGGTCCAGGGTAAAGGGCTTACTTAAATAGGCGTCCATGCCCACGGCGTGACACTGCTCGCGCGTTTCCGCTAAGGCGTGCGCCGTCAGAGCGATAATCGGTATGTGCCACTCCGTATGGGTTTCTTGTTCCCGGATCGCCCGGGTCGCTTGAAAGCCATCCATTTCCGGCATTTCGCAATCCATCAGCACGAGGTCGTACGGCGTGTTCATGACCGCCTCAACCGCTTCGCGCCCGGTGCACACGGTGTCAATTTGACAGCCTATGATGTCTACCATACCCACTGCGACTTCCCGGTTGACCGCGTTATCATCCGCCAACAGCACATGTCCACGGAGTGGCGCTACGGGCTCGAGCGCAGGTATGGCGTTGTCCGTCAGTGAGCCGACCGGCTTTTCAACCGAAGCCTCCAAGAGCCTGGTGAAGCAGGAATACAGTTCGGATTGGCGTACGGGCTTATTGAGATATCCGACAATGTCGATCTGCTGGGCTTCTTGGGGATCCCAGTGCGACCCGGCGGAAATGAGTAACACCAGACGTGCGGCGGCAATGGCGGGCTCCGCTTTGATGGCGCGGGCGAGCGCCATCCCATCCATGCTCGGCATGTGCCGATCTAAGAGGGCGATGTCGTAGGGTTCGCCCCGATCCGAGGCGGCGCGTAGCATCTCGAGGGCCTGCTGGCCATTGGCGGCGCTGTCACTGCCCACACCATAGGCAAGCGTTTGTTCCTGCAAGATATGGCGGTTCGTGTCGTTATCATCGACGATGAGGACACGAAGGTCCTGCAAGGCGTGGTATTTAGCCAGCGGGACCGTGCACCAGAACGTGGCCCCTTGTCCCGGTACACTCTGTATACCAACGTCACCTCCCATCAGTTCCGTCAGTTGTTTGACAATCGCGAGTCCCAGACCGGTACCGCCATATTGACGGGTTGTCGATGCGTCCGCCTGGGAAAACGCATCGAAAATGTGCGCCTGTGTCTCCAAGGGTATCCCAGGACCGGTGTCACGGACTTCCAAGCGAATCACGACCGTTTCCTCAGTCTGTTCGAGCGGCGCCGTATGTACCACGACCTCCCCCTGGTCGGTAAATTTCATGGCGTTGCCGAGGAAATTCATCAGGATCTGCCGCAGGCGGATGGGGTCGCCCCGTAACGTGGTGGGCATGTCGGGGTGGATGAAGCAGGCGAGTTCGATCCCCTTGCTGTGGGCACGTTCAGCAAACTGTTCGACCACATCCTCGATGGTTTGCCACAGATCAAAGGTAATCGTTTCCAGTTCCAGCTTGCCGGCTTCGATCTTGGCCAGATCCAAGATCTCATTGACAATATCGAGCAGTAAGAGACCCGAACGGTGTACCGTTGCCGCGAATTCACGTTGCCGGTGGCTCAGCTCCGTCCCCAAGAGTAATTCGGTCATGCCGAGCATGCCATTGATCGGTGTACGGATTTCATGGCTCATACTGGCCAGAAAGTTACTCTTGGCATAACTCGCGGCCTCGGCAGCCTCCTTTGCCTGACGTAAGGCTTCAGTCCGTTGCTGCTCCGTGACGTCCTGTGCGTGGCCAAAGACATAAGGCGGCTTGCCGGCCTCTTCATACCGTGATCCACTGTATATCCAGCGCCGTTCTTCATCGTTTTTGGTCACGAGATACAACAGGTCGTTAGCGGTCGGTTCCTGGGCCAGGCGTTCCAAGTAGGCGCCCCACAGATGCTGCATGGACGGAGCCAGGAACTCGACGAAATTCCGTCCGACAATATCCGCAGGTTCGTATCCCAGGGCGTGGGCCCACGCCGGATTGACAAAGAGCATGGCGCCGTTGAGATCATGGACGCAGATGGGACCCGGGCTTTTTTCGACGAGATCTCGGTAACGTTTTTCACTGTCCTGCAAAGCCTTCGTCAGCGCGTGGTTGTTCAGAAAAATTTCTACTTGCTTACTAACCGATGCCACCAGCGCCATATCGGCACTGACGAAGGCTCGGGCCGGATCGGTTTTGAGCACGTTTAACGTGCCGTAGCACACGGTGTCGAGAAAGATCGGCGTTGCCAAAATGGCCGTGAATGGCGGGGATGTGTCCTCCTGATGCATGGCAAGATCGTTCAAGACGAGGGGACGTTGCGCGTCGGCCACCTGGTGCGCCAGCCGCTGACACAGATGTTGAGCCGCCTCTTTTAACATGGACATGGAGCGCGCATCTTGCGCTTGTGCGACTGCCATATGTTGAATGGCGCCTGCACGGAAGATGGTCACCACATGGGCCGCGCCAAACGGCTGTACGAGTTGCTCTGCGACGTATGCAAACATACTATCCGGACCGTCCGTGGGGCTGACTTGACTAGCCAGATCGAAGAAAAAATTGACCTGCTCATAGCGTTCCAAAAGCTCTTGAGTCACATCATCGAGTTCGAGCTGATGGATTTTGGCTGCTACCGCCTGATCCACGAGCGCAGTGAGAAGCGAGATGAGAGCGGTATGGTCTGCCGGGGGCGCATCGCGGTGTTGACTCGGGCTGATAGCGGCCGTGGAGGATGCGGCAAAACCGATGACCACACCGAGCACGATCGAGAACGGTTGAATAGGTATGCCCACCCAGGTACGGTTCTCAGCACATGGTGTGATGCGTACCTGGCCTGTTTGCAGCACCTCGGCGTAGAGCGCCTGGCGTTCGGGGCAACACATCTGCATCGCACCGTCGTCAGCCGTTGCAACTTGGCTGCAGGGATAGAAGGCCGCAGGGCATGGCAGCACGACCTGCCCGAGGTGATCGCGTATTTCGAGGACGAGACCACAGGCTTGTAAACCGTGTAGGAGGGGATGGAACTGCTCGAGATCAAACACCTCATCAAGTGTGAGAGCTGTGAGGTCCACGCTATTTACTCCCGGATGACAACACTCCCTACGTGGTAGCGTTGCTCGTGGCAATGTCCTGCACGATGCTGGACATAGCGCCCTTCGGGCGGGCTTTTCAATACCAGGCCCGTTATCAAGGTCCGGCTCGTTGTGCGGTTGACTC
>CBCXVS010000414.1:0-4943 GCA_965178525.1 uncultured bacterium | reverse complement strand
CCTCATGACAAAACCCCCTCATGTGTTGGGTCAACCGTTGACACGACCAGCAGTTAGAGCTTCACTTCATGCCATTCGGGTCTGCCCCGAGAGCTTCAACCGATCAGTGAGGCCGAAAACCAGGAAGCCATATTCACTGAAATTGCCGAGGCCATCTACGATGAGGTGGAATCCCTTCGGTTACAGCGTGGGTCGCATTTAGAGCGGGTACACGAGCCCATCACCACTGACGAGATCCTCGTCGAGGCACCTGACACCGAACGTCAGGACATCGGCGAGAACCCGTATCGGAGTCTTGCGGCCTTCCAAGAAGAGGATGCGCCATACTTCTTTGGGCGCGAAGCCCTGCTCCGGAAGACGCGGATTACCCTTGACAACATTCTCGACCCAGCCGTGGGGCAACAGATCCGCCTTTTCGCTATCGTGGGTCCATCGGGCTGTGGCAAGTCGTCGTTTGCCCGTGCCGGGCTCGCCGCTGATCTCAACACACGCCCGATTCCCAATCGACCTGGCTCCCGCGTGTATACCTTTGTGCCAGGTGAGCATCCCATCCCATGGTGGCCTTGGGCCTGACCGTCGCCAAAGCGGATGAGCACGACAGCGTTTACGTGGGCAAAGTCCTGGCGTTTGCGGCCGATTTCAAGCAGGTTGAAAATAACCGTGTTTACGACCGCTTCCGCGACCTGCTCAATGAGTTGCCAGAAAGCGCACCCTTACACCTGATTCTCTTAGTGGATCAGTTTGAGGAGGTTTACTCCCAGTGCAAGGACGACCAGGAGCGTGATGCCTTTGTCGAGATCCTGGTGGAGGCTGCCGCCGACTCCATGGGGAAGGTATCGGTGATCTTGACACTGCGCAGTGATTTTCTCGGCGAGACGCAACGCCATCCCCAGCTCAATGCGCTCATTGCCAGCCAGTGTCAAATCGTGCCAGCGATGAATGTTGACGAGCTCCGCCGTGCCATTTCGCAACCGGCCATACAAGCGAGCCATCCCATTGACGCTGAAACCATTGACCAGCTGATTGAGAAGACGATCGGCCGCGATGGGGCACTGCCCTTGTTACAATTCGTGTTGACCCGCATCTGGAATGGACTCTCACTCGGGGTGACCCCAGCCGACACGCTGTGTCATCTCGGCGGGGTAGGAGGGTCTCTGGCAGGCGAGGCGCAGCGGCTCTACGGGAGCCTCACAGTGAAGCAGCAACACATCGCCCGACGTGCGTTTCTGGCTATGGTGAGTCTTGGTGAAGGCACGCAGGATACACGCCGTCGCGTTGCGGTGAAGCAGTTGGTGGCCAAGGGGGAAGTGCTGGAAGAAGTGCTGGAGGTGCTCGAATACTTTGCGCAGCCCGAGCGACGGTTGGTGACCTTAGCCAGCGAGGAAAGCGGGCGTCGCATCGCAGAGGTCTCCCATGAGGCGTTATTCTCGCATTGGCGCCAGCTTCAGGATTGGCTTCGTGACGATCGAGCGGACATTCGCTTGCAGCGACGGCTTGAGGAGGCTGCAGATGAATGGGCGCAACAGAAACGTCCTCAAGGACTTCTATGGCGTCCACCTCTACTGGACCTGCTAGGCGACTATCATGGTAGAAAGGGCCATGATATGCGGACAGTGGAGGTCGAGTTTTATGAGGCGAGCGAACTCGACCTACGACGCCAAGAGCGGGAGGAACAGGAGCGGGAAGAGGAGCGTCTCAAGGCGGAAGTAGACAGAGCAGAAGAACGGGCTCGGGCGGCCAAACGGCTCGGTCGTTTGGCAATCGTTCTCACCGTGGTGGCAGGCTTGGCGGTTGGTGCTAGTTTGTATGCAAGGAGCCAACAACAAAAGGCGCATAGGGCCGCCTCTCAAGAAAAAGAAGCTCGGATTTCAGAAACAAAATCACGTCAACTAGCAGAAGAGAAAAAGCATCATGCAGAACAGCAAGCAAAAATAGCTCTTTCTCGTCAATTAGCTGCTCAGTCTTTAGTTTATCGAGTTATTAATCCACAAAGGAGTATTCTTACTGCCTTGGAGTCGATATCCATTTCAAAGGAAGCAAATGCTTTCAATTACACTCGGAGTTTAGACTTATTGCGCCAACACTTTTAGACAATAGGCGATCAACCTCTAGGCATATATCAACATAATATGGTCGCCGCAGCCTTTAGCCCTCCTCCTTCGAAAAACTGTGTTGGTAGAGATATCACCTGGCTGGCGATTGCAAGTCAAGATGGCGCCATCAAATTGTGGAACGCGGCTGCACTGGCATCCGGACCAATCCTTCTCAAAGGACATCGTAACGCTGTCGTGGATTTGGCGTTTAGTTGTAATGGCCAATGGTTGGCAACGGCGAGCCGGGATCGGACTGCCCGGTTGTGGGAGCTGACCGCTGATGATCCATCAAGCGCATCGCACATTTTGTCTGGGCATCAGCGCACAGTCACAGCGGTGGCCTTTGGTCCAGAGTCTCATTGGTTGGCGACCGCCAGCACGGACAGGACCGTTCCCCTGTGGGACCCGAAAGCTGATCGCCTATCTGTCCAACCGGTGGTCTTGCACGGGCACACTAGAGACGCCTTGGGAGTCGCGTTTAGCCCGGATAAGAAGTGGCTTGACTCGGTAGGGATCAAAAACCTTGTCGTATGGGAACTGAACCGTCTCAGCGCTAAGCCGATCTCTAGGCAACTCGGATGGGCTGACAACAATGGCGCGATTGCATTCAGTCCCAGAGGCCGTTGGCTGGCCGTTGCAAGAGCGTATACGGTACTGTTGTGGGACACGACCGACTGGGAAACGCCAGCTATAGAACTGAATCAAAGCCCTGGCCAATGGGTCAAGCCGATTGCATTCAGCCCGAATAGGCGCTGGCTGGCTTCTGTAGGAGGAGACGATACGACAGTACGTCTTTGGGATATGCATGCCAAAGATCTCTCATCCATTAGGCCTGTGGCATTGCGTGGTCATAATGCGAATATCAAAACGATCCAGTTTAGCCCGGATGGCAAGAGGTTGCTGACCGGTAGTGATGAGAACACAGCTCGTTTCTGGGACATGAGTGATTTGTTTTTACCTTCGGAGGTGCTTTCAGGTCATGATGATCAAATTAACGCGGCCGTCTTTAGTCCAGATGGCAAGCACGCGCTGACGGCGAGTGATGATGATACGGCACGGCTGTGGAACGTGCCGGACTGGCCTGTAGATCCTCTCATTTTGCGTAGCGAAGAAGATAGTTTCAGGTCTATGGCCTTTAGCCCTGGCAATCGCTGGCTCGCCACCGGAGGCGGGAAGCGTGATCCAAGCGTGCGATTGTGGGATGTGGCCGCCCGTGATACTTCCCCCGCCTATACGTTGGGTCGACATCGTGAACAGGTGATCCGGGTGGCCTTTAGCCCTGACAATCGTTGGCTCGCATCGAGCAGCGATGATCATACGGTCAAAATCTGGAAAAGAATTAATCATTCGGACTTTACGGACAAGCCGCTTACTCTTCAACATCGCCATATTGTCTGGGGTTTAGCCTTTAGCCCCAATGGAGATTGGTTGGCGACGGGCAGCTGGGACAAAACCATCAAACTCTGGGATATGACAAAAACCATACCCTCTGATCACCTCAAGGCCACAAAAAGACACCCTTCACAAGTGATGACTGTAGAATTTAGCCCCGATGGAAATTGGCTAGCAGCCGGGCTTTATAGTCCTGACTATAAAGCTTCTATGTATATTTGGAACGTAAACGATCTATCGTCTGATCCTATCATTTTAAATGATTAAAGCATCGTCGTGGATATTGCATTTAGCCCTGATAGCCGCTGGCTTGCATCAACCAGCCGCGATGGAGTGGCAACGTTATGGGATTTTCAAACTGGCAAAAGATTAGGTAAGTTCTCTTTCAAGGATCGTGGCAGTTCTGTCGCTTTTAGTCCGGATGGACAATGGCTGTCTATTAGCAGCTGGGACAATACCATTAAATTAGTCAGCCTGCAAGATCTAACAGATCTGAAAGTAATCTCCTTATATCCACATCGGTCTCGTGTTCTCAAGGCAGTATTTAGTCCCGAGTCATTGTGGAATGAAGGTAAACGTTGGCTCGCCTCTGCAAGTCAGGATCGCACCATTCGTTTATGGGACTTGGATAATTTGGATGAGTTGCCGGTTATTTTTCGTGGACATACCGGCAAGATTGGAAATGTCATCTTCAGCCCAAATGGCCGCTGGATCGCGTCAAGTAGCAACGATCGTACAGCGCGAGTTTGGCGGTTGAGGATTAATGAATTAACAGAACTCGCTTGTCGTACAGCCAGGCGAAATCTGACACTTGAGGAATGGGATCAGTTTCTAGGAAAGCGAACCTATCGTAAGACTTGTCCGAATCTTGATAAATCCGCCCCATGAAGAAAATTAGGAAATAGATGAAATGTAGTCGTATGTGAAGCGCAAGCAAGAGCCTCGGTAGCTGTGACATAGACGAGCATCAGCCAGGAAAGCAGAGCACACATAAGATCGAGTACAAGCATCTGACGTTTTGCACACGGCTCAAACAGTTGACCCGTAAGACGATTCGCTCAATTTATCGTGGTTTGAGTCACGTCGATGCCGCGTTCGAACAGGAGTTCTTGCACGTCACGGTAGCTCAAGGTAAAGCGATAGTAGAGCCAGACGGCGTGACTGATGATCTCAGGCGGAAAGCGATGGTTCTTGTAGTGTTCAGTGTTGGCGGGGGCATCATGCCAGTTTTCCTATTGGAGAGCACGACATGGATAGCACTACCGGTTGTAGGGTTATTCCATTTTAAAATAAATCATTGAGACCATGCCATCTTGCCGCCTCTGGAGTACAGCGACCGCTTTTTTCTGCATGGCCCCAACCACCCCGACGGATTCCACTCGAAAATAGGGTTGTTCCCCAATAGTTAATGAGGTAGGCTATCCTCCCCCAAACGATGGAGGGAGCCCAGCCAGGTCA
>CBCXVS010000413.1:0-4950 GCA_965178525.1 uncultured bacterium | reverse complement strand
TGATGTGGTTCATGATAGCGTTCTTCCATTGACAGGCAAATTGCGTCTATACTTCGGAAAAAGGTGCGACTCAGGAGATTAATAGAAATCAAACTTTAAAATAAAATAATTCTTTATTTATGTTATTCAACATAAGAAAAAATTTATTTGATATTAATACAGATAAATATTAATATACATTTTGTTGGAAACATTCAAGGGAATTCGGCACCGTGGTAGTATCTATCTATGGATGAATAGAAAAGGAAATATTATGCGTCTGATAAGAGTACTGACTATTGTGGGCCTCACCCTCTCTTTGAGCAGCTTGGGTGTATGGGCCTCCGAGACCTATCGCAATAGCTTTCTTCCCAATGTCGGCGACATCGACATCGACGAGGAGGCCCCACTGGGAGACATGTGGACCTTCAACTGTCCTGCAGGTGGGCACGTCTCCATCGAGGTCGATACGCAAGACGACTCGGACCAAGGCAGAGCGCGGATCGATCCCCTCATGTTTCTCGTCGACGGCCAGGGCAATCTGGTCGCCTCGGCTGATGACAATATGGATTGTACCTATGAGCCGATATGCGGCTTCGCCTGTCCCGAGCTCGATCATATTTCGTGCGGTACCGGGTTGCGTCATAGCATCATCGTGCGCGACTTTGGCACCGCGACCACGAACAACCGGCGCTGCCGCTTCGGCGGCGGGTATACGCTGGAAATCGAGGTCCACGATTCCCAGGGCAACCGTCTCGTTGGTGACGACTTAGGGTTGGGCGGCGGCCCGCTACGTTCCGTGCCGGATTGGGCTCTTGACACGTTCATAGCGCCCGTTGGCCCAGCCCTTGATGATGAAGGTGTGCCCTATTTGACCAGGCCAAAAAGGCGTCGGCGTCGGTAACGCCATCATCGCCACGTAGGGGGCAAACACGGTGTCGCGTCTCCTTGCCCCCGAACACCTCACCTGTAAGTTGATACTTCCGTTCTGATGTGCAAAAACCGTATACGAAGCGGGGCGGGGCGTTTGGGAGCCATGGCGTGGGGATCAGCTCGTATGGGGTGCGGAGGACGCCGTATCGTTGGTCTTAGACAGGGGTGCAGACTTGGGTTTGAGACGTTTCCAGGCGTTGCCAATCTGGCGCTTGGCTTTGCCCACAAACGGCAGCGGCCGGCGCAGGCCGATGCGGGCGGCATTGTGCTGCACGACTTCAGGATTACCGACGAGCATATAGATCATGAGCTTGCGTAGGGCTTCGACGTCCTCCCCAAACGGTTGGGCCAAGGCGCGTTGCAAAAAGGTGTCCCAGTCGCTCCAGTGGCGAGTTTTGCCATTGCAGAACAGCGCCGCACCACCGGCCTCACGGATGAGAGCAGCGCCGGCAACCATGTCCCAGAGGCGGGCGCCGCTGATGATCGAGAACTGAAATGTGCCACGGGCGGCATAGACCAGCTCGTAGGCAATGCTGCCATTGGCGCGCATGTTACCCCCGCGAATGCCACTGCGCCGGCGGACGCGATACTGCCCGAAGGCCCAGAACGGCATGCTCATCAGTCGTGTACCAGCGGGGACTTCGGCTGGCGCGACGTGCATCTCCTGATCGTTACAATAGGCGCCACCGCCTTCATGGGCACGAAAAATGGTGCCGGTAGGCCCTTCCCAGGGCACCGAAACCACACCCAGCACCGGCATACCGCGATAACAGAGGCCCATGGAAATCGCAAACGCCGGTAGGCCAGCCGTAAAATTCGTCGTGCCATCGAGCGGATCCAGAAACCAAACGTACTCCGCCCCGGCATTGACTACATCTTCTTTTTCCTCACCGACAATCCCATGATCGGGGAAGGCGCGGCCGAGGGCGTCACGCAAGAGGTCTTCCGAGCGGCGATCCGCTTCGGTCACAGGCGACTGTTGGCCTTTTTCCTTGAACTCGACGGTGAGCGGGACACGAAAATATTCTCGGAGTACCGCCCCGGCCTCCTGCACCACCTCGACACAGACGGCCTCTGCATCGACTAATACTTGACGATCTGCCTGCATCATGTTCTCGCTCAAGCACGCCTTTGACACCCCTGCGGCCATGCCGTATGCTCATGGCCGCATCCCATTCGACGCATCTAAGTTCCTGGACAAAATTAGCGACATCGTTTTTCCAGAGGAAAAATATGAATTTAATTCTGTTCGGGCACTGACGCCATCGCACATTGTGAAGGGAGTCCGGCATGGAATTTGGCACATTTTATCAACTGCCCTGCGCCCCGGTACAATCGCCGCAAGCGCGCTACGACGAGACGATCCTGCAGATTCAGCATGCCGATACCCTCGGTATCGATGTCGCCTGGCTGGCGGAACTGCATTTTTATCCGGCCTTCTCGATCATGCCCTCGCCGTTACTCGTGGCCGCGGCAGTCGCGCAGCGCACGGCCCGCATTCGCCTGGGCACCGCGGTCAATTTGCTGCCGCTACATAACCCGCTACGCAATGCCGAGGACGCCGCCACGCTGGATCTGCTTAGCAACGGTCGCTTGGAATACGGCGCCGGCCGCGGCTCCATACCGCTGCACTTTGCCGGTTACAACGTGTCGCTTGCCGAAAGCCGTCAGCGTTTTCTGGAAGTGCTCGATATTCTGCTCCTTGCCTGGACGCAAGACACCTTTTCGTACCACGGCGCCTATCATCAGTATAACAACGTTCAAGTCGTCCCCAAACCTCTGCAACAACCCCATCCGCCGATTCGGATTGCCTGTAATAGCTCGGACTCTTTCCAACAAGCTGGCGAGCGGGGCTGGCGCCTTTTCTGTACGCCGGTGGTGGTGCCCATGCCGCGTCTCAAAGACGATGTGGCTATGTATCGGACGCTGCTCAAGGAGCACGATGCTCCACAGCGGGGCGACGAAGTGGCGCTTATGACGTCGGTCTACGTCGATACCTCGCCGAGTAAAGCGCGGCAGGTACCCGAAGCCAGTCTGACGAACTACCACACGGTCTTACGGCAAATGCACGAGGCCTCGCAGGCCGCCCATCCAGCCCCGGCAACACCGCGCACCCGCGAGATGCAAGCGCGTTTGCAAAGCATGACCTACGAAGAGGCGACCCGTACCTATGCCATTTATGGGGAACCGTCCTATTGCATCGAACGTATCCAGGCTCTCAAAGAGGCTTTCGGCATCAATCAATTTATCGCCTGGTTCAATACCGGCGGCAAAATTCCCCATCCGCAGGTGATGGATTCGATGACGCTTTTTGCCGAACGGGTCATGCCGTTTGTTGATTAATCGCGATCAGCTATCAGCTTGTAGGATGTATGCTCCCTATGATTTTTCATTCCGCATTCCGCATTCCGCATTCCGCATTCCGCATTCCGCATTTGTAAAAAGGCTTCGATGACGATGTCGGAGTCGATGGCAACGGCGAGTTGCTGCTGCTCCTCACTCGTATCGAAGCGGGCCTGCTCGTAAAGCTGGGCGGCGAGGGCTAGCGCCATGTCATAGCTGGCATCGTCATCCAGGCTGTCCGCAGCTTGACGCACGACATCGTCAGTGCTCTCATTGAGCCGATCCAGGATGTGATGCGCCAGTGCCGAATGCTCCATGCCTTTCTTATACAGGTTGCCGATATTGCCGACATGCCGCGCCAGGTAACACTGGCCAAAGTGGAGCAATTTATACGGGACCCCGTCGTGCTCTTCTTGCAACTCCCGGCGCGGTTCGAGCCCGTTTTCTCGCAAGTAGTCTAGCACCCAGGGATCCTCGGGATCGGCCTGTTGTTGGTTGAAATAGAACTTGTACCGTACCATGAGAATGCCGTTCGGTTCGCTTTCGACGATCATCGCGTTTTTCCTTCTGACTCGCGGGTGAAGATACGCATGACGTCTGCAATATCGCCCAAGTCCGGCAAGCAGTGGTCGGGCTCATGCTGTTGCAGCACGTCCGCCTCATAGCTACCTGTCGCCACTGCGATAGCCCAGGCGTTGTGCGCCCTGGCACAGGCAATATCACGGGGTGTATCGCCGACGACGAAGATACGCTGCGCGGGGATGTCATGTCCCAAATGCGTCCGCGTGCGCTCCTGAGCAATGGGCACCAAGGCATTGCGGTCGGCGGCATCGTCGCCATAGGCGCCAACGCGAAAATAGTGCCAGATGCCGAACGCTTCCAGTTTCAATTGTGCCGCCATGGCCGGATTGCCGGTGACGAGGCCCAGAATGATGTCGGGCTGTTCCGCCAGGGCATCGAGCAGAGGCGGAATGCCCGGCATCAGACGCCGCTGACGGTGCGGTTCCTGGAGGGTATAACGCAGGTGGACGAGGTAGCGGTCGTTAAATACGGAAAACGCGTCGTCTGTTCCAGGCAACTGATGCCGATCGAGCGCCTCCTGAAAAGTCAACAGGCCGGTTTGACCCGACATCACCGTGCCGGTGGAGTCGTTGGCAATGTCGTAGATTTCGGAGAATGCCATATTCGCGGCATCGACTCCCGCCTGATCGGTGGTGAGTAACGTTCCATCGATATCAAACAACACGAGTTTCATAGGCCCCCACTTCGTCTATGTCCGGAAACCATCGGCAGCATCATTCCGCCTCTCTCTGAGGGTCTTTCTACGGCGTAATGGCCTCGTCTGTCAAGGTTTTTTCACGCTGCGGCACATGCGGTCAACCCGCGCCGCCAAGTAGTCCGGAGGGATACCGCCCGTCCAGGCTATCCAAGCCTAGCCGTATTTGCTACTATAAATACCTAGACCATGTCAGCATGATCATGTTCTGGAGGACGGCGTCGAGGGCTCGTCCCACGATCTCCGACACGTGTGATGACATCATAGAGAGAATCAGTGCATCTATGTCAGAGCTCCTGCAACGGCTCCTCAGGATTGCCCGATCGCATCTCCCAGATTTCCTGGATATCAACCTATCCGGTTCGGCCACCGGATCGTCATGGCGTGCCGGTTTCGACGATGCCGAAGACGCCGACACA
>CBCXVS010000412.1:0-4975 GCA_965178525.1 uncultured bacterium | reverse complement strand
AAATGGACTTTTGAATTGGGCCAACCTGTTGATCTACTTAACCCTCCGCCTATTCTGCCAGGGGAACTTCGGCTTAAGCAAGACGCCCGCTGAAGATGCGATTCCTTCCCGCTGTACAAACGGTTCCCCCTTGTCCGCTGGGCACTCGCGAGAAGGATTGTTCAAGATCTGATCGTTGACCGACTCTTCAGCGTAGACGTTGTCTCCACTCCGGATAAGCAACGTTGGAGCATCATACTTCCCAATCGCTGTAACCATGTTCTGCTCAGCTCTAAGTCGCCCGGCAACGTCTGGCGGGATAAGGAACCGTCCTTCTGCCTAGATATATTCATAGAGAGTCACGATATCCGCAACCAGTACATTACGGGCATTCCAGGCGATATACTTCAGCAGCTCGCTCTCTTCCGGCCTACTAACGAGAGACTGCGCAACTGCATTTAAGGCATTCAGCTGACGGGTTCTGTCACGCATCTGGGTATACATCGTGGCATGCCGGATAGCATCCACCGCCCGCTGGATGAAGAGCTGCACCCACCCAATCTCATCTTCTGTAAACCGATGCGGACGCTGGAAGTGTAAATAGAGGACACCTTGCTTCTGGTCGACGAACAAGGGAAAAGCTGCCTTCGCTCTCACTCCCTGTGCGAAAAAGGCCGGATCGAAGTCTTCGAGTTCTAACTCGTGATGCCCCTGAGAGGGATCCGGTATGAATTTGGGTCTTTTCTCCTGGATAGCCTGTATGCCCAACCCATCCGCACGCGGTGGATTTTCCTTGAGAAAACGTAAGTCGATATCGCCAGCGCAGACTTCATAGATATAGCGGTTGTTGTCAGAGTCATACAGCCACCAATGTAAGCTGGCCGAATCAGCCCCTACGATATGCATCGCGTGCTCAACGATGGTCTCTAACACATAGGGTAACAGCATGCGTCCACATCTAGGGCCCGGCCTGCGACGAGCCTGGCCAGCTCCCTGGCCTGCTCAGGGCTAATGCGTCTTTGGGGGTCTCTGTAGCCTGCCTCCACCGTACCAAGGAACTCAATCATGGGCTCCCCATTCCCTGGGAGCAGGTCGGAGAGACGCATCTCAAGAACGATACGTCGCCTTTCGTCGTGCTCTTCTTCGACCATGACCTCCCATTGGCAGTACTTGAACCCGTCTTCAACAATCTTCCCTCTTACATCGCGGACCAATACGATAGGTGCGAAGACGCGGATGAGTCTTTCATGGTGATACTCATCATAGATCCACTTATCGAACCGCTTATCCCATCCGGCAAGGATCTCCATCCGGGGAGGGTCGGCACGGACTATATCTGTCTGGATATCCTGTAGTTCCGGGTCTTCATCGAGGTAATGCTTGGCCAAGCCGGACCACGCTTCCGCGATACCGAATCCGAGTGCTGTCTCAACGACGTTTTCTTCAGAACGTTTTAATTGCACAGCTACAAACTCAAAGTCCAATGACGAGTGGATTTCGCAGCAGATGTTGTCCAGAACAGAGTCCAAGTGGAAAAGCTGGGAAGTCGTTTGTTCAATCTCACTCCAGGGTTTTAGCAACAATCGTCTCCAGCCCAATGCGACGGATGCCTGATCGGCGAGTATTTGGAGTGCACGGACGTCATGCTCTGTGAACTGGGTTTCGCGTCGCCCATCCACAAATAGAACGCCGATGCTCTCATCCGCCATCTGCACACGGACCCCGACAACCGAACGAATCCCCTCACGCACTAAAGCAGCACTGACGCGTGAATCTCGCTTGGTATCGTCGACCTTTATCGGCTTACCTGCCTTAATGATCTCGCGTGTCAAACCGCCTTCGTCGCGGGGTATGACGGACGGTGGCCCCTCAGGCGGTATGCGCTTGCCAACGATGAAGCTGTCCGTTTGCTCTTCTAGAAGAACGATCGTACTCGAGTCGGCTCCTGTAAGATCCTGTGCGCTTTTGACTATCACCTGCATAGCCCGGTCAAAATCCGGAATAGCACTGAGAGTCTGTGCGACGTCCGCTAGCTTTTCAGACTCGCGGAGGCGTGAGGTGTTCTCGATCGTGATGCCGGCCATGTCCGCGAGGCGACGGACGGTGTCAAGCTCGGCTTGCCCAAAGTTGTGGTGCTCAAATGTAAAGACTTCAATGACGCCCCTGGTGTGCCCGGCCAGTTTAATCGGATACCCTAACATGGACACCCATCCAGCTGCGCAGGCATGGTCGGGGTAACCAAACCGGCTATCGCGGCGGATATCTGGGACAAACTGTGGCTCGCCGGTGCGCATGACCTAGCCAATCACGGACGCATCATCTGGAGAGGCCGATGCGTCCGTGAGATACTTGTGAGTTAATCCACTCGCTGCCTCAATGTGCAAGTTATGACGGCGAGAATCCAGAAGCCAAATGGCGACGGGCATCCTCACCACATTGCGGGCCAACCTGAGAATAGCTTGCAGCGGCGAGGAAGGGCGGGAACGGCGTTCACGGAGAGCGGTGAAAACATCGGCCTTCGCGATGGCTATAGCTGCCCGTAGAGCGGAAGCTGTGATGATCTGTTGATCAGTCGCATCAAAGATATGAACCCTGCGATAATTGACGAATAAGATCCCCAGAGATTTGTGAGCATGAATCAGAGGCACACCAGCAGCTGAGACAATTCTTTCCCGGCGTGCGAAAGGCCCATCCATATCCGGATGTTCGGCAACTTGGTCCGCAATAATCGGTCGTTTCTCCCTAACAATTTTGCCGGCCCTTTCATAAGCATGCGGACGTAGGCGAGGGTCCGCAAAAGAGGCGGGGTCATATAATCCGTATCCAACTGGTAGATCAAATTCGTCAGTGACATTGTCGTAGAGGAAAAGCGTCACCGCGTCGGCAACCAACTCAGTTGCAAGCTGTTCCAAGATGATACCCAGTTCCTGACGTAGGTCGTCGATAGCCCGGTCGCTATCTGCCGCGCCGATAGGATGGTCAAGCGTGTGCCCCGCAACTGTCAATTCTGATCTTTCGTTGATATCGGCCATGGTGCTACCCTCCTTATGGCTCCATAGTAGCGTAGCATACTTGGGTCGAGGGTGGAATGCTTCTTCCCAGGCATGATCACAGTAATCTCATAGGAGGCAAGGGGGCTATCATTGGATTTGAGGCGGTTCTCGACCCCTTGTGAGGCAAGGGATCAAGTCTTGCTTTTTACCTTTTTGGCGTTCGGCAGCGTTACTGGTATGCCTGCCTTACTATTTCCAACACCTGGAACAAATTGTAAAGAGCAAGACGTGACCCCATCTGTTTAGCGCGGTTCCCAAATCGCCGCCGCATGTTCCACGCGCCGACCCCACCACTCCGGGCCTTCCTCGACATAATGCCACTCCGGATTCTGCGTCACATCCCGCAGAGCCGCCATAACCGAGCGAAAAATAGCGGCATGGGCTTCGGCAAACTCGAAGTAGGGCACAAAATCGTAGTGTCCCGCCTGGCCGTAGCCATCCGGTGCATGCACATTGCGTCTCACGATATATGGAATGCCAGCCGCGGCCGCGAGGGCATGGCCTTTGGCAATGAGATGTTTCTGGGCATCATAGCGCGGTAGAAAAAAACTCTCGCGGTGCATCCAGTCCATGGCCCACCAGGCCGCGGTCTTGTTCTGTGGGGTCACCACACCCATCGGGCAATCGGCCCCAAGTTGCGGCGCCAGGGCGGGGGCATAGGCGAACTGCATCATCGCATAGCTGGTGTAGCTACCCGGGCGCCGCTGCACGCTTGGCAGCGTTTCGACGCGGCCACCGCGCGGCTCGATGAGCTTGCGCACATCTTCGGTGTAGCGCCAGAGCGGCTCGGGGGTGGCGCATTCGAGTCGGATGAGGGCATTGGCTTGCGAGACCGTGGGGTGGGAGAGGTCGCGCTCCGCACTGAGAGCCGGTTCGGCTCGCAAAAACTGGAAACGGCCCCGCTTGAAGGCGTCTTCTGAAGGGTGTCCCGCCACCACGTGCATATTTTCCATGTCCGCTCCCAGCGCATCGAGGGCTTGCGTGAGGGTCGTCGACCTCGCTGGACGGCAAGAAGACGAATAGCGAATGCTCATGCCCTGTGACCTGGACGGATAAGTTGAGATCAGCCGGTTGCATATGACACTCCTACGCAAGCTGCTAAGATATAAAAATCAATGGGGTCACAGTATCTAGGACCCCATCAAAATCCGGATGCGAAGCGACAAACATCATACTGCCATCGTCTTACCGTTCCGGATCGATCCTGACACGCCACGGCAAGCCGTCATAATAATCAAGATCCTTTTCACGTTGTGTCTCCTTGATCTCGTTCCCTTTCCCGCTCTGCTTGTCGGACCAGCAGGGTATCGATAAGGCGGACAGCAGTGGTGGCATATCCTTTGGCCAAAGCGCGATGCCGTCCGACAGTGGCCCGGAGATCCGTAAACTCAGGATGGATATAGACGGCTGAGCACGCCAAACGCTATTTTACCACAGCGTTGCCGAGAGCCCAGCGCCTTCCTCCTGCCACAGTGCCGCGAGACGGTGGTTGCTCGCGGCTGAAGCCGCTCCTACCGGTGTATCCGTGCGACCCATATGGGTATTGACCTCCCCCACCGGCTTTGCTACCGTACTCCCCTGCAGAGCGTCACACCCACGTTCAAGCGCGATACGGGTAAGGAGGAGGTGATGGGCTTCGATGCACGGTACTCCAGGCGTGATTTTGTCACGCTCACGACCTCACTCGCAGCACTCGGACTGACGACCAGCCTCACGCCGGATTTACTCGACGCCAAGCCGGCGACGGATCTCAAAGGCGTCACGATCGATTACTGGAACATGATCGGCGTGCAAAACCCGATCGTCAAACGCCTTTCCGCTTCGATCATCAAAGCCTTCGAGCAGCGCACCGGGGCCCAGGTGAAAACGACTTGGGACACGTACGGCAGTATTATCGGGCCCAAATACCGCACGAATTTTGTCGCCGGCAAGATTCCCACCGT
>CBCXVS010000411.1:0-5097 GCA_965178525.1 uncultured bacterium | reverse complement strand
CTCCGGGGCTTCGCGTTAACTAGCGAGGCGCAGTAGTTCGCGCCCGAAAAAATGGCTCCCCGGGCCGGATTCGAACCAGCGACCAATTGGTTAACAGCCAACCGCTCTACCGACTGAGCTACCGGGGATCTTTTTGGATAGGACTGTCCACAATTATACACAATTCTGCGCATTCGTCCAGAGCGAAAAGCTCGCCTGACAACCTCGACGGGTGGCGGATTCAGTGTGCCATCCTATCCACGTTGCAGGATATCCGCTATAATGGCGCCAGCATATATCTGACCTACCCCATTTCTACGGATTGGTCATGGCAACACCGCGTCCCTATTCTCAGCGTCAATTGACCCAGCGTATCAAGGACAAAGCGCTGGCGCTAGGCTTTGATCTGGTTGGCGTAGCGCCAGCCCAGGGGAGTCCTGAACTCGCGTTTTTCGAACACTGGATCGGCGCTGGGTATGCGGGGGATATGCACTATTTGAGGCGAGGCCTGGAGCGGCGATGTGACATGCAACAAGTCGTACCGGGCGCTCGATCCGTGGTGGTGTGCGGCCTCAACTACGATACGCCCTATCCGTACTCGACCGAGCACGATGATCTCACACGGGGCTGGATTGCCCGGTATGCTTGGGGAGCGGATTATCATCAGTGCATGCAGGAAAAACTGACCGGGCTGCAGACATTTGTTGCCGATATCGTCCCGGCGGAGGTCGCGAGTAAGCTTTATGTGGATACCGGGCCGGTGGTGGAACGGGTTTATGCCAAATATGCCGGGCTGGGCTGGTTTGGCAAAAACACGTGTATCCTCCATAAACGCCTGGGATCATGGCTGCTGCTGGGTGAGCTGATCTTGACGATACCGCTCGACTATGATCAGCCGGCGTTTGACCACTGTGGCACGTGTACTCGCTGCATCGATGCCTGCCCGACGGATGCGATCCGCGAGCCCTACGTCTTGGATGCACGGCGCTGTATCGCCTACTTGACCATTGAACTCAAAGGCAGCATTCCGGAAGACTTCCGGCCGCAGATGGGCAACCAGGTTTTTGGCTGCGATATCTGTCAAGACGTCTGCCCATGGAATCGCAAACGGCAATGGACCCAGGAAGAGGCGCTACAGCCTCGGCCTGAGCAGGTCCATCCGCCGTTGGAAAAACTCGCGCGTCTCACACCGGCAGAATTTAAGCGGCGTTTCCGCCACACACCACTGGAACGCAGCAAACGCCGCGGATTGCTGCGCAATGTGTGTGTGGCGATAGGAAATTCCGGCAATACCGCCTTTATTTCCCTTCTGCAGGAACTGGTGCATGACGACGAGATCTGGATTCGGGAGCACGCCATCTGGGCCCTGACACGTCTCCGTCGTGCCTCGTCGGCCCCACCGCCCTCAGTCGCGTAGCCCGTACTTCAAAAATTCCTCCGTCAAGGTTAGCGACGTGGTGTCCCGAACCCGGTCGATATAGAGTTTGCCCCAGAGGTGATCGCACTCATGCTGAATGACCCGGGCGTGAAATCCTTCGGCAACAAAATCGACCCGCTTGCCTTCCCGATCGTAGGCCCGCAGCCGAATCCTGGTGTAGCGTGGTACCCGGCCCCGCAGCCCTGGCACACTCAGACACCCCTCCCAATCCTCGTCCATCTCCTCGGTCAAGGGGGTAATTTCCGGGTTGATATAGGTGGTGAGGGGAATGGCCGGGGCATGCGGATATCTCGGGTTCGGCGCCACCTCCAGGACGACGATTTGCTGCGAGATATGCACTTGTGGCGCCGCCAACCCGGTGCCATCGTAGTCGTACATCGTATCGATCAAATCGTCGATAAATTGCTGTATCTCCGGCGAGGTGATCTGCTCGGGAGGCACGGGCTCAGCTGTCTGCCGCAACACCGGGTGTCCCATACGGGCTACTTTTAAAATCATGCGCGCTTCCTTGATACGATGTTACCAGGGGATTTCGGGGCGCTCTTGGCGCAGGTTTTCCAACCGTGCGCTGACAAAGAGAAAATCGGACAGACGGTTCATATAGGTGATGAGGGTGGGATCGATGTCCACATGCTGACTCAGGCCGACGATGCTGCGCTCGGCGCGCCGGCATACCGTACGGGCGTGGTGGAGGGTGGACCCACCTTTAGAGCCGCCGGGAAGAATAAACTGACGGAGGGGAGACAAAGAGGTCTCGAACTGATCGATCCACGTTTCCAGCTGCGTGACTTTATCTTCGCTGAAGCTGGCTTTATCGCCCCGTTTGGCTTCGACGCGTGCGGAGGGATCGGCTAGTTGAGCGCCCACGACAAAGAGGTCGCGTTGGATGGTCAGCAGACACGTACGGATGTCTTCATCTTCACGAATGAAAGCGAGCACGATGCCGAGGAGCGCGTTCAGCTCGTCGACATCTCCATAGGCTTCAACACGCGACGAGTCTTTGAGCACGCGGGTGCCATCAAACAATCCGGTCTCGCCATGATCACCGGTTTTAGTATAAATTTTGACCACGCATTTCCCTTTATGACTGCCGGACGCGGCCGTCAATTGCTGTGCCGGATCAGATTCTCCATATTTCTGTTGGCATTCTACTGGAGAACCGAGTGGCGCGCAACTGCCACAGCCATCCCGCCTGCAGAAAGCGTGGATACGGCTGAGCACGGGAGTCTGGGAGGCCGGGCTCAGTTTCGGCGGCGGATTTCCGAATCCTCCTCATCGAGCGTAGATGGAACCGTTTCGAGCCACCACTTGACCCGATTGTCGACGAGATACACATCCACGATGGTTCCGGCTTCCGAGTAGGATGTCCCACGTGAGGCCAGGTCCAAAGCCGAACCAAAGTAATACCAATGTTCGTAATGCCCTGTATAGCCGCGGTCAGAATACGGCTCGCCCCAGAGAAACCGCAAGGCTTCCGCGCTCATCCCTTTTCTGATATAGCCGGCCAGGACCGATTCGCGATCCTGCGCCTCAAGGGCCTCGAAGCGCTGCGCACTGCCAATCTCACGCAGATAGGCGGAGCGCTCCGCGGCGCTCGCTTTGGCCAAATACGTACGCATTTGGCGCCCGCTCATCATCTTACTATGGATACGAAACTCAGTTTGTTCGTCAGGACTCAGCTTGTTCACCGCCGCATAATAGGCGCAGCCCGTGAACACAAAAAGAACACTGACGATACTAAGCAGACGGAGGCAGGAAGACTGACATAACTGACGCATGATGCGATCCCCTTCTAGAATAGGCTGCCATCATCAATCCGGATGAGAAGCTTCTGAGGCTGTGAGTTCCCTCAAAACCCGAGATGGTTCTCTGCAAACTTTGATGTGCCGCGGTATGCTGTGATGAATAACGTTCGGAAAGGAATGGGGATTCCCTACAGAGGCGCCAAAGGGGCATAGCACGAAGCGCCATTACTCGACCCGGCATACATAGTCAGTGGGTAAGAGGGCGAGAAGCCGCTCGTACGCCTTGTCGAGATAGGTCGCATCTTTGGATTCCAGTGTGAGCTTGACGCGATACTCCGGATTACCCACCTCCGGGTAAGAGCCGAGCAACAAGTCCGGGAATTCGCTGACAAGCGTGTCGAGCAGATGCGAAAAGTCGCTTTCGCGTTCCGTGATATAGACTCGGCGTCCATGATAGGGGAGTTCCCGAAAGCGTTCCTTAATGCTATCGAATTTACGCCGGAAAAGCTGGGGAATGCCCGGAAAAATATAGACATTTTTGACCAGCAAGACCGGGATCGGCAAGTCGGGTTCCATCAAGAGTTGTGCGCCGTCGGGTACACTCGCCATTTTGGTTCGTGCGGCCGCAGGGCGATCGCCCCAACGTGCGTTTAACAGGCCCTCGAGTTTGGGATGGACGATGACACGCCGCTGCAGGCCATGTGCGACCGCTTCAATCGTGACATCATCGTGCGTCGGCCCCACGCCGCCGGTAGTGAAGACATAATCAAACGACTGCGAAAAGGTTGCGACATCATGGGCAATCACATCAATATCATCAGGCACCACCGCAATGCGCTGCACGTCTACCCCTAAAATGTGCAGTTCCTGACAGAGGTAGGGGGAATTCGTATCCACGACTTTACCGGAGAGAATTTCATTTCCAATGACGAGAATACCAGCGGTTTTGGCCATCATTGCTCTGCCTTTGGCTTAGGGCTTTTGGATTGTGCCGTTCCGATGCAAGATAGGCGACCGATTCAAGGCTTGTCAACGCCAAAGTCACCCTGTGCAGGCCGTCAAGCCGGCATCTTGCAACCATGGATACGTCACGGCTAAGCGGCATAGCTCATTGGTGCCTTCAAAAATTTGGGTCATTTTGGCATCGCGGTAGTATTTCTCCGCTCCGGATTTCAGCGTGGTACCAAACGCGCCCATGAGTTGCACGGCATCGGTGGCCACTTTGACCGCGGTATCACTCGCAAAGACTTTGGCCATCGCACTCGTGGCCGGGTCAAGGGGCTGGCGCGTTGCCGCCTTGTGCGTCAGTAAGCGCGCAGCTTCGATTTGCGTTGCCATATCGGCGAGCATATGTTGAACCATCTGATGTTGCACGATCGGGCCGCCGCCCTGGATGCGGATGAGGGTATGCTGCCGGGCCAGCTCAAAAGCCCCCCGGGCGATGCCGACCGCAATGGCCGCACCTTGACACCGGCCGCTGGTGCTGAGCCTCTGCACCAAGGCATGGGCGCCGCCCTCTGCCGTCAGCATATATTCTCGAGGCACCACAACCCCTTCCAAGTAGAATTCGACCAGGGGGCAGCTTCGCAGCCCCATCGTGGGCAAGACCGCGCTCACATGGAAGCCACGGACATCGGTGGGAACCCAGAAGCCGGTCAAGCCCTCGGGACTGCGGGCGTCATCAACCGTGGCGAAGACGCTGAGCCATTTGGCGATGTTCCCTCCGGCGCAGTAGGCTTTGCGTCCGCTCAGGACATAGCTGTTGCCACGCCGTTTGGCCACCACCATCATCCGGGCCGGGTTGCCGACCGCCGGAGTGAGAAAATCGCTCCCCACATGGCGTTCGGTGAGCCCCAGGGCGCCCAACATCGGTTCGTGCTGGGTCTCGCACGTGAGGATATCGGCAAAAACACGGTCCATCAAAGTCGTATTGCC
>CBCXVS010000410.1:0-5109 GCA_965178525.1 uncultured bacterium | reverse complement strand
GTGGCGATAGGTCCGCACACGGACCTGCATTTCCTTCAACTGGTTCAAACCACCCAAGTTATACGTCTTCAGGTCGCGCGCTCAGAGCCCCATTAATGATCCGCCGGTGGCTGTGGCGGATAGCGCCGTGACCCAAATCAATATGCCGGTGCTGCTGGCCATCACAAACAATGATATCGATACGGACGGCATTGTAGTGACGAGCAGTGTCGACCTCGATCCGGGTATGGCCGGCCAACAGAATGCCATTACCGTGCCAGGCCAAGGCACGTTCATGGATGATGGCGTGGGCAATGTGACTTTTACGCCGGCACCGGGCTTCATTGGCACATCGACGATCATATATACGGTTAATGACAATGACGGCACCACCTCACACCAGGCTGTCATCAGCGTGCGGGTTAACGACCCACCGGTAGCGGTTTTGGACACGGCGGTGACGCAGGTGAACACCCCGACGACGGTGGCGGTGGTGGCCAACGATACCGACAGTGATGGCGCGCTCGATGCAGCCACGGTAGATCTCGATCCGGGCACGGCGGGGCAACAGAGTTCGGTGACCGTCGCGGGCGAAGGCACGTTCGTGGATGATGGGTCGGGCAATGTGACGTTTACGCCGGTGCCGGGCTTCATTGGCGCCTCCGCCATCGTCTACACCGTTAATGACAACGACGGCGCCACCTCGAACCTGGCCGCGTTCACGGTCCGTGTCGTCGATCCCGACGCCGATGGTGACGGGGTCCCAACCGCCCAAGAAGACCCCAATGCCGACGGTGATGTGACCAATGATGACACGGATGGAGATGGCCAGCCGGATTACCTCGACGCCGATGACGACGGTGATGGCGCACCGACGGTCAGCGAGGATGCCAACAACAACGGGGACCCGGCCGACGATGATCGCGATGGCGATGGCATTCCTGACTATCTCGATGCCGCGGACGCCGGCCCCGGCCCCGTTGACAGCGACGACGACAGCGTCGCGGACGATGTCGAATGTCCGGGGGGCTTGCCATGTGCGGACACCAATGCGGACGGCACGCCGGACTATATGGACGGTGATGATGATGGCGATGCCGTCACGACCCTAACGGAAGACCCCAACGGCAATGGGGACCCGACGGATGACGACACCGATGGCGATGGCCTGTCTGACTATCTCGATCCGGACGACGACGGCGACAGCGACTTGACCTTGGCCGAGGATGCCAACGGTGACGGCAATCCCACGAACGACGACAGCGATGGCGATGGTATTCCCGACTATCTTGATGCCGCGGACAGCGGGCCTGGCCCCGGTGACAGCGATGGCGACGGCGTGGCGGACGATCTCGAGTGTCCCGGCGGTGTGCCGTGTCCCGACCGTGACGGCGATGGTACGCCCGACTATATGACGGCCGAAGACCCCACCGCCACCCTCTTGGTTCAGGTTGATCCACGCGTTGTCTGGCCCCTTGACACGATCACTCTCACCCTGCATGCCTTGAATGTCACGGACCTCTTCGGTCTCGGCGCCACCCTCCTCTATGACGCTACTCACTTCACTTACGATACCGCCTCCCTCGCCGCTGGCGCTTTCTTCGATGATGGCACGACGCTGACCCCCTTCGAAGCGGACGATGAGGCCGGCACGCTCGCCTTTGCCATCAGCCGCAGTGGGGCTGATGGCGCCAGCGGCAGCGGCGCCGTTGCGACTCTGACGTTTACGGTGCAAGACGTTGCCCTGCCGAGTCCTTCAACCTTCACCCCTGCTGAGGTTCTAGCGGTCGACTCCGGCGGGATGGAGATTCTGCTCAACGTTAGGGAAGGCGCCGTCCCCGTCGGAGGTGTGTGGCCCGGTGACACCGACACCAACTGTGTGGTCGAGGCCGCTGACCTATTGCCGATCGGCCGCCACTTCGGCGCTACGGGCCCGGCTCGGCTAGGCGCGTTGGACCTAGCTTGGGGAGCCAAAGCCTTCAGTCCCTGGGGCGGGTCTTCCTCGGCGCCGGAATTCGCCCAGAGCTTCGTCGATGCCACTGGCGACGGGGAGATCAACCAGCACGATGTGCTGTCCATTGGAGTGAACTTCGGCGAAACACACGACCCGTCAACAGGCTGTACGCCCCCCGGCGTCGGTCCTCTCCGGGTGCAAGGCCACGGTGCCGCGGGCGAACTCAATGAGCGTGTGACCGTAGGCGTGGCGCCGCCCGTGGGCACGAAAATCAAGATGCAGATCGGACTCACCAATACCGCTGCAGACCTGTTTGGGACCGCGTTCACGCTGAAGGTGGATCCGTCCAAATTGGTCTTAAATGAGGTGACGGCCGGCTCATTCTTCGACGGTGGCGACGTCCTGCAGGTGGTGCATCTGAATGCGGAAGACGGCATGGTCCAGGCGGCCTTCACGTTCAAAGGAGAGACGCTCGCCAGCAGCGGCGCCGAGGAGCTGGCGGTGGTTGAGATGGAGGTCGTGGGGCCGATGGCTGAGAACGCCGTGGTGACGCTGGGCGTCGTGAAGCTGAGTTCAGTCGAGGGCACTGATATCGCGCTGCGTAAGAATCTCACCCTGGCATTTGCCTGTGACGGCGGCGCCTGCGCGCCGTAACAGCCCAAGATGCCTTTGCCCCCGGCTCACTGCCGCAAGGCGTACTTTTCGTGCTAGGGGCAAAGGCATCGGCGCGACGGCTAGACATGATCGTTCGTGTTACGTACCCGAACAGAATTAAATTCAGATCTTTCCTCTGGAAAAACGATGTCGCTCATTTTGTCCAGGTACTTATGATTTCCGTTGTAATAAGGTGGCAAAGAATTCCTCGGCGACCATGTAGCCGACACAGGTCGAGGCGCCACAGTGGCAGGGGCGCTCTTCATAATCCTCGAGATCATACCGGTAATTATACGTCAACTCTTCCCCAGCCTTGATGGCGCGCCGCGCGTAAATCCAGATGCGGTTGCGGACAATGGCTGCCTCGCAATTGGGCTCGCAGCTATGATTTAAGAGCCGAGCCGGATTCCACGCAACACTGCCGTCGATATCATAGGTCTCATCGAGGCTGAAGATGTAAACGTTCTGCTCGCGCAATTGTGCCTTGCCCTCGGTCTTGGAGAGCTTCGGCCCGACGTACTCGATGATGCGTTTATCGCGTCGTATGCCGACCCGTGCGAAGCCCCCGGTCCCATGGATGGGCGAGGGCTTGAACTCGACCAGGGGATGATCATGCGGACCCTGTGTTTCCATCCTCACACCCGTTTTTCTTCCGCTTCTACGCCACATTCGATCGAATCGGCGACATGGCGTCTGCCCTCGGCGGCCACGACGTCATCACCCACCAAGAGCGAGACGAGTTGGCGCGCCAAATCGTAGTGGCCAGCCCGCAGCAATTCCAGGAGATCGGAGTCGAGCAATTGATACCAAAGCGCTCGGCGTTCTTGCCCATTGGGATAACGCCTAGCCACCGACTCGCGCAACTCTCGGAGCAAGCTGAGTAACGTAGCGTATTCCGGGCCGAATTCTCGCTCGAGTTGTTGGCGCACGCGGACAGCTAAGGCTGGCGCACTCCCACTGGTCGAAATGGCAATGGTAAGCGGACCCTGGCGCACCACCGAACCGGCTACAAAGTTACTATGATTCGGATCGTCTGTCACATTGAGCAGTACCCCCCGCGTACGCGCTTCCTGATCGATACGCGCCGTGGTCTGTGCGTCCGTCTCCGTGGCGATCACCAGGAACGCCTGCTGTAAGTCGCCAGGCTCGTAGGCGCGGGGGAGCCACGTAATGGCGCCAGCATCGGCCCAGGTGTGGAGTTGGGGGGTGATATCGGCGCTGATCACCGTCACGGCAGCCGCACAATCCAAGAGGCCTTGCACCTTGCGCTCGGCCTCATGATTGCCGCCAATGACGAGACAGCGTTGTTGCGCCAGACCCGTTAGAAAGATGGGGTAGACGTCCATATAACTGATACCTCCATTGAGATCACCCGCGTGGAATTCTCGTGTCTCCTCTGACCAGACATAATAGGATGTCCTCAGAGTGAATGCACATCAATGTGAGCAGTCGACCCGACTATCCCCTGTTTGAGGGGAGGTTTTCACCAGGTCACGTGCAGCCGTTCTCACTGTCGGATGGCCTGAGGGCGTAACGGACCATGCGGATGCCGCCTCTGTGATACATGAGACATGCCGGAAACAGGCCCAACCTGAAGGCGAGGGCTACATCGAACGGTGTTTTTGGTTATCTTGCTCTGGCTCATCATCCAGGGTACGGACGTCGCCAAAGCGTTTTTAGGTGGGTTGGCCTTCAAGACCCTGGTGGCGTTTCAAGATGCGATACAAGTTGGCAATCGCATGACGCTCTGCATTGGGTTCAAGGAGTACGAGGGGCAAGTCGTCCACATCGGAACCTTCTACGTGACCCTCCGGAGGGCGAATATGAACAGCGCCAATACCATCAGACGCATGCACAGATGCAAGCAGAAGGATTTCAGACAGCGGGAGCGCTGTCTGATAAGATGATCGACGAGGATTTTGATCCCGAAGTTATCCCGGGTCGGGCGGTCCGGACCTCATTCTAGAAGATCGGCGCTGATGCCTCCTGCCTACTTTGACACCAGCGCCTTGGTGAAACGCGACGTGGCTGCATTGGACCAGTTACCTGTACCCCTGTGAGCCTGGAATTTACGGTGCGTTGTGTCTTTCCGGATACGCTCCGAGCCCCATGCAGTCTCGGGCGTGCGGGTTTTCTCGACCGCCTCAATCGTAGCGTTAGAAATTCCTTGATAGCGCTGGAAAGATATGATCCACCTCCTATAGAAACTCTTTCGACTAAATCCATCATTAATTGTGACTGTATCATATTGAGTGCACATAGCAAAGGCCAAAGTGTGCACAGATGCCTCCAAAGTTGAAGCAATTAACTCACCTATGTCCTTTTTAGCTACCTTTCAAGATCAAACTTACGTATTGAGCGATCAATAGCATCGTGGATGAGGTAATCTTCATGTATCTGAAGCATCTAGTATTATGGCTGGTTGTGTTATTATGTGGTTTGCCTGGTATCTTGATCGTATAGGAAAGTGCATTTTCCCGATCCCAGAAGTCCCCATTTCTCAAGGATGAACGAGCCAAGTG
>CBCXVS010000409.1:0-5160 GCA_965178525.1 uncultured bacterium | reverse complement strand
TGTCGTTTCAGGAGGTTGGATTGTTCCCCTGTAAATGGACTTTTGAATTGGGCTAACCTGTTGATCTACTTAACCCTACGCCTATTCTGCCAGGGGAACTTCGGTCTAGAAAACATGTCGACATAAATGCCCGAACAGAATTAAATTCATATCTTTCCTCTGGAAAAACGATGTCGCTAATTTTGTCCAGGTATTTATCTACCGCCGATGTGACAAATCAATCAAAATCAATGAATAGCAGCCGGCGAAGAGGAGTATCTCATATGGCTTTGACTCGACAACCGGATAAGCCCCAAAGCGGAGTCCCGAACCGGAACGGGAGAATCGTAACACAGCAGGTCCCGTCAAACCGATATGCCACGTCTCGGTTCGAGCGTCTGTTACTCATGATGACGGTTGCGTCTGTTCCCATGCAATGGTATCTCCCGAAAGTGGGTGGTTTTACCATTGTGTTCCTCCTGTTTGGCGTGATGATAGGGAATAAGCTGCTAACGAAACCTGCCTTGATCTCGAAGGCTATGAGTCATCCGGTGTGCCTCACGGGTTTTTTGCTAGTTGGCATCGGACTGCTTATGGAGACGGTCCATGCCAGTTGGGAGTACTATACCGTTATCCGCATCGGCTTTATGCTCGTTGGTGCCGTGGCGGTGGGAATGTATTGTCGAGACAACGAAGCACTACGTGCTGGCATCTACGGCGTACTCATCGGTAGTGTTGTTATGGCAGTTGCGCTTATTCTAACGACTTATGGCGTTTTAAATGCCGCAAGTGCAGATTCTTTCCAAGAAGCGTCTCGGCTCCGTGCAGATACGTTTGCAGACAATCCCTTAGGAGCAGATCTGAATATGATGGGTTTCTTAGTCGGGCAGGGCGCTTTGACTGCTTTGGCAATCTCTCTCTGTACACGGAAACCGTTTCTTAGCTATGCTTTCCTTGGTCTAGCGATATTTAATCTGATTGCATCGTTTTTACCGCTCTCGCGGGGAGCCGTGTTTATCACCGTCGTTTCAGGTGCTGTCATTATCTATGTTCATGGCATGCTAAAACCGAAAATCATCATCACAGGTTTCATCCTGCTCTTTGCCGTCTTGATTTTGGTGCCAGAGGCCGTTCTTTCTCGTTTAGCTTTTAACACGGAAACACACCGAGATAATCGCTATCGCGATGGCCGTACCCGTATTCTTGTGGCGACTTATGAGCATTTGCCCGAATACATTTTGCTCGGTGTCGGCAAACGCCATTTTTTTGGAGAATGGGGACAGAGAAGCGGATTTCATAAGCATGATGAGCGTGTCAGTGGCGCCCATAATTGTTTCGTACAAATCACGATATTCTGGGGGCTACCTGCACTCCTCGGGCTCTTTGCCCTCGTCTAGCAGGCGTATCGTTATTTCCCCAAGGGTAGCCATGCGGATCCACTGTACCTGTGCCTCCTGGCCATCGCCTTCTCGGCGTTGGTGGAATCTCTGTTCGTACATACGATCGAGGGAAAACAGTATTCCATCGTGCTGGGTATGATCATAGGTCATTCCCTATGGATCCGGTCCAATCGCGGTGCTCGAATAGCTATTATGGCTCGAAAGACCCCTCCAAACGCACACGCGTCCTGGCCGACGACAACCAGATCTGAGCGGATGAGTCTTGAGTCTTAAGAATCTGATAAAGCGCCGAGGTTCCTGATTTTGCTGCGCCAATAATAAGAAAATTTGGCATGGTCATGTGAGATCTCCTGATATAAAGACAGATGGTGCTCGATCCCAAGGAGTCGGTTCAGCTCTTATTGATGGAACGTATCGTCTGATGCAATGTCGAGACATGAGCACCATCACTTCTTCTTGATCTCACCACGTTAGCTATCGTCAAGATGGACTGGCATCCGAACGAACTCCAGCCTATGCACAAAGCGGACAAGGCCATGAACGTCGCCAAAGAGCAACGCGCCCATATTCGCGATGTATTGGAGCGTCTACGCATCGTGAGTCAAGCCACGGAGCACGGCTAACGATGCGTGTTCCTTCGCGTCCTTCATGGCTTCCTGCCCTCCATTCTTATCCACCAGCAGTAGCGCTCAACAGCTTGTACAACTCGATCAGCGCCGTGTTCGATACCCGCCGCTTCACCGTAATCCGCCGCGGCGGAACACGCAGTTCCAGTTCTTTCACTTCCGTGGCACTGGCAATCGCCAGGTAAGCCAATCCCAAGGGCTTCCCCTCCAGCTCCGACGGTCCCGGCACACCAGTGAGACCGATGCCGAAATCAGCACCGAGCTGCTCCCGCACGGCCTGAGCCATGGCCGTGGCCGTCTCCTGACTCACGTTGCCGTGCTGCTGTATGATTCCCGCCGGTACGCCATTGACGACGGCCATGTCCCGATTGTACGCCACCACACCGCCTTTGTAGTAGCTCGGACTGTCAGGGACTTCGGTGATACGATTGGCCAGATACCCGCCGGTGCAGGACTCCATCGTTGCCAGTGTCCAGCCCTGCTGCTTCAGCACGTTGCCAACTGCCTGCTCCGGCGTTTCGTCATCGTATCCCCACACATAGGGTCCTAGTCGGGTCATAATGGCGTTTTCTACGGGCTGAATCATCGTCTGCGCCGTGGCGATATCGCGGGCCCGGGCAATAATCCGCAGATGGATTCCGTCAGCCTTGGAATAGATACCCAGGTACGGGTTGTCCTGCCCACCCGATCGAGAAGATTTCCGCTTTCAAAAGAGCCCTCCCTTCTGGCTTCACGCCTGATTCCTGTTCTCAGCTGTCCCCTGGCGACCAGCCTACCGATTTGCGGTCATGTATGCAAGTGTGGCCAGACCCATGACATTCGGGGTAGGCATCGGTCTCGTCATGCGTTATTCTACCGATGTTCTTGTACCCTCAGGCTTGGCTGGGCGTGCATCGTATCACCGCATCGACAACAGCAGGAGGGATGGATGATGACAAACCGTGCTGCGGTCCCATTGTTACTTGTAGGTACGCTGTGTCTGATTCTCATGTTTGGCTGCGTTCCTCCTCCTAAACGGAGTCCTTACGTTGATTATCCGCAGAATCCGGGGGGGGCAGTTCCAAACACCGCCTGCCCATCAGGCGCTTGTCGTTTTCTTCAGAACTATCCATAAAGATCGCGTCACTTCCGCTGTGGTGTACGAGGACGATCAATTCGTTTCCATCGTGATGGCGCGAACCTACGTCGTTCATCTGACTGAGCCGGGCGCACATAGGTGTATGGTGGTCAGTGAAGCCGCTGACTTCCTTGACGCCGACCTGGAGGGAGGCAAAATATACTTTGTTAGAGTGATCCCCAGGTTTGGGGCTTGGCGTGGGCGCTTCAGCCTCGCGTCTATGACGCCACAAGATAAAGACTGGAACCAGCTGAGAGAGTGGATTGCCGTCTCCAACCGCGTCACCCTGAACGCGAAAGGGGAGGAATGGAATCGGAAAAACCTTGGCTCGGTGATGACGAAAAAGGCAGCTTACCTCCCCAAATGGTTGAACAAGGAGGTGAAGCCGATTCTGCACAAGGAAGATGGCGTAACCAACTTCTGATTGTATTTGAACTCGGTGCTGCTTGCCTCACCGAAACAGAAATTTTTATGTTGGGTTGCCCCTGTTTCGAGAACCTCTGGGCACTAGAAAGATAGCGGGAGTGATGCCAAACCCGCTGAGGTTGGACGCCGTTCAGGTACAGCGGCTCCAGGAACCGGGGGTGGTATAAAGTGGAGACCGAAAGTATGCGATTCAAAGCCAAACCGTTGCGATCAGTGATGTTTGTTCCAGGGAACAAAGAAGATTGGATGCGCAAAGCGCCGCGCTACGGCGCCGACGCCTTGATCCTGGACCTGGAGGACTCGGTGCCCGATGCAGGCAAAGCCGAAGCCCGAGGACTGGTGCGCAAAATGGTGGAAGAACTTGGCGCCGCCGGCCACACCCTCTTTGTCCGGGTCAACCGCCTGGAAACCGGCCTGACCGGCGAGGACCTCGAAGCCGTCACATGCCCGGACCTCTATGGCATCATCTTGCCCAAAGTGCAAGGACCGGAGGATATCATCGAAGTCGACATTCTCTTAAAATTTTTCGAGCGCAAAGCGGGTATGGAAACCGGCAGCGTCTGCGTCGACCCTTCGCTGGAAACGGCAGAGGGTATCCGGCATGCGTATGAGATCGCTACCGCCTCGGACCGTGTCGCCCACATGGGTGGCAGTGGTGGCAAGGGTGGTGACACGGCGCGATCCATTGGCTTCCAGTGGACACCGGAAGGGCAGGAAACGCTCTTTATTAAATCCAAGGTATTGGTCGATGCGCGCGCCGCCGCCGTCCAATATCCTCTGAGCGGCGGCTGGATGGACATCCATAATCTGGACGGCTTGCGGACGTTGGCAACGCAGTTGAAGCAGTTGGGCTACACTGGTATGAATTTGATTCACCCCTCTCATGTGCCCGTCGTGAATGAGGTGTTTACGCCGACTCGGGAAGAGATCGCCCATTGGCAGGGCCTCATCCAAGCTATGGAAGCGCGCCGTCAGGAAGGGAGTGCAGCGGTCACCTACGACGGAGATATGGTGGACGTGGCGCACGAGGAGACCGCCCGCGCCATGCTGCGCCTGGTTAAAGAGTGGGGTATCGCCGTGGCTGGCTCCGACGGCTAAGAAGAGCACACGCAGAGCGAGGGGGCGTCATCTTTGCCCCCTCGCTCCGAAATAGACGGTGTCCTCTCACCCGTCGTGAGAGGACACCGTCTTATCTATCCTATCTGGCTGGGCATGCTGATCTCTAGCAATTTCCTGCCTGCCAGGCACACGCGATGTTGAGGATGTCGAGGAAACGTCCGTCCAACACGGAGCTGCCCTGTGTCTTCGGCGACGTCGAGACAAAGCCATACGAGGTCACACCCACAATCCGGTTCGGTCCGCTGTTATTACCGCCACTTTGTCCCACTGCGGCCCGGCCGAAATTCTGTACCCAGGGCCCGCCATTGGAGCCGCCTCGCATGTCCGATCCGTATTGCACCGTATTGGGCGCTGTCGGCCGAAAATGCTGCGATGTCACTTGATGCATCTTCTCGCCGCTGTCAAAGTTGCCCGGATACCCCGAATGGCCTTAAGTGAAGCTCTAACTGCTGGTCGTGTCAACGGTTGACCCAACACATGAGGGGGTTTTGTC
>CBCXVS010000408.1:0-5182 GCA_965178525.1 uncultured bacterium | reverse complement strand
GGTCTCCAAGGACAAACTGCCATGAGCCCTAATCCATTGGTAATAAAAGCTTTATTCTTAACTTAATGCCATTCGGGATCTACCCGACATTCCGCACCTCCCTCGTGATTTTCACGCATATCTGACGTCATCATGCCGCATGCTAACCAACAGCGGTCTTGGGTGCAGTTTTGTGATGGTCTATCGATTTTCAAACGATTATTAAGGGCCAATGTGTGGCAATTGGACGATAGACGTTCCATGACATATTGGCCGCCAGAGGGGCGCCGCAACTCGTCCAGTTGGCAAATTCGGCTTGCGCTTCGGGGCGCATCTGCTCCGGATCAGCCAGGCTCGGGATGCAATCCAGGTTTTCCAGTTCGTAGAGCGCAAGATATTTGGGGCCCATGTTAAGCCAGTCGAGAGCCGAGTGCGCGGCTTGCACAAGAAGTAACAACGGTCCTGTATGCACCTCCATACGCATCTCCTTTCACGTTGCCATGCTCCATTCTGCCGCCTTTCCTCTTGACACGCCAATGAAAAGGGGCGATGCTGATCCCCGGCGCCAGATGGTAGGATTCCATCGCCTCCGCACCATGCCGTACCGGAATCGGATGTCAGCGCTCACGCTATCGATGCCAGTTTGCATGCGATGTCGTCTGCCCAGATATGACGCCGCTCCGGCGTCATGCCGGCAAGTCATGCGTACGTGTGGGCCGCGGGCAGCCGTCAGGACGATGAGAGCATGGCCGACATCACAGACGCCGCTCCCATTCAAGGGAGGACACCATGGTCAAGCATCCTGGACAGCAGCGTCATCTGCAGATGACACGGCGTGAGGCCCTCCAGGCGGGGGTGGGCACCGGTCTCAGCGCCGCGGCGCTGACCCTGAGCGCCGCGCCCAGCCCGGCATCAGCGGCCACGGCCAAGCGCGGCGGCCATGCCGTTGTCCTGAATTATGCTTATCCGGAAGTGTGGGATCCTCACATTGCCGGAACCCTCGGCGCCCTTGCTTCCATCAGTCCCATGTATAACCAGGTGGTCGAGTTTAACCCGCTCAAGCCCAGTGAGGTGATCGGCGATCTAGCCAAGAACTGGGAGGTGCAGGATGGGGGATTGACCTACGTCTTTCATCTGCATGAGCACGTGAAGTGGTGGGATGGTCAAGAGCTGACCGCCGAGGACGTCGCCTTTAGCATTCAGCGCATGATTGCACCGGGTAAACCCCGGCCCCGCGTCGGACTGCTGCGCCCCACAACAAAATCGGCCGAGGTCGTCGATCGCTATACGGTTCGGGTCAACCTCAATTATCCGTCCCCGTCCTTTCTCCCGTTCCTCGCGGTCGACTATATGAAGATCGTGCCTCGACACGTGGTCGAGGCCGGGGTCGATATCAATCGGTGGCAAAATATCGTCGGCAGTGGGCCGTTCAAGGTCAAGAAGTCGCGTCGTGGCGATGCGACGACGTATGAGCGCAATCCCAATTACTTCAAGGAAGGACGCCCCTATCTCGATCGCCTCACGGTCATGAACGTGGCCGATGCCGGCACGGCGGCAGCAGCCATCAAAGCGGGCAAGATCCAACTGACGACCGCGGTCACTTCTGTGGGTGTAGAAGACGCGCTGAAACTCGAACAGTCCATGCCAGATGGCATTCAGGTGTTCTTTCAGCCGATGAATGCGGGCAACCATTTCTTCGCCAATGTGGAGCGCGAGCCGTGGACGGATCTCCGGATCATCAAGGCCCTGCGCTGGGCCACGGACCAATGGAAGATCCAGCAGGCGTTTGGCGAGGGGAAGTATTTGATCGGCGCGCCGTTCCCGGTGGGCTCCTGGTATGGCAGCACGGTCGATGAGCTGTCCGGGCTGCCCGGGTACCGGCGCCCCAAAGATCAGGATATTGCCGATGCCAAAGCGTTGCTGAAGGCAGCCGGCTATGACCCACCTGCCAAACTGGGCAAGCGCATCCTGATCACCCCCACGGCGGCACATGCGCCCGACCTGTCACAGCTCTGGGCAGCGCAGATGCGCCGCAATCTGGGTCTGGACATCGAGGTCAAGCTGACGGACATACCGGCGACTGTGACGTCGTACGTCGCGGGAGATTTCGACCTGGGCATCTGGGGCTATGGCTTTAATATTGCCGATCCGGACGATTGGGTGAACGCGATCTATGGGCCGGGGTCGAGGAATTATACGCGGTGGAAGAATCCGGAGTTCCTGAAGCTGTTTCACCAGCAGTCACGGGAGCAGGATCGTGACAAGCGCCGGAACATTCTCCGCAAGATGGAGCACCTCCTGCTCACCGTAGAGGACCCCTACATCCAGTTCGAGTGGGTCCCTTGGTTCTACGTGATGAGCACGAAAGTCAGGACGGAAGCCGGGCCGTACATTCCGGCAGAGACGATCCAAACGGCTCTCAAATGGGATCACGTGTGGTTGGAAACCTGACCATCGCGCTCGCGACCGAACCGCCGGGTTTCCTTATCATGTCCTTACGTGACTTCAAGGGTGGGGTTGCGAAGCGGTTCTGCAAACTGGGTCTTGTCCAACGGGATGGCGTCCTTCTGGTAAATCTGGATTCGGTAAGACTCGTAATCCGCGATGAAAAGTCGGAACTCGTCGTCAATTCTGACGGACCTGGGACGCCTCAGATCCTGCTCCTGCTCTAACCAACCTGCCTCTCTTAATCGGTTTCGTAAGTTTTCTCTCTCGTGAGGACGTCGAGCTCAGCTGGCGTGGCGCCAAATCCTGCACGTCTCATCAGGTGTGCTACCAACGAACGAGCCGATTTCATCTGCAACCTTCCTCCATGAATCATCCGAGAATCACTCTGATCCTAGCCCTCGTACAGATTTTAGACGATTGGTCGGTATCGATAGTGCGGCCACTCCCCTCGCTCGGGTGAAGGAAAATTCTGCGGCTGTAGGTGCTACGCCATGGCCTGGTCTGGTGCGACAGGCCACCAAACACTCACACGACGCCTATGACATGGAAGCACGCTACGTTGTAAGTTGGCGGGGATCCGGCGCTGCTGCTATGCTGAAAGAGACTTGGCGATTGACCGGAGCCGCTGCTCCGCAACCGGCGGTGGCGGCCAGGGAGTGGTAGAAGATAACTACAGTTGGCATCCGCAAGTGCTCCTGGAGCTGCCGCTGAAGCGCGACGTGCGGAGTAAAGAGCAAGTATCGATCAAGAGAGGAATCTGGCCTGTGGTGACGTTCATATTGCTCCTTATATTGTCCGTCCTCTGGAGTACGCCCGTTGTGGCGCGTCCGGCTACGCCTTGGAGTCGTGTGGTACAACCTGCGACGGGGGATCCCCGCGTTGTGGGGTCGTATACGTCCGGCTGTCTGCAAGGCGCACAGGCCCTGCCCGCCGTCGGCCAGGGCTTTCAAAGCATGCGGCGGAGCCATCGCCGGTATTTTGGTCATCCGGTGCTCATTCACTACCTACAGGCTCTTGGTCAGCGCGTGGACGCGGAAGGATTAGGCGTGCTCAGCATTGGCGATCTCGGCCAGGCTCGCGGCGGCCCCATTCCGTCCAGTCATCGTAGCCACCAGGTCGGTTTAGACGCCGACGTTTGGTTTTGGTTGCCGGAGCCAGCCCAGACATTACCGGCAGCACAGCGTGAAACCGTCTCTGCCTTATCGATGCTCACGGCGGATCGACAGGCGCTGCACCCGAAATTCTGGACCTCGCGGCAAGCTCGCCTTCTACAGTTGGCGGCAAGTTCTGAGGCGGTTGAGCGCATTTTTGTCCATGCACGGATCAAGCAGGGCCTCTGCAAGATGTCCGCCGGCGCACCATGGCTGAGGAAAATACGGCCCTGGTGGGGACATCATTACCATTTCCACGTCCGCCTGCGCTGTCCGTCTGGAAACGCGGCATGCGTTTCACAGGATCCGCCCCCTGCCGGGGACGGGTGTGGCACCAGCCTGGCGTGGTGGTTTTCCGAGGAAGCCCAGCGGCCGCGGCCGCCATCGGGCAAAAAAGAAGTGAAAAGACGTCTGCCGGCAGCATGCCAGGCTATTCTGAAGCAATAGGGCGCCAGAGTGAGGCGTCAAACGTGACGCCAAACCCTGGGGCGCTGCCGAGCTGAATGACCCCGTCTTCAATGACCGGCTGCCCTTTGACCTAGGTCATCCATGGCCGGCCACTTTCTGCCAGTGGATCCGCATCCAAAGCCGCCATCGCATGCAGCGCCCAGACTTCCGAACCGCGGCGGGGACACACCGCGATGTCGTATTGCTTTGCCATGCGGTAAATTTTCACCAGTTCGGTCAGCCCGCCGCACCAACAGACGTCCGGCTGCACCACGGCATGTAACCCACGCCGCATCCACATCTCGAACGCCGCCGCAGTATACTCGTGCTCACCCCCTGCAATCGGCACGGGACTGGCCTGGCATAGGCGCTCATATCCGTCCAGGTCATGAATCGGCAGAGGTTCTTCCAGCCAAGCCGACGCCATAGGGGGAAAAGCCTTCTGCTGCCTGTAACGCCGTCTCAAGGTCCCAAGCCATAAACGCATCCGTCATGATCCGCACGTCCGGCCCCACGGCCTCTCGGACCTGACGGACCTGTGCGATCGCCCCGGCAGCGTCCTGCCGGCCGACCTGGAGTTTCACGGCCCGGAATCCCGACGCCTGGCCGGTTTCGATTTCCGCCGGTGACCACCCCGTTTTGTAACATGGAATCGGCTGGCCGACTTGGCCGCCAAGGACTTCCGCAAGCGGTTGACCGGCTCGCTTGCCGCGCAAATCCCACAAGGCGAGATCGACCCCACTGATCGCCATCAGGACCAATCCTTTCTGACCGTATGGCAAGGTGGCTCGGTACATCCGCTGCCAAAGCGCCTCGACATCGGAGGGATCTTCCCCCACTAAGAGGGCGTGCAACGCGGTCTGCACCACGTGAATGCCCGCTTCGCCGCCGCCGACACCGTATCCAGTGAGGCCCTCATCCGTATCCACCCGCACCAGAATCTGTCCCAACCAGGTGCGCCAGTCCGGCGGAGAGCCCGGTGATCCCGGTTGCACGGCCCGTAGATCGACGATTTTCATGTGTCTTGTCTTCCCAGCTAGAACTTATTGTGCCGTTCGACCCCCATCGATAACCAACCCCGATCCCGTAACGAAAGACGACTCATCCGACGCCAGATAGAGCACGCCATAAGCGATGTCGTCCACGGTGCCCATGCG
>CBCXVS010000407.1:0-5189 GCA_965178525.1 uncultured bacterium | reverse complement strand
ACGGACAGCAACGCCTGTAGCACCAACATGGGCAGCATCAGGCAGAATAGAAGCACCGCCAGGGAACGTATTTCCGGAGCCAAGCCCGGGCCGACCCAACGCATCAGCAAGGGTGCCGCCAGCGCCGCCAAGCCTCCCAGCAGGACGCCGGCCAGGAGGCAGGCCGTCAACACGCTGCTGAACAGCTCGTTGAAGGCCCGGCGGTCATGACGCTGGGTGCTGAGTGTCGGAACGAGTACCCCACTCAGAGGACCGCTGAGCAAGACGACTTGCAGAAAATTGGGCACGGCAAACGCCAGAACAAAGGCATCCATGGCGGCGGTGGCGCCAAAGAGCCAAGCCTGTATGACGACGCGCACATACCCCAGCGGGCGGCTGAGGAGCGTGGCCACGACAATGGGCAGGCCGCGTCGTAGTAGGGAGGGAAGACGGACACGGGCCAACATCCGAGATGCCAATCGGGAGGCAGAACGAGAGGGGGAATCGTGCATGCAACCTCTCCGCAACTCCTAGAAGCTGTCAGTTGAGAGCTGACAGCTAACCGCTTAATCCCTGTGCCTTATTGTAGCATGTCAAACATCACGGTGAGCAACTGATGGCGCATCCTAATGACCCTGAAGTGGCCGCCCACAGCCTGGGCAAAAGTGATATGCTTGCTGTAATTTCCGCCCGCAATTGGAGCAGAAATTGGCGTGGGGGGAGGGGAGTGGCACAGACGCCGGCACCCGGCTGGGTGCGGCCTGCACCGCTGCGCTGCGGTGTTGCGGTCGCGTATGGCGCCAGAGAAAGACGCAACTGGCGTAGATTGCCGTTACGCCCGCAAGCATAGCAAAAGCCAACCCGGTCTTGTTGACTCCAGGCGACGGCGGCGCCCGCACCCCGCGCTCGGGGTGCGCCGGTGGGAGGCTGGGTGGGACGGTGCCAGCGGTGCTGCTTGCGACCTTGGAGAGGGTCTTGACATAGGCGACGGTATCCCGGATTTGCGCATCGGTTAGTTGGTTGCCAAATCCAGGCATGGCCTCGGACAAGCCCTGCGCGGCGCTGCCGTGCTTGATGACCGCGAAGAGCTGCTCCGTCGACCGCGTCTGCATGTACGCGTGATCGGCCAGATTGCGGGGAGCGACCGCAAGCATCCTGCCCATGCGTCCCCCCCTTCCGTCCGGGCCATGACATCCTACACAGGCACGTTCATAAATGGCTTGACCGGCCTCGGGACTGCTGGTTTGGGCCAGAGCCGGGGCGATCGTCAAGACGGTTGTATGCCATATCAGCAAGACGAGGCCGACAAGCTTCCAGGCATTCATGATGGGTCACCCCTCCCTCTCACGACGAGCTAACGCTGAGCCGAGCGCGCATGTTGGCAGGATCGTAGCAAAAGACGCCCAGAAACGCGAGGCCGGCGCAGACATCGCGGAGCAGATACGCTATCATGGATCGATTGCTCACGTATTTGCATCCTGCTTGACAATACTCATTCTTCTGGAAGGAGTTGCGCATGGCGATCATGTCAGGCTCCACATCCGAGCTGCTTGCCATCACACCGGACACCATGGCGATCCTGGAACGTATTGAAAAACGTATCTTGTGGCTCTCGACGTATATGATTCACTACGCCAATAAAACTCGGCCGAACCCAGATGATATGAAAGTAGGCGGGCATCAGGCCAGTTGTGCCTCCGTCGTGAGCTTGATGACGGCGCTGTATTTTGGCGTCGTGCGTCCGCAGGATCACGTCGCGGTGAAGCCGCATGCCTCACCGGTGTATCATGCCATTCAATATCTTTTGGGCTACTTGCCGCAGCATCAGCTCACCACGCTGCGGGATTTTGGCGGTTTACAAGCGTATTCCAGCCGTACCAAAGACCCTGATGGCGTGACCATTTCCACCGGTTCCGTTGGGCTCGGTGCGGCCGCGACAATCTTTGGCGCCCTGACGCAGCGCTACCTGCGTGATCATTTCGGGTGGAACGCCCCGGGGCGATATATCGCGCTCGTAGGGGATGCCGAAATCGACGAGGGGAACGTCCCCGAAGCCCTCGGGGAAGCCAGTGCCTATGGGCTCCACGATCTGTGGTGGATCATCGATATCAATCGTCAAAGCCTCGACCATATCGCGCCCGATGGTCAGGTCGAACAAATTGCCCGCCTTTTTGAGGCCAAAGGCTGGGAGGTGCTGTGGCTGAAGTATGGCAGTCAGCAGCGGGCATTTTTCGAGCGGCCCAACGGCAAGGGTCTCAAGCAGTGGATTGATGTTTGCAGCAACGCGGAATATCAGAGTTTACTCAATGCCTCGGGAGCGACGGTCCGGCGCGCCATGCTGAAGTGGGGTGAGGCAAGTGGGGTGAATATGGCCACGCTGCTCGCGGCGGTGGGCGATGCCGAGTTGGAAGCGTTGCTGATGAATCTCGGTGGGCACGATATGCCCCAGATCTTGCATACGTTCGATGTGGCGGCGAAGGTCCGGGATCGGCCCGTGGCGATTTTGGCCTACACGATCAAAGGCTGGGGCCTGCCGATTGCCGGGCATATTGAGAATCACGGTGCGCTCCTCACCAACGATCAGGTCGCCGACCTCCAGCATGGGTTCGATATCACGGCGGGACACGAATGGGATGCCTTTCCCCTGAGCGACCCGATTGGCGCCTGGATGCAGGCTTCACTGCGCCAGCGCGGTTTCGTGCCGCGCCCGCCCGCCGCGCCCGCCCGCCCCCTGGCTGACGTCACCATTCCGGAGACGCTGAATTTGCGCATTGCCCCGCGCGCCTCCACGCAGGGCGCTTTCGGGCATATTCTCGTGTCGCTGAGTCATTTACAGGACGTGGCGTCACGCTTGGTCACCACCTCGCCGGACGTCGCCGTGTCGACGAATCTGGCCAACTGGATCAATAGACGAGGCATTTATGCGCCAGCGGAGAAACCGAATTACTGGACGAAAAACGAGATCAAGGGCCTACTGAAATGGAACGAAACCGCGGCGGGCCAGCACATTGAACTCGGCATTGCGGAAAACAATTTCTTTCTGGCTTTAACCATGCTGGGACTGGCGCACGAGCTCCACGGCCAACTCCTCTTTCCCATTGGCACCGTGTACGATCCGTTTGTTGCGCGGGGGCTCGATGCGCTGACGTATGCGACGTATAGCGGCGCCAAATTCCTCTTTGCCGGCACCCCATCCGGCCTCAGCCTCAGCCGTGAGGGCGGCGCGCACCAATCGATCGCCACGCCGTTGGTCGGCATGGGCCTGCCCGGCCTGTTGTACTATGAACCGGCCTACGCCGCAGAGTTGGAGTGCATTTTATGCTGGGGCCTGCAGCAGATGACCGATCGGGAGCACGGGCAGAGTCTCTATCTGCGTTTGTCGACCCGGCCGCTGGCCCAGCCCGATCTTCCGCGCACGGCCGAGTGGCGGCAACAGGTCTTATCTGGGGGCTACTGGCTCCGTGACTATCGTCACGAGCCGGATTACGCCCAGCGCCCGCGCCTGCACATTATCGCCTCCGGCGTCATGCTGGAAGAAGCGCAGCAGGCAAGTGCCATGGCGGCTGAAGATGGCATCTATGCCAATGTAATCAACATTACGAGCGCCGATCGGCTTTTCCGTGAGTATTTTACTGCGTCCCAACAAGGTATGGCGTCGTATCTCGATACCCTGCTCCCATCTGCCGACCGGCAAGTCCCGGCGATTACCCTTCTCGACGGGCATCCGCTCACGCTCGCCTGGTTGGGAACGATCATGGGAGCATCGGTGAAGCCGTTAGGAGTCGTCAACTTTGGCGAGACGGGGGCGGTTCAGGAACTCTATCACAAGCACCACATCGATACCGAAGCCGTGCTCGAGGCTATGGTGCAAGTGCTGTTTGAACGGGACCGATAGCGTCATCGGATGCCAGCGACTCGCGGCATGGCGTCGGAGGTGGCTGCAAGCATACGGTGGCCCAGAAGGTGCTGCCTTGACTTGGTTCGCTGTCAACACTGATCGTACCGCCCATGATATCCACGATTTGCTTGCAGATCGCCAATCCTAACCCGGTACCCTCGTATCGGCGAGTGGAAGAACTATCGGCTTGGGAAAAGGGTTGAAAAAGCCGCTTGTGGGCTTGCAACGGAATACCGATGCCAGTGTCGCTGACTTCGATGCACACCAGGAGTTGTTGGTCGGTGGAGTCGTCCAACATGACCCGTACGACGACCTCACCCGTCTCGGTGAATTTGACGGCGTTGCTAACCAGATTCAGCACCAGCTGCTGCAGGCGCCCCGGGTCGCCACAGACCCTAGCCAGTACATCCCGATACAGATAACAACCGAGTTCCAACCCCTTGTCAGACGCCGGTTCGGCAAAGAGCGCGATCACATCTTCGATCACGGCGTGCAAATCGAATTCATCATTTTCCAAAGACATATGGCCGGTATCGAGTTTTGCGAAGTCCAGCACATCATTGGTCATCGTCAATAGCATGCGGCTGGTATTCCGGATCGCTTTGGCGTAGTCGCGCTGCTCGGCCGTCAAGTCCGTTTCGGTCAACAGCTCGGCCATACCGATCAAGCCATTCATGGGCGTGCGAATCTCATGGCTGACGGTGGCAATGAATTCGCTCTTGGTTTGTTTCGCGGCTGCAACGGCTTCTCGCGCCATGCGCAGTGCGTCTAGGAGCCGCTGTTGTTCCATGGCATAACGTATGGCGCGCTCGAGCAACGGGGCATTGAGCTGGCTTTTGATCAGATAGTCGGCCGCGCCGGCCTGTATGGCTTCGACGTCCAGAGCGTCCTTGTCTTGCTCGGAAAGGATGATTATTGGCGCCGCGTACCGCAGCGGTTGGGCATCACTTAAGAACGTGTTGACGCGGTGGGTGCCGCAAGGATGGATGACGAGACAGACGTCATACTGGGTGCAGCTCATCGCTTGCAGGGCCGCGTCATGCGTATCGGCCCAATCCAGTGCGTAGGGGGTGGTCTTGATGCCGGCAAGTAACGCCTGTGTCTCGAGATAGTCGGATTCGTCTCCACCAATTAGCAGAACCCGAATGAGGCGATCAGGCATGGTAGTCTCCGGTGTGTTGGGATCCATGGCGTGATTTGTGCTCTTATCGGCACATGATGGCAAATCATGAAGGAATAGAGTTGTTCCTCAATAGCATAAGATCAGGTTCCCTAGCCCAGCCCAGATGCCCACCGAATCATCCTCAAAGTG
>CBCXVS010000406.1:0-5191 GCA_965178525.1 uncultured bacterium | reverse complement strand
TAAATGGACTTTTGAATTGGGCCAACCTGTTGATCTACTTAACCCTCCGCCTATTCTGCCAGGGGAACTTCGGCTTAGCCACGATGCTGCGCTGGGTCGTGGCGCAACGCTTACTGCCGAAAATCGGTGGCGGGTGCGTTGCCGCTCTCGAAATTATGCGTCAAAACCTCCGCGTGCAAGAAAGTATTCTGCATGGGGAGTCCGAGGGTAAAACCTTTTACGAAATCATTGAAGCCGGCGTACCGCTGGGCATGCAGACATTTGATACGTCGATACTGGAATCCTATGAACATGGCTTGATCAGCGAGGAAACAGCGATGGCATTCGCCTCGCAGCGTTCCGTCGTCTTGCGAGGCATTGATCGTATCAAAAATGCTCGTGGCGAAAAAACAACCGACCTGGATAGCTTGGCGCTTGATCAAGATTATGAACACCGTGTTGCCAAGAGTGTTCGATCCCTTTAAGTTCTTAGATAACTACCTTTATACATGTCTCCAGAGGAATGATCATGCAGATTGTATGCCCGGCTTGTGGCAAGCGTTTACAGGTCGCCGAGGACAAATTGCCCAGCACCGAACGCGTTATGCGTATTGCCTGTCCGGCTTGCCATGAGCGTTTTCAATTCGATCCACGCAACGGCTCCGAAACGAGGGCCATACACGGATTCAACTCTCCCACGCTTTCATTGCCGCCGCTCGATAACACGGCGGAGATGCCGACCTCCCCGTCCCCCCCGACACTCCACATTGAAATTGCCGAGACCGGACCGCCGCCACGAGCCCTCGTCTGCCTCAATACCCCTGCACACCGGGATGAATGCGCCCGCATGCTCCCGGCTTTAGGCTTCAGCACGGTACATGTGATCGAGAACCAAGTTCGGACCCTCATGCAGTTGACACAAGTGTCATATGAATGTGTCATCCTGGATACAACCTTTGATGGAAGCACGCCGGAAGCGAATCCTATTTTAGCCTGCGTGGCCGAATTACCGATGACCCAGCGGCGGCATATGTTTGTCGCTCTGTGCACGCCTGGTATGGACGCTTCGGACATGATAGCTGCTTACAGCCAGAGCGTGAACTACATCATTAGCTATGCTGATATTCTGACGTGTCATCGTGCGCTAGAACAGCACCTCACGGAGCATAAGCGACAATATCGTACGTATTGGGAACTCTGTCAAGAACTCGGGAGAGAGTGACATCGCCGGTAGGTAGAGCCGCGCGTTCCAGGCAGGGTTATAACCTTGAAGGGGAGGATGTATCATGGCGACTGTGGGGGCGGGGCGGCGCCATGGCGAAGTAGCTGTGTACCTGTCCCAGAACGATGTAGGGAATATCCTGACGTTTTTGCACCGTAAAGACGCAGAGCCGCGGATGATGACGAGTCACCTGACAGAAATGGTCAGTCGCGTTATTCTCACCAATATGGATCACCGTAATGCGCCCCTCAACACCGGTGAGATAGGTGATGACGTCTTCCAGATTGTTGATTTGCATATCGGTGATGACCAGTAGATCCGGAACGGTTCCCGTCGCCGTGCGGCGAAGTGCTTCGACGTCACGGAGCTTGAGAGACGTCCCCCCGCCATGATAGACACATAATCCCTGATAAATAGCCTGCCGATCGGTGGTAAACGGTTGCACCGTTTTTCCATCCGCGAGTGCATCACTAAAATTGTAGACGGCAATGCGTGCTTCACGGCGCAAGTAGGCTTCCACCGCACAGCCGGCACCCAACACCGCAAATGACAGGTGTTCCCGCGGATTCGTCATGCTCCCCGACGAATCGAGTAGTACAAGGCAGTCGGGCGTGCCTTCACGCTGGCCGAATGTCACGCCCTCGCGCCGCACCCAGGTTTGTGATACTCCAGGTAACAACTTGCCAAAACTGGTCCAGAGATCAATATCCTGTACAGGCTTGCTCGCTTCCCAAGGCACATGACTGTAGGGCTCCAAGGTCCCACTCCGTTCCATGGGGAGGGAGCGCACGGGCAGCCGATAGGTTTGGGCTAGCTGCCTGTAGTATAAAACATCGGCATCCACAACGCGTCCATGGCCCTGTCCGGCTTCGTCCCCGCCGCTAAAACCCAGCCGCGCCAAGTCCTCGGCAAAATCCTCCACGGTATCACGAAATTGTTGGATATCGGACACTTGCTGCGCGAAAGCTTGTAGACCCTGCAGGGCTTCTTCTTGTGAATAGCTGTCTAAACCGTGACGTCCCAGTGCCGGAGGACGCGCTTGACGCTGGCGTGCCTCCTCGGCAACGAGAGGCTGTACCAGCCGGGCAAAACGTCGAATACTCTGTAGCCATTGCTGACGGTCCAGGTAGGGAATCCGTGCCAGCCGGCGCACCAATGCCGGATCGCCGCTGCCCTGCAGATCAATACCCCAAATATAGGTGTACAGAGCGGTCAAGGCGCCTTCTAAGGCGCCTCCGCCGAGATAGCGATAGATGTCAGGCAATGGCGTAGGTAATTCTTTGACACAGGAGGTGTTAGCCACGACATCGATAAAGGCATCCGTCACCATTTTGGCGAGTGACCTCCGTCCTAATTCGGCTTTGGCCGTCGCATAGAGCTGCAAATGGGTCGCAAAATCCCAGGGACATCGCGTGTAATGGCTCACGCCGTGATCGAGCAAGGCTTCGGCAACGGTGGCGGCGGGCAAATGCTCCGCGAGCATGCGACACGTGCTGGCATTCAAGGTGATTTGCTTGTCGTGCATGGACATCGCTACCGGCGCTTCGATGTCACCGACTAATGGCATAGCTAACTCTGGCCAGAGATGTTTGCGGCGCACCTGGGGCCAGATATCGGCGACCACTTGCTGCCAGTTCACGATATCGTCCTTTCCGAACGAGCCGAGGACGACTCATCCGGGAACACTTGTTGTTTCCCTTCGAAAATCGTACCTTGCTTGACCTTGCCCAGCTCGGCAATACGTCCCTGGACCCGTAAGATGCCGCCCCGCATACCTTCCCCGGTATGCTTGCCGCAACTGTAGCCGATATGCAATTGTCCGCTCCGCATGCCAATCCCGGTATAATTTCCGGCGTTGCCCGTCACGCTGACCTCGCCGCCTTCCAATAGGGCGCCCACAAAATCCCCGACATCACCTTCGAGATGCAGTCGCCTTCCCCGTGGTAGACGATACCCCAAAAAGGGCCAACGACGCATCAGGGAACGCAAGTTCAGCGTCATCTCGCGCTCCTGCGCATGATTGCACATGGCGGCAATAAAGAGCCCAGAAGGCGCGCCGAGTGGCGCCATCATGCCGGTGGCGCCATCGAGTTCGATGCACATATCTTCGACGTCTTCAACCGTAAACTCGACGCCCTGCAGCATGTCCGCCGCCGTGGTGTAGGCCCGTGACAAGGCGCCCTGTTCGACCACCCAGACGAGTTGTCGGCTCTCTTCGTCTACAAATTCCTGATAGCGCTGTAAGAGCTGCTGGAGGACATGATCACGCTGGGCGATAATCCGATCCAAGGGAATTTCTCGGCGGGTGGCGGCGTAGGTGCGAAAAGCCTGAAACGGATTGACCATGGGCCTACTCCAGACCCAGGTCGCGCCGAATTTCGGCATACAAGGGATGATCACCTTGAGGCGGAGCAATGTCCGCGTCTTCCAAGATGTGTGCGGCCGTACTCAGCGCTTGCATGACGTTGTACCGTTGTTCATGAAAACGGCGAAAGATATCCGCCGTCGCATAGCGGGCGGCATGCAAGAGCAAGGGTTCGTGGCGTTGTTCGCGCTCGCGCATATGCAAATAAGATTCTCGCCATTGCGTACGGTGGGCGAGGACATAAGGCAAGATCAGCCGGATATGCTCCACGTCAACTCGATCGTGCCCCAGCCACCACGCCAGGGAACGCGCGTAGCGATAGATCGAGTTCGGCAAGCGATTCGAGGCGCAATTTCGCACTTCATAGCATAAATAGCCACTGTAGTGACACCCGTCATCACACACTTCGCCCGAACGTTTCTGTCCATAGGTACAACAAAAGGACAACTCCGCCAACGTCATGCGGAGAAAAGCATTCGCGGCAAGATCCACCTCCAGGGCGGCCATCTCCTGACGCACGGCCTGGCGTTCGGCACGGTTTAACATCGACAGGCCGCAATGCTGCTGCACCACTTTGGCAAACCGCTTATATGCCTGTTCCAACGAATCCTGTTGCCCGTTCCGGCTGCCACGTAGCGCTTCGAGAAACGCCTCTTCCGTCGCCCGATCTCGTAAAACATGTTCACGGGAGGATTCCTGGCCGATCAACGAGGCAATGTTTGCCCCGGGATGCTTGGATTCCACGACAATATCAAAGCGATCAAGCAAAGGCGGGACGAGCGTATTCGTCCCTTGATCTTGGTAGTTGGCGGTAGCAAAGAGGCAAAACTCGTCATTGATCAAGGCCTGATTCAGATACTCCCACTTCCCGCGCTCCACGCCATCGAGAATCAGGCTTTGCTTCGTTTCTGGGAGTCGGTTGATTTCATCCACGATTTTGATGGGTAAAGACGCAAAGTAACTCCAGATGACGGCTTCCTCACCTTGATTCAATTTTCCCAAATCCGGGCGTCCGACAATTTTTTCTTCTGTCTGCTCCGGGTGGCCGCTGACCACACTGCTCCAAATCACCCCCAGAGGAAAGCCATAGATGAAGGCGCAAACATACTCTGCGGCCGTCGTCTTCCCCAAGCCCGGCTCACCAATAACCAGCGCTTTTCCACCCGTGAGCGCGGTCAGGAGACTAAGCAACAAGGTGGCATTGGCAGATTCGCCGTGGATCTGCAGATCCGGACGGCTGAAATAGAGCTGCTCGCTGATATATGTATAGATGTCTCGAACTTTACCACGACTATCTTTCGTACGGCGCATAGCTATTCACTGTCCTACTGACCCGTCTTGCGGTCATGATTGACTGGCACAAAAATGCTCTGGAAACCTCAGGTATGTGACGTTGTCAGGAAAGCTTGTACAAGCTTGGCATGTGCCCCGCTCCCTGTCAACCCTTGTCTAGGCCGAAGTTCCTCCCGTGATTCGGCGACAACTTGTTGGAATAAAAACTCAAAAGCCTGAAACGAATCGACCTTTGTTCCCCTGTAAATCGCAAAGTTTTCGCTCCTATTCTGCACCATGGGCTTGACATCGTCTGCAAACGTATGACCATAAGCCATGTCGTTTCAGGAGGT
>CBCXVS010000405.1:0-5222 GCA_965178525.1 uncultured bacterium | reverse complement strand
TTTGAGGATGATTCGGTGGGCATCTGGGCTGGGCTAGGGAACCTGATCTTATGCTATTGAGGAACAACTCTAATATGGTGATTGGAAGATTTCATGGTCGGATGGAGTATGGGCCAAGAGCTTTAGGTAATAGATCGATTCTGTCTTCAGCACAAGGTATCTCGATCAACAAATGGCTGAATCATAGGTTAAAAAGAACGGAATTTATGCCTTTTGCGTCATTAACGCTAGATCATATGGCAGGTCAAATGTATACATCAATGCATAAAATGGACTATACGTCCGAGTTTATAACCATTACGACAGATTGCACAGAGGACATGAAAAAGCTATCTCCTGCCGCTGTGCATGCCGATGGCACAGCCAGACCGCAAATTATCGGGAAGCATATTAATCCGAGTTTGTATAACATACTATCACATTATTTTGATCTTACTCATATCCCAAATATTATTAACACGAGTTTCAACATTCATGAAGAACCTATTGTCTGCACACCTTTTGATGCCTTAAAAACATTTGATGACGGACGGTTGGATTATTTAGCCATCGGCGAGTATTTAGTTGTCTCGCCTACGCTCGATCTGAGCCATCGCCCAGCCGTATGAGCCGTGCCTGGCAGCACGCCTGCCTAACGATGGTAGGACTTATCCTGGTTGGCGTCGCCGCGGCGGCGAGCCGCCTACCCATAGGGGGCCTCACAGCCCTCTACCCTTGGCCGGGAGAGAACGTGAATCTGGTCACCAACCCGTCCTTCGAGGACGTGGACGCAGCGGGACAACCGGCGGGGTGGGACGTGGGACAGCCGGCCTATTTCTCCCTGGCTACGGATGGGGCGCAATCCGGCCGCCGCAGCATGCGGCTGCGCCATAGCCACCTAGCGCCATCTTATCCCCAGGTGTCACAGAGGCTGCACTTGCGGCCTGGCTGGTACAGCCTGAGGGGATCGATCAAGGCCAGCGATATCGGCGCCAACAAGCTCGGTGCGGGCGGCAGAATTAGCCTCATACAAGGCCAACGCCGGGTGAAAAGCCGGGTGATACGGGGGACAGCCGACTGGACCCAGGTCAAGCGGCGCAGCTTTCCCATTGGCGGCAGTGAACCGGCTGTGCTCCGCCTGGAAGCCTATAAGAAGCCGGATGGCACGTTGTTTTTCGATGACATCGCCGTGCGCCGGCACAAACCACCACTGGTCGAAGGGTTTCTTCGATATCCCAACTACCGCGGCATGCTTTTTTCCGATCGCTCGCAGGTCATTGACCTCTCGGTACGCATCCGCCCGGCGGAAGCGCCCGCAACCGTGCAGCCGCGTCCCCGCCTCGCGGATCTCACGATCCGTTTGAGTCTGCACCAGGCGCAAGGGGCCGCGGTGGCGTCGGTTGACATCACGCCCTCGGAACCGGCGTTTCGCATGACACTGGACGCCCAAGACCTGCCGCTTGGGACTTACCGCCTCAACTTTCAGGCGTTCCAGCGTGCCACGGGCGCTCGGCTGTTCGCGTATCCCGCCTACCGGATCGTCAAGCTGCCGGCGCAAGCTCGGCAGGAGCTGGGCGTCTATGTGGATCATAACCACGCCCTCGTCATGGACGGTCGGCGCACATTCGTCCTCGGCATCTACGCCACCAGTGGCTATGCCACGTCGCCACAAGCTTATGAACCGCGCATTGCGAAGATTGCCGAAGCTCCACTCAATATGTATCTCAACTACCACCTCGGCGGGGCTCCCGTCAAGGCGCTGAACGCCCTGATGATCACCTTGCAGAGGTATGGTCTCGCCTACCTGCACACAGTCAATACCTGGTACGCCCAACACCAACGCTGGCGCCAACGCCGCTGTTATGACAAGACGGCCGTCGATCTCGGCCAAAAAGGCTTCACGGCGTGTATGGCGGCGGCCTTGGGAACCCATCCCGGCCTCGCCGGCTGGTATACCGCCGATGAACGGCCGGCCAACCAGGCCCAACGCGTCTTCGGCCAGTACACGATTCTCCGTCGGCACGACCCTCATGGGGTCACCTTCATCGCGCAAAACAACATGCGCGAACTGTCGCGTTGGCGGGATGCGGCCGATGTCATGGGTGTCGACCCCTACCCGATTTATAATACCCCCGAGGGCGTGCTCTCCCCGCTCCACCGGGTCACCGAGTGGACCGCAGCGGCGCAGGCGGCGGTCGAGCATAGTCGGCCGGTGTGGACGATGATCCAGCTCTTTCAGCACGGCTCCAAAGGACACTTCCCGACCTACGATGAGCTGCGGACGATGAGTTGGATGGCGATCGTTGCGGGGGCCAAAGGGCTATTTTACTGGAGCTATGGGCGCAAAGGTATCTCCTCGGTGCAGCCTGCCGGCCGCCGGGAGGCGTACTGGCAGCGGCTGGTGCGCGTGACGCAAGAAATCAAATCGTTTGAGCCAGTTTTGCTGGCTCCCGATGCCGCTCTGATCACCCATGAGCCGAGTGCCGGCGCGATTCGCACCCTGGCAAAGCGAGCGCCTGACTCGGGCTGGTTTCTCTTCGCGCACAACTTCTCCAAAACCCCAATGCCCGTGACCTGGACTCTGGCCGAACCCGCCAAGGAGACACGATACTTGGGCTCATCATCAGCTCCCGGTCCGAGCCTTGAAGATGGGAGACTGTCCGATTACTTCGGACCCTATGAAGTGAAGAGCTATCAGATACAATAAGCAGCGCAGATGTCATCTGCGAAGAAAGGTGTCATGGAAACACCTGTGGTGTTCATCATCTTCAATCGGCCAGATTGCTGCGAACGCGTTTTGGATGCGATTCGGAGGGCGAAACCAAAGCAACTCTTCGTGGTCGCTGACGGGCCGCGTTCGGATCAGTCCCGGGATATCGAAACGTGTGCGGCCACTCGGGCGGTCATTGAGCGTGTCGATTGGGACTGTGAGGTCCTCAAGAACTACTCGGATATCAATATGGGCGTGGGGCGGCGACCGGCAACCGGGATCACATGGGCATTCGAGCAGGTGGAGCGCGCCATCATCCTCGAAGATGACTGCCTGCCACACCCTACCTTTTTTCGCTTCTGTGAGGAACTGCTCGACCGCTATGCGGATGACGAAAGGGTCATGCAAATATCTGGAACCAGTCCCTTCCCAACATACGATCATCCGCCTTACAGCTATTATTTTTCCTATTCGTTCCTGGTATGGGGATGGGCAACCTGGGCGAGAGCCTGGAAACATTATGATTCCCGCCTCAGTTCATGGCCGGAGCGACGACACACACCTTGGTTGTCAGAGCTCTTAGTGGATCGCAGGCCAATTCAATTTTATCAGGAGAGATTTCAAAAGATTTATGAGTCGGCACATTCTGGCCGAGGTCATCAGCACCCCTGGGATTGGCCATGGTTATTCTCAGTGTGGGCGCGGCGTGGCTTGGATATTGGCCCGTACCATAATCTCATCGAAAACATTGGGTTCCAAGCCGACGCGACCAACACCAAGGACGATGCGAGATTGATACGACTCTTTGGTATACCGGCCACGGGGACTGATTTTCCGCTCAGGCACCCACCCCATGTGGTAAGAACCTGGGAAGCGGATGACTTCTTTTTGAAGAAGTTCTGGGCTTGGATGGGTCCAAAGATTCGGAGGAGGCGATACCATCTGTTTTACCATCGGATACGCCGTTTTAATGGCGTGATCCGCCGGCGCATGGCGAGCGTCTTGCCGACGCGGCGTCCTGCTGCGGGACGGCGTGGTTCCGTGCTCATGGCCAAGAAGCAGTGTCCATTGGGCGCAACGATATATCCCGGAGCCCACTGGGCACGGATCTCCCCCACCGAGGCCGGCTTCGATCCCGAAAGGTTTGCAAGGATCAAGCGTTGGCTCGACGACCGCGTGGAAAATGGACGCTACCGTGTCGTCATCGTCCGTGGCGGCCGCCTGGTCGCGGAGTGGAACTGTGGTATCCATCGTGGCGCCCAGCTGCAGCTGGCTTCTGCGACGAAATCCATCTTTTCATGCCTCTTAGGCATTGCCATCGAGGAAGGAAAGCTCGCATCGGCCGACGCCAAGATTGTCGATTATTATCCCGAGGCCATGGATGTCCCCGAGGGCGAAGGTCCCAAGCCAGGCCGTTACGCCTTGGCGAAGGATCATGCGATGACGTTCCGCCAGCTCATCTCAAACACCTCGGGCTACATGAAGCTTGGCGAGGAACCGGGGAAGGTCTTTCATTATTAGACGTACGGCATGAACATTCTCGCCCATGCCATTGCCAAGACCTATGGCCTTTATGATAGGCGTGATCCGGTCGGTTCGCCTGGTCTGCCGCCATTGATCGATGCAAAGCTGCGTCTCCCTATCGGCGCGACCTGGGGCTATGAGGTGAAAAACTTTGATCTGCACCCGAAAGCCCGTCCCCATATCTTTGGGTATAGCGACGGCGTCAAGGCCAGTGCGCGGGACATGGCCCGTTTAGGCTGGTTATGGCGGCAGGGGGGCCGTTGGGAGGATCATCAGCTCGTTCCGGATGCCTGGTTGCGTGAAGCAACCCAAACCGCGCCCGACATTCGTGCCAACTGCCCACGAGACCAATGGCAGTATGGCTATGCCTTTTGGACCAACGACCATGGCCAACTCTGGCCCAACTTGCCACGCGACTCGTATGCCGCCTCGGGAGCGGGTCGACAACACATCTGGGTCTGCCCCAGTCTGGACCTGGTCGTGGTGCAAAGCCCAGGGCTGTCACAGGAGCAGACGGAACATGACACCGGCTTATTGCGGCTAGTGGTTGGGGCCTGCGCAGACGTGGCGACAAAATAAGTCAAATTCTCTGGGTGAGTCAACCTGGCGCGACAAGAGACACCTTGTCCGGACACTAAGTTCCTGGACAAAATGAGCGACATCGTTTTTCCAGAGGAAAAATATGAATTTAATTCGGTTCGGGCACTTATGATATCACGAAAAAGCGAACCCATGGCTTGGATGTCTTCAGAAGCAGATGACGCGCCAATCACTCGGATTGTCCCCTCGAAAGGATGGGTATCCCTCAGACTCGGGGACTTGTGGGCGTACCGCGACCTTCTTTATTTCCTCACTTGGCGCGACATTCTCGTGCGCTACAAGCAAACCGTACTGGAGGCAGCCTGGGCCATCATCCAACCCCTCTTCACCATGGTGGTGTTTAGTTTGTTCTTCGGTAGACTTGCTCAGATCCCCTCCGATAGTATGCCGTATCCGATCTTCAGCTATG
>CBCXVS010000404.1:0-5274 GCA_965178525.1 uncultured bacterium | reverse complement strand
GGCGATAGGTCCGCACACGGACCTGCATTTCCTTCAACTGGTTCAAACCACTCAAGTTAGGCGTCTTCAGGTCGCACCCTCTGATCCCATTCACGGATCGATCGCCTTCACCGTCCCGTTGGAGCGCGATGGGAGACAGGGCGACATCACCGAAAAAGATCTCATTGATTCGCCTTGGATGCAACGCTTGCGGGCGATTTCCCAATTGCAGAGTGCGCGATGGGTGTTTCCCGCGGCCGAACACAGCCGTTTCCAACATTCCCTGGGAACGATGCATGTGGCCGGCCGCTTTGCCCAGCAGCTCCACCCCTCTCTGCGCCAGGTGATGCCGGCCTGTCCGTCGCTCCCGTTCGTCGAGGCGGCACTCCGTATCAGTGGGCTCTTACACGATGTCGGGCATGGTCCCTTTTGTCATTTTTTTGATGAAAATCATTTGGCGCCATTCGGCATTGGCCATGAAGCGGTCGGCCATCGCATCATCACACAGCAATTGGGGGATATGATCCGTGGCGTGCGCCGTAGTCCGAGTGGCGACTTTGCCTCGGATGAGGTGCTCGAGCCGGCTTATATTGCCTATCTCATGCAGAAAAAGACGCCTGGAGAGACCCATATGCCAGCCTGGTTGCAGTTGCTCAAGCCCGTGCTCGGCGGCATCTACACGGCGGACAACCTCGATTATGTCTTACGGGATGCCTATATGTGTGGGGTGGCGGTTGGCCCAGTTGACCTCGGACGCTTGCTCCATTACAGTTTTCTCACGGCCCAGGGATTGGCGCTCCATACGGCTGGGGTCAGCGCCTTAACGATGTTCTTGACGGCGCGTCTCTATTTGTATACGCATGTCTACTTTCATCGTACGATACGTGCCATCGATTTGCATTTGCGGGACGTTTTTCAGCCAACGATGCATTATATTTTTCCAGGGAACCCGCTGCATGACTTGGACCGATACGTATGGCTCACCGACTGGTCATTGCTCGAAACGGTCCGGGGATGGGAGACGGACCGGCTCCCTGGCAAGCGGGCGTTGGGCAAGGAATGGGCCGCGATTCTGCAGCGCCAGGTAAAATGGAAAATGGCGTACGATGCGACGCTGCCGATGCATGAACTGGCACGGCGAACAGGCAAGAGATACGAGCCGCATCAGCTCGTTAGACGGATTCGGCAGGCCCTGCCTGCGGATCTGCGCACGCTCGAATTTCAGCTCGATATGGCGACCCAGGAACCACGCCATATCAATCGGTTCGCGAGAGAGGAGCGGCCGCTCTCGATCTACGATCCAACAATGGGTGAGGTGCGAGCCGAGTGGGTGGAGACGATGTTGGAGCATATTCCGCCGGAGGTCGTACAATATCGTTTATGCACCACGGATCCGGCCTCCCATCCTCGGTTCGCCAAGGCATGTGAGACCGTCTTCATGCACAAGGCCGCAGTGGGTGACGAGTACAGCGCGGCGTACAACATGCACCTGACGTAGGAAACCGGTGCGAAACTTCTGCCAGCATGTACGCGCCCCGGGGCGGATTCACCTCGATATCAATCTCCAGAGATAAGATATACATTGCATTTTGTCTCAATATATATGATACAAGTAGAGGATGGAGACTATGGGTGAACGGACCCAACGAGGGGCGATCGTCGTCGATCTTGACGGCACGATCTGCGAGCATCGTTATCCGGCATTCGGCGAGCCAATTGCTGGGGCGCGTGAGGCGCTGCAGCGTCTCAAGGACGCGGGATACTGGATTATTATCCATTCGTTCCGGACTTCCTCCTGGTACAGCCAAACGGATGAGTACGATCCACAGGTCAATAGTCCGGAGAGCGTGAGTGACTTTCTGGAGCACAACCAGATTCCGTTTGATGAGATCTGGATTCAGGATAAGCCCTTAGCCGTGGCTTATATTGACGATCGTGGCATGCGGTTGGTGGGGGATCGCCATCACAGCAATTGGAAAGAGATTGCCGATACGCTACTGCCGGAAACCTATCGGCGGCCGTTATGGTAAGGACGTGATTAGCTATTAGCTGTCAGCTATCAGCAAAGAGTTAGGAGGTTGTGGAGGCTTAGCTGAGAACTGATGGCTGACAGCTTCAAGGGGACCGATATGGCCATATTCACATTAGACGAGGCGCGTGCATTGTTGCCACAGGTCAAGGATCTGACACAGCGCTACTATGACTTGGTCGAAGCGATGCGGGAAAGCGTGCAGGATCCGCACGACACCGCAGAAGTCACACGGGTGGAGCAGCGCATGAATGCACTGCTGCAAGAATGGGTGGCGGCGATTAAAGACCTCGGTGTCGAAGTCAAAGGATTATGGCTAGCGGATTTCGATTCTGGCGATGGCTATTATTATTGCTGGAAGCTCGGTGAAGACGATATCGAACACTTTCATCGTTACGAAACGGGATTTGCCGGACGGCGTCCTATTACGCTCCTTGATCAGCACGCCTAATGGCCGGATAGGTTCGGACACGCCGTGGTGTATATCTTCTCATACGTTGCTAGCCCTCTCTCTTTTCCTGTACACTCTGATGCCCCTCACCGGCCCAACCGTGGCCGGGCATGGTTGTTCCGGTTATGGGGTGTGCTTCTATGTGTGAGCCTGCTCAATGGATGTGCGGCCGGTTTTCTGTGGCATGTGTCGGTTGGGCAAGCCAAGTTGTTGGCTCGGCGGCAACCGGTTGAAGAGGTGCTGCGAGACGGCACGCTGAGTGAGCAAAAGCGGGTAAAGTTACGTCTTATCCAAAATGTCCGCAAGTACGCCATCGAGCAATTGGGCTTACACGCCAATGGCAGTTATACAACCTATGTTGACGTGGGCGGGCCGTATGTAACGTATAACGTCTCTGCGGCGCCCAAGGATGCGCTGCAGCCCTATGTTTGGCGCTTTCCGATTGTGGGGCGTGTGCCTTACAAGGGCTATTTCAACCAAGCTGCTGCGCGGCGCCAGGCTCGGAAGCTCCGCGAACAAGACTACGACACCTACGTGCGGGGCGTGCGTGCCTACAGCACCCTGGGTTATTTTGCGGATCCGATTCTGTCGAGTATGCTCGCGTCCCATGAGATCGTCTTGATTCGTACCATTATTCATGAACTTGTGCATCAGACGGTATGGGTAAAGGGCAGCGTGAGTTTTAATGAAAGTCTGGCCGATTTCGTGGCGGAGAAAGGCGCCCTGGCGTATTTGGCTCAACGTGACGGCACGGATGCGCCAATCTACAAGTTGTATCAGGACACGCGAGCCGATGCCCGCATCTTTCAAGCCTATATGCATGACATTGTGGCGCGTCTCGAAACGCTGTATCAAGGGCCACTCAGCCGCGACGACAAACTGCGGCAGCGTGAGCATATCTTTGTCGATGCGCAGAGGAATTATCCGGCCGTGTTTCCCCGCATGAAAACCGCCTGGTATCGGCGGTATTTCGAAGGCCATACGCTCAATAACGCGGTCCTGCTTGCTTTCCGCCGTTACCATCGGGACACGACGTTTTTCGATCAGGCACTGGCGGCCCACGGTGGGGACTTGCGCCGCATGATCGTTTCCTTCAAGACCCTGCGTCCTGACGATATTCCCGTAACCTTTCGGACCCGATAACGTCCCGGGTACACCGCGGTGCTAGGGTAAGGGTAAACGCTTATGTACCGTATTGTCGCTGTTATCCTTATCATTATCGTGGCCACGCTTGCTCCGGCCGCACAAGCTGCGGAGAAGACTGTGGGCCTCCGCATGATTATCGTGCGTGATCGCAGCACGGCACGTACAATCCATCAGCAACTGCGTCAGGGAGCCTCGTTTAGCGCCTTGGCGCGCACCAAATCCATCGGTCCACAGCGTCAGCAGTGGGGATTTAGCGGTGTGGTCCGACTCGACGAGGTACAAGACGAGCTGCGTCCGGTGTTGCGGAAGCTGAAACCGGGACAAATCAGCGATGTGCTTGCCTTGGGGAGGCGCTATGCGATTGTGAAGCGGATTTCATCGCAAATGCCGCAATTGTACGACACCGCGGCGGCAGCGCTACGCGACGGAAAGATAGCGCCCGCGATCAAGGCATTGCGCTCGGCCCTGCGTCTCGAGCAGGACAACGTGCAGACGCATATGATGCTCAGTTATGCGCACGGGAAGGCCAAAGCGTATAAAGAGGCCATCCGTCACCTGGACAAAGCCCAAAACTACGCGCCGAACCTGGCCCAGCTTGTGATGCTCCGCGCCGCACTCTACACCGAGGCCGCTGTGGCGCAGCCGCAACGGTCGTATGCCCAGAAAGCCCTGAAAGCCTATCAGCAGGCGTTACGCTTAGATGAACATTTGGCGCCAGCCATCTCCTTTGGTATGGGGAAAGTCTACCTCCTTGCCCTGAAGCAGCCCAAAAATGCCATCGGTCATTTAGAAAAGGCCGCGGCCGGCGCCCCGGAGTTGCCGGAAATCCATCAGCTGCTCATTCAAGCCTATTATGACACCAAGCGCTACAAGCAAGCCTGGAAGCACCTGCGGGTGGCGCAGGGGCATGGCTTCGACTTCCCGAAGCTTCGCGACGCGTTATATCAGGTCACGCGGAAATCGAGATAAGTACTGAAACACTATTAAATTTATATTTTTCCCCTGGAGAAATGTATCAAGGTCATTCTGTCTAGGTACTTCAGATCGACAGGTCGTGACGGACGGGTGTGGGCGGAGAAAGGGGGCAGTATGCACAGGTATCGATGGGTCGTGGTGGTTAGTCTGCTATGCTACCTCATGGCGTGCCGGCTGAATCCGACGATTTTCCGAAATGCGGCTCAGGAGCAGGCGTTTCGCACGCGCTATATCGAGCAACCATGGTTGACGGCGATGGTGCTGCGGCCATATCACGAGGCGGGGGGATATCTCATTGACCTGATCGGGCAGATCGCGGAGGAGGAATTTGCCACGTATCGCACGGCGGAAATCGTGCCGCTTGGGACGCCGCTTCGGATTACGGGATTTGACGACGCCTATCTCCTCGCACGGATTGACGGCTACGCTGAAGCGTTCCGCATTTTACTGAGCACGACGCGTGGCACCGTTGATGAGGTTGGCAGAGAACTGTCGATACTTCTCACCAAAACGCCGCCTCTACCCGCCGTGCGGTCGGCGTTCCGCTCCTTTGTGGCGCGGCAGGAGATTAAACAAGGTATGTCATGGCGCGAAGTTTATATGAGTTGGGGCCGACCCGAATGGCCTTAAGTGAAGCTCTAACTGCATGTCGTGTCAACGGTTGACGCAACACATGAGGGGGTTTTGTCATGAG
>CBCXVS010000403.1:0-5279 GCA_965178525.1 uncultured bacterium | reverse complement strand
CTCATGACAAAACCCCCTCATGTGTTGGGTCAACCGTTGACACGACCAGCAGTTAGAGCTTCACTTAAGGCCATTCCTGGCTAACCCTTAAGGGGAGCAGAACTGTGCGTTCCACCCCGCCTACAGGCAAGCGCATCCAGCCCACCAGCCCAATGTCTTGACGGGTGATGTTCAGGGCTGCAAGCAGATTATGCGGCCAGATATAGGACGCGGCGTTGCTGGACTGCTCGGTATCCATCCGATAGTACAGCCGACGCTTGAGACTGTTCACCCGCAAGTGAACGTTGGCATTGCCATGAGCTGCCCAGGTGATCTTCAGCGGCTGTTCCGAGCGCAGGTCGTAGTCGTCAAAGCTCTCCGTCAAGGAACCAACGTACAACGCGGTGCTCGATACTTTCTGGACGTAGATCCCTTCGCAGCGGTCCCCGACTTGTCGATACGCAAATGGGTGGTTCTTGGGCGACTGAAGATATCGGTCGCAGATAGCGGCTGCATCGGCGCCGAACCGAGGGGAAACGAGAGCGCCCAATGTAGCACAGAGGAGCCATGCAAGCGCTGGTCGCATCACACCTGAACGAAGCCTCGTCTGACATCCTGCCAGCAGATAGCAGATTTCGATAAGCTTCCGGAACCAAACGCGACCACCGGTCTCCGGCAGATGAGACCCGCCCAAGCCATCGGTACCCCGTGGGTCCGGATGGCCCGGCGGTGCCGGAGGAGAAGGACCGCGATTTAATCCATCGTCAATCGGAAAACGACTTGTTACTAGAAGCGCCTTGGCTGTCAACATCTTGTCCCCACATCCGAGGTTCTTGATTCCTCATGTTCGATGGCAAGCGGTGCCGTCTGCCTCCGCCGCTAGACACTCAGCTGGTGCTTGAGACCCCAGTAAAGTAGCCCAACACTGCAATCTCCGTGGTCTATTTCAGTTCCGGAGGAAGATTGTCTGGTATCAGAAATCTTTTGGATCATACTCCTATCGTGAACGAAAGTTCAAGCTCCCTGTTCCTGATGTTAACGCCGCAGAGGACTCAGCCTGACGCACTTTTTTGTACCGGTTAGTGGTTGGTTAGGCGCTGCGAGCCATCCCCTAACCCCTATCCCCTAACCCCTAGCTAAACGCCCCAATCCCCGGTGTTTTGACTTCGAGCTTGCTGAGGGATCCGCCAGGGGTGAGATATAAGGTGCGAAAATCCGGCCCGCCGAAGGCCAAGTTGCGAACCACCTCTGGCATCTTGACAATGCCGATAACGTCACCCGATGGATCGACAACCCAGATGCCGCCGGAACCCACGCAAAACACCCGCCCCTGCGTATCCACTTTGATGCCGTCGGGGACACCGGGATCAGCCGAGGACATATCGCAGAACACGCGGTTGTTGCTCAGAGTCCCATCCTGGGCCATGTCAAATGCGCGAATGCGCCGATGCGTACAGACCTCGCCCTGCGCTTCCTCCTCGAAACAGCGCTCGTCCAGCCGGCTGATTGCCACGTACAGGATCGACTCATCGGGAGAAAACGCCAGCCCATTGGGATATTCGCACGCGTCCGTGGCCAGATGCAGGTTCCCCGTCGGATCGATGCGAAACACACCGGCAAAGCCGATCTCGCGCTGCTCTGCAGGAAGGCGAAGCTCAGGGTCCGTGAAAAAAATGCTGCCGTCAGAGCGGCACACGACATCGTTGGGTTTATTGAACCGTTTGCCTTGCCAGCGCTCGGCAATGGCCGTGACCGTGCCATCCGCATCCATCCGGGTAATCCGCCGGTGGTCGGCGCCTTCGCACATGATCAGACGACCCTGGCGGTCGAGGGTGCAGCCATTACCCTCTCCGGTATGCTCTCGCACCACCGTCACCTGGCCGTTCGGGTCCCATCGCAGGAGCCGGCTCCCTTCTAAATCAACAAACGTGACATACCCCCCGGCATGCCAAAGCGGCCCTTCCGTACGGCCCCAGCCCGTGGTGAGCAAGGTCGGCTCCGTTACGTCCAGGATGCTGGACAGGTTCTCAGGCATCGTGCACCTCCTTGATGTCAAGCTTTCAGGGTTTCAAGCCTGCGAGTTGGCGGGATTATAACAGGATGCGGGAACCCATGTATATCACATCGCGCCGCCGCCTACGCTGGCGTTTCCCGGGCCGCCATGAGACGGCGCTTGGCTTCATGGTAAACATTAGCCGGTAAAGGTCCTTGTAAGACTGCCGCCACATTCTCTTGCAGGTGCTCCGGGTTGAGAGTTCCAACGATGGTGGTATGGGTGTGGGGATTCGTGATGGTGAAGCGTAGCATGAACGTCGTGGCCGACATCCCCTGCAACAACTCGTCCATGTTGGCGCGCTCCCAAAGGGCCCAGACATCGGCTAAACCGTGCCCCTCGCCCGGCTCGCCACGCGCCACACCGCCGCGAATGACGATACCCGCGCCGGCCTTGGCCGCCTCGGCAATGGCCGGCTCATGTTCGAGTTGGAGGGCAGAGTAAGGAATTTGAAAGACATCGAAGACGCCCATCTCAATGTGATCCATGAGATTCGGCAGCATCGAGGAACACCCCAGAAAGCGGATCTTGCCTTGCTGCTTGAGCGCTTGCAGCGTGGCGATGGCATCTTCTTGCTCTAAGACTGACTTTGCCGGACTAAAGTGGAACTGGAGAATGTCCAAGTAGTCGGTCTGCATGCGCCGCAGGCTCTGGTGGCAGGCCGCGATCATATTTTCACGGCTGTAATCGTGTAGACGGGGTAAGGGCACCCCATATCTCGTGCGCTCACTCGGTGCAAACTGACTCACGTCCAATGGACACCCGCACTTGGTGGCCAAGAAAAAGGCCTGACGGCGGTTGACGATGCACCGGCCAATATGGAACTCGGCCTCGCCGTAATCGACCGCGACGTCAATATAGTTGATGCCGGTATCCAGAACGGCGTTCAGGATGCGTTCAGGCTCTCCGGGTAACAGCGGCCGGCCGACACCCGCAACCATACCGCGTAGTTCTAGCGCGCCGAAGCCGAGCGTGGTCACCTCGAGCCCCGTGCGTCCAAGTATTCTTTTGGGTAAATCTGACATGGATGCCACACCTTCCCTACAAGTCCTAGGGTAGACTTCGTCCTTATCTTCTCTTTGTGTTCCTTGAACTATTTCGGCACAACCTGGCGGACGTCGTGGCTATTGTAGCACAGGCGCATCATGCTAGCGGGCTTGACGCCGTATCTGATACCTTGTAAATGATGAAAAATGGATCCGCGAAAGACGCGAAGGAACACGAAGGCAAGAGGATGGTTACGGTCCATCCACCCTGGTGGCGGCGGCCGCAAAGGAGGGGAGCGCAAGATGAGCAAGCTAGAATTTGGTATTTTCGACACGTTCGGGCCATTCGAGATGGCGGAATTCCCGGCGGTGGTGGATGTGTACGAGGCGCACATTCGGGAGGCGCAAGAGGCTGAACAACTGGGTTATCGATACTACTTCTTTATTGAACACCAGAATTCACCAACCTGCTACGTAACCGCTCCCAATGTCTACCTGACCGCCTTGGCGAGTCGAACCCGTGACATCCGATTCGGCCTGATGATCTACCAGTTGTCCTTCCACCATCCCATTCGACTGGCTCAAGACCTGGCCACGCTGGATCAGCTGTCTCACGGCCGTCTCGAATTCGGCACGGGAACCGGGGTCTTAGAACACGAATTCCTCCGTTGGAACCTGCCCTTTGACGAGCGTCATGACATGACGGCGGAAGCCCTGAAGATCATTGTACAGGCGTGGACGTCGGAACGGGTCACGTACCAGGGTAAATACTGGCAATTTGACGAGGCGCTGCCCCATCCCGCCCCCTACCAGCAGCCTCATCCCCCCATTTGGGTCGCGGCGCATAGTGCGGCTTCCTTCGAGTACGCGGCCAAGCACAACTATCACATCGCGCAAAACATTGATGTGGATTCGGTCATCGCCAAAAAGTTCGCCGACTACCGGCGTCACTGGAAGCAGTATGGACATCCCGGCCTCATGCCGCACGCCTTTTTGACACGCCATGTCCATGTTGCCGAGACGGACGAGCAGGCTCGGGCCGAAGCAGAGCCCAACCTGTTGCTGGGGTACAACCAGGGCGGTGAACTCGTGGCCCAGACGCGCTTGGGTTTCGGCCCCAACGGGCGCGCCTCAACCGAGCGGGGCACGCCAGAGCGCAAAGAACTGAGTCGCGTGTTTCAAGCCTGTACGCAATCCTATGACTTTTGGATCGAGAGCGGCTTGGCTCTTGTGGGTAGCCCCGACACCGTGATTCGTCAGATGGAGGCGCAGCGCCAGCTCACCGGCTACGACCTCTTCTGCGCCCGGCACCGGTTTGGCCGACTGGTGCCGGCGTTGGCTCAAAAGTCTATGCGGTTGTTTGCTGAACACGTGATACCCGCTTTTGGATAGAACGAGGTGGATGGCGTCCTTCACGCCTGCTTCCCCCCTTTGCCAAAGGGAGGTGAGGGGGGGCAACGGTTATTGCTCATGATTCCCACCCTGATCGGCATCACGCTGGTGGCATTTCATTCCTGGCGATCCGGCGGACGTCCTGCTCGGGACTGACTATGATGACGACGTGGCCCGAGAGCTCGGCGCCGAATCGGGCTTAGACCAGCCCATCCTGGTGCAGTATGTCAAATGGCTGGCACATCTTATTCGGGGCGATTGGGCCGCTCGCTGTTCTCAGAGCATCCGGTGTTTGACGAAATCATGGCCAAAGTTCCGGTCAGTCTGCAGCTGATCGGCTTTGCCATGTTGTTCGCTCTTCTGATCTCGATTCCCGCCGGCGTCATCGCCGCGGCGAGAGCCCATGGCATCTGGGATTACTGTGCCATGACCCTTGCTCTGTGTGGCGTTTCCATCCCGGCGTTTTCCCTGGGTATCCTCCTCTTTTTGTTCTTCGGATTGGGACTGGGATGGCTCCCGGTGCAAGGGTACGTCTCGCCAAGCGAGAGTCTGGTGGAGAATCTTCGTCATATGATTCTGCCCGAGATCGCGCTCAGGGCCAGCCGCGCCTCCATTCTGACACGTCTGGTGCGGGGCAGTATGCTGGAAGTCAGCCGTCAGGAATACGTTACCACCACACGTTCGAAAGGGCTGCGGGAGATCGTCGTGGTGACCAAGCATACGCTGAAAAACGCGCTCATTCCGGCGGTCACCGTGATGGGGCTGCAAGTCGGCTTTATGGTGGACGGGGTTATCATTAGGGTTGTTCCCCAATAGTTAATGAGGTAGGCTATCCTCCCCCAAACGATGGAGGGAGCCCAGCCAGGTCA
>CBCXVS010000402.1:0-5428 GCA_965178525.1 uncultured bacterium | reverse complement strand
CTCATGACAAAACCCCCTCATGTGTTGGGTCAACCGTTGACACGACCAGCAGTTAGAGCTTCACTTCAGGCCATTCGGGTAGATCCCCAATCTTGAACATGATATGGTAATTCAACATGAAAAGAGCCCTCGTCACGTTTGAAGAAAACACGAAAAGTTGGGGATTGGGATGCCACAGCTGTTCGTGAGTTACGCACACCAGGACTTAGATATTGTGAGACGGCTGGGCCAGGGGTTGAAGGATCATGGCGTTGCGGTCTGGCGTGATCAGGAACGCCTCTATGGCGGGCAACAATGGCCGAAGGCTCTTGGGGACGCTATTGCAGCCTGCGATGGCGTGGTGCTGGTCTGGTCGCAGCATGCTGCCGCTTCGGATTTTGTGGAATGCGAATGGAATATTGCGGTGGCATTGAAAAAGACTATCTTCCCATGGGTGCTTGATTCTACGCCACTCCCGTCCACCCTGAGGGCTACCCAGGGCATCGAGGCGCGCGCGTTGGAAGACGCGTTGCCCGCTTTGCTACGTGCCATCGATACTCTGGAGACATCGCCTGATCCGGAGAATACACGTGACATTCTTGAGAAGCTTGACAACATCACATCTGCAGAGCCTGGGCAGGTAGCTCAAGAGCTGAAGAGCTTGTACGCCGTCTACGCGTCGCAGAGCGTGGTGGCGCAGCGGGATATGAGGGCGGACGGGCCGGTTACCCAGATCTTTGGGAATGTTGGTGGGCCTGTCACGATCAATCCCTTGCCAACCATCTCAACACCGAAAAAACGCTTATTGAAGCGATGGCAAACGTGGGTGGCGATGCTCGCCGCGTTGTTGATAATCGGCATGTTTCTTTTCAGTTTCGGTATCATACCGTGGGATTCCCCCGGTGTACAGACAGTAGCAGGCATGATCCGAGATGAAAATGGCCTAGTGATACCTGGGGTTGAGGTGACGTTACCGGAGTTTCAGCTCACAACCACTACGGATAGCAGTGGGAGATATACGTTTCGTGTCGAAGAATTGAAGCAGCGTCCAGTGAAGCTGATCGCGCGCCGAGCGGGATATGTTACATATCATGGCGATGTCACCCTGGGCAATCCCTCGCACAACTTCAGGATGCGAAAGGAATCATGATGCGTCGTGCTTTGTTATGCAGCGTACTTCTGGTGATGCTCGTGCCATGTGGTCTCATCGCCCAGGAGCGATGGCTGAAGGGGAAAGTGTTACGCATTGAAACGCAGCAAGAATGGGTGCCCGTATAGAACGTCGGGATGAACATCGAAGCAACTGGCGACTCTGATATCACCAATGCGCGGGGTTTTTTCCGTATTTTTCTCCCTGCGGTCTACAAAGCTGGTGAAAAGGTGATCCTCGTCATCGATGCGCCAAAGTGGCGTATCCTGGATCCATTAGAAGGTGAAGCCCGTATACCGGATGATTTGGAGAAAGACCTTGTCCAAGTGCGCATTGTCCGCAAGGGCTCCAAATTGCTTGTGAGTGACGATCATATCGAGTACTTCCTGAATAAAATATCTGAGGAAGCCAAACAGAACATCACACCAGAGAGACAGCCTGGAGCAATCGACATCAGCCGACGCATCAAAGATTGGGCTGCAGAAATCGGCTTGGATGTATGGCAGGTCAAAGACGCAGTGGATACATGGATTACCGAAGTTGACAAAACTCCGGATAAATTCAAATTGGGTTTGGCTGCGTATGCCAAAAAGCAGTTTGCGAAAGCCGGCCAGCTTTTTCACGATTATGTGGAGGATAAATTAAAAGAAGTAGAGAAGGCGACAGAAGAAGCTATATTTGGACTTCGACGCGAAGGAGATGCTCATATTCAAGCCCACAAGTATACTGAAGCATTACAAGCATATCAACGTGCTTTAGGATTTGTGACAAAAGAACAGACGCCACAACTCTGGGCGGCAATCTGGAGAGATATTGGTTATGCCAATTGGATACTCAGTGATAGGGTTGAAAGAGAGATGATTCAAAAACATCTCGATCATGCGATGGTAGCGTGTCAGCACGCCTTGGAGGTGTATACTCGGGAAGACCTGCCAAAACAGTGGGCGCATACGCAGCTCCTTCTAGGAGCTGTCGTATCCTATGTAGGGTTCCAGAGGGGTGGGGATGAAGGCATACGTCTGGGACAGCAGGGAGAAGACATTTTACGGCAGGTTTTGGACGCTACAACACAGAATGAGTTGCTACTATTTGAGGTTCCGACTCGGTTTTTTCTGGGGCGGACGTTGTCACAACGGGCGCTCTTGATAGGTGGGGAAGAAGGCGTGCATATGCTGCGGCAGGCAGAAGGGACACTGCGTCGGGCGATGGACGGACTCACTCGTGAGCAGGAGCCGACATTACGGGTGGTCGGGCAAAACCTACTGGATCAGGTACGCATCATTCTCGTAGCGAAAACGGAGAGAAAAGAACGCGTTAGCGGCTTACGTCAGGCTGTTGCAAGGTATCAACAGACACTGAGTCAGGTCATCCGTGAGGACCAGCCAGAACTCTGGGCACAGACGCAGGTGCTCCTGGCGCACGCGTTGTATAACTTAGCAACTTCGTCAAGTGGTGAGGAAAGAGTACGCTCATTAGAGGAGGCAGAGGGGGCATGCCGCCAAGGCTTAAAGGTGTTTACCCGTGATAGCAGACCTTCGCTGTGGGCTCCGGTACAGATGGTGCTTGGGTTAATACTCTACAGCAAAGGGAGCCAACGCGGTGGGGAGGAAGGCGTACGCTGGTTAGGCGAGGCAAAAGACGCTCTCCAGGGAGGTCTCGCAGTCCTCAGCCCCGAGCACCAGGTAACCATATGGGGATCGGCGCAGTTCGGATTGGGGATTGTACTGGGCTTGCAAGGGGTCTGGAAGGATGGGAAGGAAAGTACCGACTTGTTGGTAGATGCAGTCCGGGTAAGCCGGCGGGCAGTAACGCTGTTACCGAGTGCGTCTATGCCAGAGCTGTGGGCCATGAGCCAGCTCGTACTGGGAAGCGCATTGCGCAAACAAGGGCTCCGGCAGGCTGGAGAGATCGGTACAGATGCGATAGACGAGGCGGCGCTGAGGCTTCGGCAAGCTTCGAAGACGTTGGCCTCTATACGCTCGCTGGACGGATGGGGAGCGGCGCAGGGCTTATTGGGGGACACGCTCTTTGAGCAAGGGAAACGGCGTGGCGAGGAAGATGGATTCCGCCTCTTGAAAGAAGCGGACGAGACATTACACCGGGCGGCAGAGGTCCTCTCCCGCGAATTTCGTCCAACAAATTGGGCAGAGGCGCAACACTATCTGGGACGTGTATGGCTTGAGCAAGGACGCCGGCGTGAGGAGGCTGATGCGGCAGGCACAGCTGCTTGCGTTGGCCGTGCAGGCATTTCAGCGGGCTTTGGAGGTAAGGACACGCGACCATATGCCAAATGACTGGGCAGCGACGCAGACCGAGCTGGCAACAGCTCTTGTGGCGCAGGCGTCACGCCACGATGGGGCAGCAGGCGCCGGTTTGTTAACTGACGCGATCGCGCAGTACCGGCGGGTGTTGCAGGTCCATATACGCGAATACCAACCGCAACCGTGGGCAACAGCGCAGATGCTGCTGGGGGCGGCGCTGGTCGCACAGGGAATACGACAGGGTGGCAATGAGGGACGGCGATTGTTGACCGACGCGGTATCGGCTCTGAAAGGTGCTTTAAAGGTGAGACTGCGTCAGCATCTGCCGTAACCGTGGGCGGAGACACAGCATTCTCTCGGCACGGCACTGGCGGCCCAAGCACCCCGGGCATACGGTGGAGCCAGAAGGCAGCTCGTGGCTGACGCCGTGCAGGCGTATCACCGCGCTCTGGAAGTGCGTACCCGAGAGCATCTGCCTGGCCCATGGGCACGCACACACAAGCAGTTAGCCGAAGCCTACGTGATGCTTGAAGACTGGTCCAATGCCGCAGCAAGCTATGCCAATGTCCTACACGTTTTTCCGAATGACCGTACAGCGCAGAAACAACGAGCGCTCTGTCTCACGAAGAGCACATCAAGCTTGCCAACACCTTCGCGTTGAAGTGAGGTGAATATAGGAAACATCCATCACGATCTCCTGAACGAATTCAATCAACTCTGACCCCATTGATTCTCTGATGCTCTGGAGAACGGCCAAAAGGCTTTGAGGAGGGAGATGAGCCCGCAACTTCAGACCGTTCAAAGGCGCTAGTATACGTAGTATACTGGAAGGAGACGTCTGACATGGAGATGCGTGATGGACCTCAACGGATTACCAGCTGACCTTGCGCAATTTGTGCAGCAAGAAATTGCTAAGGGAAAATTTGCGCCCGTTGAGGAGGTCGTCAGTGCCGCCTTACGCATGTTTCAGGAGCGTGACGCACGGGGTGGGAACGGCCGGTCGGCTTCCAAGATCTCGAAGGCGCAGCGGCAGGAGACCCCTGCGGTCCCTGATGAACGTGAGCGCACACCTGATGACCTTATCCGTGCCATCAAACAGGCATTCGCAACCGACTCACCTCGGCTCGCCGAGCGGCTGGCGAAAGAGGGCGCGGAACGCTACCCCGAGCACGCCGAGTTACAGAAATATGCGCGTGTGCTCGCTCCGCCAACCGTCCAGGTCGTGCCATCCACGCCGGAATCCCGGGCGGCGGCAAAGGCCGATAATGCGTGGCTCAAAGCCCACTGGGAGGAATATCGGGGGAACTGGATTGCGCTTCAAGCTGGCGAGTTACTCCATGCGACTCGCTCCTTCGATGATCTGATCACGCACGTCGGCGATGTGCGTGGACGCAGCATTCTCGTGACGAAACTAAACTGATGCCATTGTCATTTCTCAACGGCCAGCCGTTTGCAACCAGCGCCGCCGCTTACCAGTATCGTCCCGCCACGGTCCATGAGACGATACCTCGGCTCATCCTGCGCGTCGCGATCGAAGGGCTGGTGACGCATGCAATGGTCGATACCGGCGGCGTGTATCTGTTTTGTCATCCGATCATCGCGAGTGAACTCGCCTTTGATGCCACCGAGGGCCTGGGCCTACAAACGCTGATCTTCCGACAGGAACGGGTGCAGGGCACGCTACATCGTGTGACCCTGACGCTGCTCGCCGATGAAGGGGACAACATGCCCATCGAGACCACCGCGTTTGTGCCCGAGGCGAGTTATGAAGGCATCTCCGACATGCCTTCCATTCTGGGTTGGCATGGTTGCTTAGATCGCTTTCGCTTTGGGATCGACCCGGTGACCGATACGTTCTACTTCGGCCCACCAGCATAACCTTTCCGACGAAAATGGAAATCAAGGGAGTCAGAGCCATTTGATTTCACTCTACGAACTGGAAAACCGAGATTGCATCCCGAGCCTAGACCGAAGTTCCCCTGGCAGAATAGGCGGAGGGTTAAGTAGATCAACAGGTTGGCCCAATTCAAAAGTCCAT
>CBCXVS010000401.1:0-5454 GCA_965178525.1 uncultured bacterium | reverse complement strand
AGGTCAATTCGTTTCAGGCTTTTGAGTTTTTATTTCAACAAGTTGTCGCCGAATCACGGGAGGAACTTCGGTCTAGGCGCTCTGGCGGGTATTCTGTGCGAGCGCAGTGGGGTCATCAATATCGCCATCGAAGGGATGATGTTGAGTGCCGCCTGCCTGGGGTTCACAGTGGCCCTCTACGCGCACAGCAGTTGGGTGGGGTTACTGGCGGCGGTCTTGGCGGGCGGCGCCATGGCTGCCTTCCATGCGGTGCTGGCCATTCACTGGCGGGTGGATCAAATCATCAGTGGCGCCGCGATCAATATGCTCGCCGTGGGCCTGACCGGCTTTATCCGGCGTACCGTACTCCTGCACAACCCACGGGAGGCGCCATCGGTATTGCCCTTGTGGCCCGTGCCGCTGCTCGTGGATATCCCGTTGCTAGGACCGCTCTTCTTTCGCCATCAGCCCCTGGTCTATGCGATGGTGCTCATGGTCATCGTCGTGCATGTGGTCCTCTTTATGACGCGCTGGGGACTGCGCACGCGGGCGGTGGGTGAACATCCGCGGGCTGCCGATACGCTGGGCATTCATGTGTTCCGCATCCGATACGGCAACGTCATCATGGGGGGCATGTTGGCGGGCTTGGGCGGCGCCTGGTTTTCGCTCGAGACCGTTGGCAGTTTTGAAGACCTCATGACGAACGGCAAGGGGTTCATTGCCCTGGCCGCGATGATCTTCGGGAAGTGGAATCCGTTCGGCGCGCTGGGCGGAGCTTTGTTATTCGGGTTTGCCGATGCGTTACAGATCAAGTTGCAGATTGCCGGGGTCCGGGTGCCATATCAGTTTCTCAGCATGACGCCGTATGTGGTGACGATGGTGATCTTGGCGGGGGTGATCGGGCGGGCGGCGCCGCCCGCGGCCAGTGGGATACCGTACGAAAGAAGCCTATAAGTACTGAGGCAAAACTAAATTTATATCTCTCCCCTGGAGAAATCTATAAAGGCAATGATGCCCAGGCCCTTAATGCCGTTTCTGTCCTTTGCACGACGCAGTCATCAATTCATCCCACTGGCTATGGGTCCATCCGTGACGATTACCCGAATGTCTGCTCCAACTCGGTCAATACCGCCTGTTCCGCCCGCGAGACCGCGCCGAGTCCAAGGAAGCCGCCTGCCGCCTCTGCGACGGCCCGGGCGCGCCCAAGCAATTCCCGCTTCAGCGCCTGGGTCGCGTCGCTGCTCAGCGTTGGCGTCAGCGCCCGAATATACGCTTTCCAGGCCGAGAGTAACTCCGGTCCCGGTTCGTCAGCCAGCCAGGTTTCGAGTAGCTGATACCCGGTGTGTTCAGCATCTAAGCCCGCATCTTGCGCTCCGGAAAGAATCGCCTGCCGTTCCCGCTCATCGAGATTTTTATCGGCCCACGCCACGGCGACGAGCGGCACGAGCGCCATGGCAGCCATGGTTTCACTGTGGATATCGAGGGCAATAAGTTGCTCCAGGACGGTTTCGTCAGTGATGCCGGAAGCGCCGCTGAGGGCCGCTCTACGGGCTTGCACAGCGCCCTCTTGCTGCAGTTTCTGCAGGAGCTGGGCATTTTGTTTAGCGAAAAAGGCATCCTCTAACGCTTGGGTTTGATTGCCTAAAAATGACTCGCCCATCACATCTCCTTCGTTGCCAGAATCCATCATGAAAACACCTGATTATTCTATGCCCGTCGTTTCTCCTGAAGCAATAAAAAATGGCGCAGCGGCCTGGCATTTCTGGGGATGACAACCCAAATCGGCCGTCCTAAGTCAGGTAGATCTTGAAGACACACGCATAGGCATGTAGAGTGAGTGGCGTGCGGTGTATCCGAGACGCCATACGGATTGGTGATGACAAGCAATGATCTACGCCTTCGATAATTATGAGTTGGACACGCAGACGCAGGAACTGCGCCAAGCGGGAAACTCTATACGGCTCGCCCCGAAAGTGTATCATGTCCTTGTCTACCTCATCGAACATCACGACCGCCTGGTTTCCAAAGAAGAACTGCTCGAACAGCTCTGGCCGGGCGTCTATGTGGATGACTCGGCTGTCAAGCGTTGTATCATGGCGGCGCGCCGGGCGATCGGTGACCGCGTTGGCGCTTCCCAGCGGATTCGGACACAGCGGAGTCAGGGCTATCGGTTTGTGGCCGCCGTCACGTCCGACCCGCTGCCCGGCGTTACCGCTCTGCCCGCGCCGGCCGCAAACGCCCGGCATTGTCCCGCATGCCACCATGCCAATAGCCTGCAGGCTCGATTTTGCGTCGCCTGCGGCGCCACGCTGTGCACCACGTGTGCCCATTGCGCTCAGGACGTAGAGTTGCCCGCTGGGTTTTGCCCGGCATGTGGTCAACCATTGGAACAGAGCGTGACGCCAGCCACGGTTTCGCCAACGCTGCGAGGAGAACGCAAGCTGGTCACACTGCTATCGTGTGCGTTAGCCAATCCCCCGTTGCTGCACGGGGACGTAGCGCTTGATGATAGGCATCGTCTGGTACAGGCCGTGTGTACGTTGGCCAGACCGGAAGTGGAGCGTTATGCCGGCCTCATCCAGCACGTTACAGCCGAAGGGTTTCTGGCCGTATTTGGCGCGCCAGTCGCGCAGGAAGACCACGCCCAGCGGGCCGTCTTAGCGGCGCTCGGACTGCAACGCCACCTACGTGATCTCCGTCCTCCGATACAGCTCCCATCCGGTGAGGCGCTGGTGCTCCGTATGGCGTTGCACACGGAGTTGGTCGTCATCGGACAGCTCGCCGAGGGCGAGCATCCTACCATCGTTGGCGAAGCCACAGGATTGGTGACGGCCCTGTCTCGGCAGGCTGCGCCTGGCACGCTGTTGGCCAGTGCCGCGACGTTGCGGCTGGTGCAGGAAGAAGCGCACACGGAGAAGCCCCGGATCCTGCGGCTTAAAGAACGCGCCACGCCGATCGAGGTCGCCCGCATCCTGACATTTGCCGCATCGCGTGTGCCGCCGGCCATAACGGACACAGGTCTCCACAAGCCGTTTGTGGGACGAGAGACCGAGATGGCCATCCTCCATAATCTGCTGCATCAGGTGGAAAGAGGCCAGGGCCAAGTGGTGGGAATCGTCGGCGAGCCCGGTATCGGCAAATCGCGTCTGCTCTACGAATTATGGCAGCACACGCAAGCCCGGAACGTCACGTACCTACACGGCCGTTGCCAGCCCTATGGCAGTACCATTCCCTATCTGCCAATTCGCGATCTCCTCTATGCGGCGTGGGGTATTGCCCAGACCGACAGTGTGGCCGTACTGACCGCCAAAGTCCGTGAGCAACTGCACGGCATGGATATGGATCCGGACGTCTGGATGCCCTATCTCTTATTGCTGTTTGGGCTTCAGGTCGAGCCCGAACAGCTTGCCGGCCTCAGTCCGGAGATCATCAGGACGCGGACCTTTGAAGTTCTGCACCAGATGGGGCTCAACAGCAGCCGGACCCGGCCACTCATCCTCACGGTAGAAGATCTGCACTGGATTGACGCGTCCTCAGAAGCGTATCTTACTGCTCTCGTCGAGCGGCTGGCCGGCGTTCCCATCCTGCTGTTGGTGACCTTTCGCCCTGGATACCGTCCGGCCTGGCTTGACAAGTCGTATGTCACGCAGTTGGCGCTGCAGCCCTTAGGCCCTCAGGCCAGTCTGCAGGTGGTCCGTGCAGTCCTGCGCCAGACGCCAGTTGACGCCCACCTGGAGCAGCAGCTCCTAGCCAAGGCCGAGGGGAATCCATTTTTCCTGGAAGAGTTAGCCCAGACGTTAGTGGAGCGGGAAAGCCGCGAGGCGGCCCTCGCCGTGCCCGACACCGTGCAGGGCGTGTTAGCGGCTCGGATCGATCTCTTGCCATCGCCAGAGAAGCGCCTGCTGCAAACGGCCGCCGTGATCGGCAAAGACGTGCCCCTAGAGTTGCTACAAGCCATTGCCGGTCTGCCCGAGGCGGCCTTACGCCGTAGCCTGAGTGCACTCCAAGCCCTCGAGTTCATCTACGAAACCCGCTTCTCTCTTGAGCATACCTACACGTTCAAACATGTCCTGACACATGAGGTGGCCTACAGAAGTCTGCTGCAAGAGCAACGCCAGACTCTCCATGCCCGCATCGTCGAGGTGCTCGAAACGCGCTATGCCGACCGCCTGAGCGAGCAGGTAGACGTGCTGGCTCGCCATGCTTTGGAAGGGGGGCTGTGGGACCAGGCATGTTCATACTTCCGGCAGGCCGGGCTCAAGGCCATGGCGCGGTCAGCCCACTAGGCGGCTGCGGCCAGCTTTGCGCAGGCCATCGAGAGTCTCCGGCACGTGCCGGAGGCACATCAGACACGCGCCTTGGCCGTCGATCTACGCTTCGACTTGCGCAATGCGCTCCTGCCGCTCGGCGAAAACATGCATATTCTAGAAGCCCTGCAGGAAGCGGTGCCGCACGCTGAGGCGATTGACGATACGAAGCGGTTAGGCTGGATCTCCTGTTATCTGAATACCCATGCATTGTTGATAGGTGACTACGACCGTGCGATGGCGTCCGGGCAGCGGGCCCAAGCACTCGCGGTGGCCTGTGAGGACCTCGCCCTAGAGGTGACGTCACATCTTCATCTGGGGCAGGTTTACCATATTTTAGGCCATTATCAGCAAGCCATAGACGCCCTGAAATACACGGTGACACGTCTGCAAGGCGAGCAGCTCTGGGAGCGTTTCGGCTTGGCAGGTCTGCCCGCTGTGCACGCGCGCACATGGTTGACTTGGTGTCTGGCCGAAATTGGCGCGTTTTCTGACGGTATGGCCTGTGGTGAGGATGCGGTGCGCATCGCCGACGCCGCTGAGCGTCCTTACGATCAGCTTGTGGCGTATAGTGGGCTTGGACGGCTGTATCTCCACAAAGGCGACTTGCCTCAAGCTCTTTCCAGCCTGGAACAGAGTCTAGCCTTATGTCAGGAAGCCAGCATCCCGCTCTTTTTTCCCACGGTTGCCGCCAGTCTGGGCGTCGCCTATGCCCAGTGCGGGCGGGTTGCGGAAGCCCTGTGGCTGCTGCAACAGGCTGGGGAGCAGGCGGCTTCCCTCCAGGTCACGGTGGCGGATACGCGCTTGCTCACGGCGTTCTGTGAGGTCTATCTGCAGGCCGGCCGTGTGGAGGAAGCCAGAGCTAATGCCTTACAGGCCCTGGAGCTGGCACGAGCCCGCAACGGACGGGGACGTGAAGCCTATGCGCGATGGCTGCTGAGCGAGAGCCTGGCCCATGATGCCATCACGGCGAGCCAGCCCGCTGTGCATGCCTATCGTCAGGCCATCGCCTTAGCCCGAAGTTCCTCCCGTGATTCGGCGACAACTTGTTGAAATAAAAACTCAAAAGCCTGGAACGAATCGACCTTTGTTCCCCTGTAAATCGCAAAATTTTCGCTCCTATTCTGCCCCATGGGCTTGACATCGTCTGCAAACGTATGACCATAAG
>CBCXVS010000400.1:0-5497 GCA_965178525.1 uncultured bacterium | reverse complement strand
TGAGATCGCTGAGTCCGTTGCATTTACGGTGCTCAAACCGGTGGCGGACTTCTGCCGACATGTACGAGGTTGGTGCCGGTTCAGGCGTGCGTTATCACCGTAGGACGTAACGTGTCTAAGTTCGGCCTCAAGGCATGGTACCATTGGCATGCCATTTTCTGCTCGCCCCTGGCATTCGGGTGCAGGCCGTCATAGGTATCATGCCGGGCATCAAACCCGCTGTGTTGGTCAACGAGCAGGATCGGTGATCGGACCACTGACTTTGATGCGGCCAGTCCTGGAATCTGTGTATTCAGCTGCAGATACACATCATTGAAAGGACGTGTCGTGGGCATGAGCGTCGCTAATAAAATCGTGACGGCAGGATTGACGTCCCGCAGCACATTGATGATCTGTTCCAACTCCTCGATCGTACTCGTGATACTCTGGCCCTGATTCACATCATTGCCGCCCAGTAGCAGTAGAACGATATCGGGATGCGCCGCAGCCGCCCAGGCGGGAAGATGCACCAGAATTTCATCGGCTCGCCAACCCCAATGGCCCTCATAAGCATGATCGAAGTCGCGATAGGGATTGGTTCCCTGATAATTGGTGTGCATGCTGCCAACAAAATCGACCTGAAAGCCGTCACCTCGCAATCGCTTCCACAGCCAGCGGCGTTAACTGGCATGGTACTTGTCGCCCTGCGTCACCGAGTCGCCCAGCGGCATGATTTTGATCGGTTCTGTTTGCAACGTGCTTGCTGTAAAGTCTCTGATGTTGACAACGCATGTCGAACGGATGATGATGGCGTGACGACGCACATTCTTTCCACATCTTCTTATCGTCCCTAAGACACGTCTGCGTTTCACATCAGAGCCTCTTTTTTCATCTCAATAGGTGTTGCAGTCCGATCTAGCCTGCCGCAGGCTTCTGGCCGTTTCGCTACGTCAGCGTCCCAATGACCACCTGCATGTCTCGGAAGCGCCCCGCAAAGACATCACGGTGCACGGTCGTGCGAAAGCCGTGTTGCCCCAGCAAGTCGATCGCTTGCGGTAATAGAAACGTCAAGTAATACATGATAAACGGCGGCGCCAGGACGTGATTCCGCAGACGCATGACGGCATTGAATCCGCGGGCACGCCAATACCACGCCGACCCCCACGCCGGCATGGACGTCGTGACCAACAGAAACCGCCCACCGGGCTTGAGTGCGCGCGCCACGTGGGCGACGAACTGCGACTGTTCCTGAGGTAAAATATGTCCGAGCGCACCGAAACACACCGCTACGTCGAACGCGGCGACTAGCGGCATTGTCAGCACATTGCCGCGCACCAGTTCGATCGCAGCATCTCCCGGTGCATGCACCATGTCCCTGCGGGCCATGTCAAGCATACCGCGGCTGATATCAATGCCGACGACCCGCTCGCGACACAGCGGCCGCAGATGCCACATGGCGGCGCCAGTTCCGCAGCACAGGTCTAGCGCTGTGCTGACGATATCAGGTCCGCCGACGTATGCCAGGGCTGGGATGAGAATCTCCTCCGGCGTGCGAAACGGCGTGTAGTTAAATTTTGGGGCCAACAAATCATAACCACGCTCGGTCGAGGAAAGCGCCTGTATCACCAGCTCTCTCAACGTCGGTCCTTGAGGATGAAACATCGGCTTCCCTTCTCCAGTACGTCCGCGCTGAAACGCCTCTTTGATGGCACGAAACGACGGCGCGCATCGGTGGGCCCCGGACCTGAGGTACGCGTTGCAACACGGCATCTGCGCGCGTTGTCTTGCCATAATCATAGCTCAGCTCTACGATCTTCACCGCCCCGTGACACGATAGCGGGAACGAGGATCGTCCTGCGGATCGCTCCCAGCTCCTGGCCGCTTGGCGCTGATACGTGCCCGAACAGAATTAAATTCATATCTTTCCTCTGGAAAAACGATGTCGCTCATTTTGTCCAGGGACTGAAGATTATTGCCATTGACAGAACGGCAGGCCCCGATTACGCTCGCATCTATTCGCAGTGGCGCCAGTTTGTTCAGGCCACGTACAACGTCTTCGATCTTATCATGTGGTGAAGGAGGCTGATATGGGTGAACTTGCTTTAGCCTATCAAGTGCGGAGTTACAGCTCAGGCACGCTCGGACGGGCGCTCTGCAATACGCGGACGCATCACTTCGTTGCAGACGACGCCGGGGGTGAGGCCATTGGGGCCGGTGAACTCTTTCTCTCCGGTATCTCAGCCTGTGCGGTCAATATGGTCGAGCGGCTCGCCAAGGCAGATCAGACTGCCCTGCAGTGGATGGACGTGAACGTCGAAGCGTATCGGGATCCAGACAAGCCCCCGGCAGAACTCTCCGTCTACGATGCGATCCGCGTGCATTTTGAGATGTGGGGAATTGCTGACGAAGCTGCCGAAGGCTTGGTCGAAACCTGGAAGCGGCGTTGACCTCTCTATGGTTCGGTCGCCGTGGCGACCGCGGATACAACGGTGAGGCTGACATCGCACAGCGAACCGCGTAACTAGTCCGGTTTCCTGCGTCGGGTGCATGCAATGCATCCGACAAATTCTGCTCGCGTGTACGAGCCGCTGGCGGTGTCAAGCGACGATGCCAGCACCCACGTTGGGCAGACGTTATGAGCTTCTCGGGAATTCTGCTGGGAGAGCGAAGGATGGGACGCCCGGATCGATCCAGCCCATGCGATAGTCCATTCCACCGAACCGACTCGTCCGGTGACACAGGTTGCCTGACCGTGATCGTAGCGCTATGACAGTATAGTATGAAAATGCGCTACCCACGCGTCCCACCCTGGCAACCGGTAGGCGTCCTACCGGCTGCCAGCGGTTTTCACCGCCGCAGGCGTGGTCCAACTGCTCTAAGTACCTGAACAAAATCAGCGCATCCTTTTCAGGAAGCAATTTGTACAGAGACTTAGTATATATGCATCACCCCTCCCCTGGACTTGACTTATGTTTTCATAAGGAGCAAAATTCATGCCACCACGTACCTCAATCTGGTCCAAATCCCATGGCAATTATGTTGTACGGTATGCAGAGAGGTCAAGATACCAGAGGTGAATTTCCCATAACACATAATGAAATATAGAATATAGCGGAACATACTCTGCTGCGTTACCCATCCCTGAACACCACGTCCATTAGCCACGCGCCACAAGCCGTCTCCAACAGAGTGCGAGGCGTTGGTGCTGCGATAACTGTCGTGGTTGCCCGACGCTTTTTTCCATAATACATTAAATAGCTAGTTTTAAAGGCACAAAACATGTCGCACAGAAGAGACATTTCTGCGAAGCTAGGTGGACGGCCAGGATGGCGCGGCGTACGATCATACAAAGCGACGTCGATGCTCCCTCATGCCTGGAGCAAAGGTGTCAAGCCGTCAGCGCAGCATGCTTGTGCCCATCGCTGCAAGCTGACAGCTAGGGAATAAATACGGAATAAGTTCCCCGGGTAGGGGCACGCCGTGCCCCTACTTTGGAAACCAAGGAAGACGTTATGCAAGCAATCGGAGTCATTGGCAGCGGTTTGATGGGGTCAGGCATTGCGCAAGTGGCCGCGCAGGCAGGGCTACACGTGCTACTCACAGACCAGAAAGACGAAGCCCTGCACGGCGCGATGGCGCGCATACAACACGGTCTCGAGCGCGCGCATGAGCGGGGCCAGCTCGAGGCAGATGTCGAGACGGCCCTGGCACAGATTACGCCCACCACTGATCTATCCGATTTTGCTAGGCTCGATGTGGTGATCGAGGCGATCATCGAGCAGGAAGACATGAAACGCGCGCTGTTGGCCAGCAATACGTCCTCCATTTCCATTACGAATATCGCGGCCGCCACTCGGGAACCGCAGCGCGTCGTTGGCATGCATTTCTTCAATCCGGTGCCTGCCATGCGGCTCGTAGAAGTCATTTGCGGCGTCGCCACCAACGACGAAACCGTGGCACGGGTGACGCGCCTGGGCGAGCAGTTGGGCAAAACCGTCGTGCAGGCATCGGACACGCCTGGCTTTGTGGTGAATCGGATTTTGGCGCCGATGTTGGTGGAAGCGATCTATGCCTATCAAGAAGGCGCGGCAAGCCGGGAAGATATCGATCAGGCTGTGCGCTTAGGCTTGGGCCATCCCATGGGGCCTTTGACGCTTGCGGATCTCATTGGGCTGGATACATTGTTGGCCATCTGCGACGTCTACTACCGGGAGTTCGGTGATCCGAAATACCGTCCGCCCATTATCCTGCGGCGGTATGTCGCCGCAGGATGGTTAGGTCGCAAGTCCGGGAAGGGATTTTACGATTACCCGTCACGCTAAGCGGCGCCATACGTGACTCGCAAAACCCCCAACAGCCAGGCGTCCTATTCGTGGAGAGTGCAGAGCCCGCAACGCCTCACCCTCATCACTCTCCACTCTCCATTCTTTTCGTGCTCTGTCATTGCTTCGCCAACCAGATGTCCTCGAACCGACGGTTCATGTGGTGAGAATGATGGGGTTCGTAGTTTTTAATACGGGCTGAGCGGACCTCAATCCGAGTCCAAAACAGCCCCGGTAAAAAGTAGCCCTTTCCAATGATGATTTTCTGCATCTGTTTCACGAGTTCGATACGCTTCTGCGGATCCAGCTCGACTTGTTGCGCCTTGTACAGCCGGTCCACCTCCGGGTCGCTGAATTTGCCATAATTCGCCGATGCGCCCGTGGTAAATTTATTCATGATCTGATCGGGATCCCCGGTCCCAGCCGAACCATAGGGGTCAGCCATAACGGCGAAATTGCCAATTCGCCGGTTCTTACTCCACGAGGCGCTTTCCTCCAGTTTATGTTCGACTTCCACCCCGATCTTTTTCCAGGCGGTCACCAGGTACACCCCATAATCGATGTAGGGCAATTTCACCGAGCGATTGAGCATCGCCGTTTTAAACCCATTTGGATAGCCGGCCTCCTTCAGGAGCCGTTTGGCCTCTTGCAGATTCGCCTCATGGTCTTTGCCAAAACCCGGCATCTCTTGCAGCTCTTCCGGCGTCAAGGCCCACGGGGCGTCTGGATGGATCAGGCCCCCCACCGTTTCCAGGCCGGTCAGCGGACCAATGACCTTGGCCATCTCGTAGCGGTTGATGGCCAACGACATGGCCTGGCGCACGCGTTCGTCATCGAAGGGCTTTTGATTCACGTTGAAGTTGATACCCCAGTGGCTCAAGGCCCTGGGATAGCGGACCACGACTTTGTCGCCCATCTGCTTTTTAATGGCTTCCACCTCAGCCGGCGGAAAGCCCCGCAGCTCCACATCGGTGCGCCCCGTGCGCACCGACTTGGCGGCGGCCGAGAGGTCTTTGATCATGAAATACTTGATCCCGTCCAGATAAGGCAGCCCCTTTTTGAAATAATTAGGATTGCGCTCGACCTCCAGGAACGATCCCCGGACGTATGCTTTCAACTTAAAGTTTCATGCAGAAGTTCTCCACTCCGTCTCATGAAATGAGGCACGCCTGCACGTCAACTCTGATATAAAGAAG
>CBCXVS010000399.1:0-5499 GCA_965178525.1 uncultured bacterium | reverse complement strand
TCTACCCGTTTTAAGACAGATTTGAGCCTGAACGGGAGTGGTGCGCCTGTTCGGAGTCAGTTATTTCGTGGGATTGGGAGACTCAAAAGCAAGCGTGGCATAGCGCATGAAGATGCCACCACGCGGTTCGGCCAACGGCCCGTTGGCTACCAGACAGGAAATGACGTAGTGCTCGCCCGGCACGGCGCTGCCGCTGATTTCCACCCGCTGCGAAGCATTGATGCCGACAATAACCCCCGTACTCCGGTCGATCTCGCCGTTGATCCAGATTTCACCGTAGTTATCGATGTTGGTTTCAAACCATACCCGGGAGCCCGCCAGGTCAATGCCATCGGCTTGTGACGGAATGTCGACGGCGATGCGATACCAGGCGAAAGTAAATCCCACTGAGAGACTCTCCCGGATGTTGGGACACACCTCCCAGCCGGAGTCGTCATAGTCCGGCAGCCGTGCCGGACTGGACAGCAGCTGCGCCGTCAGCCCCTCGTTGGGCTCGCCCGGCACCAGCCCAGGCGCAACGCGCCATTCTCCATTGACTTTGGTTCGATCTTCAGCTTTGTTCAGGTCGAGTGCGATGCGTGGCATAGGTTCCTCCTCACCGTCGATGTCGTATGGATCAATCGATTCCGTGAGCACCAGCTTTTTTGATAGGTGACATAGCTCGCTAGCGGCTTCACCGGTCGATGATCTCCTTGAAACGCCGAATCGCGTCGATGTGCTCCTGCGGAGTTTGCAACGCCCCGCCACCCGTCCCCACCGAGAGGTGGGTCGCCCCGACATCCTCCCAGGCCTTGATCTCGCTGATCCACGCATCCGGCCCTTTGCCCGGCAGGGTGATGCGCCCTTCCAGCCCCAGGCTTTCCGGCTCTCGTCCGGCTTCTTCGGCGTAGCGCTGCACACGGGCAATCGTCTCGCAGCCTGCATCATCCAAATTGAACAACGGAAACCACCCGTCGGCAAGACGCGCGATGCGGCGCATGGCGGCTTCGGGCGGCATTGGACTCTGGGGTGCGCCAGCACCGATCCAGAGGGGAATGGGACGCTGTATCGGCAGGGGATTGACGCCCGCGTGGCTGATTTGATGCCATTTACCGCTAAATTGCACCACTTGTTGCGTCCAGAGCAAGCGCAGCACCTCGATCTGTTCCTCACAGCGCCGTCCGCGGTTATGAAAATTTTCGCCCAGGGCCTCGTACTCCACAGGGTTCCAGCCGACACCGATGCCCAACCGCAGCCGCCCGCCGCTCAATACATCCACTTCGGCCGCTTGCTTCGCCACCAGAGCGGTTTGACGCTGCGGCAAAATAATGATCGCGGTGACCAATTCCAGCCGTGTCGTGAGGGCAGCGAGATAACTCATCAGCGTGAACGGCTCACGCGTCACGCTTTCATGCGTATAGTAAAACACAGGGACTTCGGGATGGTACTGCGGATCGGCCCCCAAGACATGATCGAGAATGCGCAGGTGCGTGTAGCCCACCTCTTCCGCCGTCTGCACGAAGTCGCGTACGGCGGTGAGATCAGCTCCAATTTCAACGGTGGGAAACGAGACGCCAATGTGCATGGAGACGCTCCTTGTTCACGCGATAGCCCGTGAATGTATTCGGTAAGCAGTGAGTGGTGAGGCAAGCGAGCTAACGGCCTGGAAAGATCAAGAGTCGGGAGCGCGTCTGTGTGTCCCCGACTCGTTTGCCTCAACCCGGAAGGAAAGAACGAAAGCCCGTATGGACGAGACGTTCCGGCGTCTCTCTTACCTTGCCGCAGCCGGTTGTTCAGCCATGTGCTCGTCCCAAGGGCCTGGGAACATGCCTTGCGGACGCCCGTCGCTCGAGAAGATCTTCTCCTGGCTGTACCACTCGCTGCGGGGAAGTTCGTAGGACACTTCAATCCCGTTGCCATCGGGGTCGCAGAGATAAATACCGATGGAGATGCTGTGGTCAGAGACACGCTCGATCGGGACCTGCTTGTCCTTGAGCCGCTGGTAAAGTTCCTTCAAGTCGTCTAGGCTATCCATCATCCAGGCCATGTGATTCAGGCCGACTTGTCCTTTCAGTTGGCCAGGCGCCTCGTCGCCCACCTGCATGAGCGCGACTTCATGGGATTGCTCCCGGTCCGCCGACATGAAAGCGGCCCGGCCCGGCATGAAGTCATAGGTATGCAACCCGAGCACATCCGCATACCACTGTTGGGAACGCTCGACGTTTCGCACATAGATGTTGACGTGGCCCAAGTACTTTGGTGTGTAGCCCATGGTGTATCCTCCCGCAAATGCCATTGGCCGCCAATGCCGTTGAATCGTCGTTTTCACGGTACCATACTTGTGCATCGGGACACAAGTCTTTCCCGCGCCGTCCTCACCCGAGCATGGGGATTTTCATGCCGTGGCCCTGTGCGGTCTGCACCGCCAGGTCGTAACCGGCATCGACATGGCGCATGACGCCACTGCCCGGATCGGTGGTCAAGACGCGCTGCAGCCGCCGTTCGGCCTCCGGCGTACCATCGGCGACGACCACCATGCCGGCATGCAAAGAATAGCCAATGCCCACGCCCCCGCCATGGTGAAACGAGATCCAGCTCGCTCCGGCTGCGGTATTGAGCAAGGCGTTGAGAATAGGCCAGTCGGCAATGGCATCGCTGCCGTCCTGCATGCCTTCGGTTTCACGATAAGGCGAGGCCACCGAGCCACTGTCCAAGTGATCGCGCCCGATGACCAATGGGGCTGCGACCCGTCCCGATTTTACCAGCCCGTTGAATACCTCGCCAACCGCGGCGCGCTCCTCATAGCCGAGCCAGCAGATACGGGCTGGGAGCCCCTGAAAGCGCACCCGCTGTTGCGCTATATCCAGCCAGCGCCGCAGGCCCTCGTTGTCCGGGAACAACGCCTTGATGGCTTCGTCCGTGGTGTGAATATCGCGTGCATCACCGGATAGTGCAACCCACCGAAAGGGACCCTTGCCTTCGCAGAATAAGGGCCGTATATAGGCCGGAACGAAGCCGGGATAATCAAACGCGTTGTCAACGCCCACCTGCTTCGCCTGCGTGCGGAGATTGTTGCCATAGTCGAAGGTGATGGCGCCGCGTTGGTGCAGGGTGAGCATGGCTTGGACATGCATGGCGATAGACGCATAAGCCCGTTTGAGGTACGCCTCCGGGTCACGCTGGCGGAGTTCGGCCGCGTCCTCGACGCTGAAACCGGCGGGAATGTAGCCGATGAGCGGGTCGTGGGCGGCGGTTTGGTCCGTCAGCACGTCCGGCGTCACCCCTCGTGTGACGAGTTCCGGTAGCACGTCGGCGCAGTTCCCCAGCAGGCCGATCGAGAGCGCTTCCCCATGTGCTTTGGCGTCCATGGCGAGATCAAGCGCTTGCTCCAGGGTTTCGGCCATGCGGTCGCAATAACCGCTCGCGATGCGACGCTCGATCGCGGCCGGATTGGCCTCGACGACCAGACAGGTGGCGCCGTTCATCGTGGCCGCCAAGGGCTGGGCGCCTCCCATCCCCCCCAGGCCACCCGTCAGGAGCAATTTCCCCCGCAGGCTGCCGCCAAAGTGCTGCTGGGCGACGGCGGCAAAGGTCTCATAGGTCCCCTGCAAGATACCCTGGGTGCCAATGTAGATCCAGCTCCCGGCGGTCATTTGGCCGTACATGGTCAGCCCCAGCCGTTCGTAGGCGCGGAAGTGCTCTAAGTCACCCCACGCCGGCACTAGGTTGGCGTTGGCAATGAGCACCCGTGGGGCATCTTCATGGGTCGTAAAGATGCCAACCGGCTTGCCGGATTGCACCAGGAGGGTTTCGTCATTTTCCAACTGGCGCAGGCTGGCGATGATGGCTTCATAGCACGCCCAGTTGCGCGCGGCCTTGCCGGCACCGCCATAGACCACCAGATCCTCAGGACGCTCGGCCACCTCCGCATCGAGGTTATTCATCAGCATGCGCATCGCGGCCTCTTGCACCCATCCTTTGCAAGTCCGTGCGCCCCCCCGTGGGGCGCGGATCACGTGTGCCATGGTCGCTCTCCTCTTCATGGACAGTGCGCGGTACGAGCCGGTATGGTTGACCTATTCGTCTTCTGGAAACATGCCGCAGCCGATGTTGTCCAGATATGTATCAGTGTGACAAATCCGACGGTGAACACGCAATGCAGGGCTGCGGGGAAGACCCGCGCCCACATCCCAAAGACGGTGCGCAACAGGGGAAAAGAGACGTGGAAGAAAGGCAACATCAGGAGGCGAGGCTTGCCGGGTCAAGAACGTCGCCCGGTTGATCCTTTCGATGTCAGGCGCCTGCGCCTAGCATGCCAGACCGCCCAACAATACAACCAGAGCAGGACCAGCACGAGCATCAAACACGTGAAAGTCCAGGTGAAGGTACGTCGCATATAGGCCATGCTGTCTGCGTCCTCGCGCTACTGCTTGGTGTCCATTTCGCCAACACAGACGCGGAACAAACCGTATGCCACGTCCCGGGTCAGGTGGTGATGTCCGCGCCAGCGCAGAGACATGACGTTATGCCAACCTGCAAACCGCCATGGGAAAGGATCGCATAACCGAGACTGCAGGCAACATGCATCTCAATTTTGAGACGGCCGGCGTCTCAGGCCAACATCGGTCAAGACTTCTCAGGGATCGGATGCACGGCGCCGTGCAAACGGACTGCGAGCTTGAAGGGGAGCCGGCAAGATGACGTCATGACGTCTCGGACGACAGCCTATGATCGGACGGCTTATCCAAAGGCTGCAAAGACTGCAAATAGGCACTGAGTTTCTGCGGTGTAGAGGTCAAACCCAGCTTTCTGCGAATATTGCGGCGATGGGTTTTCACGGTCTCAGGCGATACCTGCAGCTGCACGGCAATCTGGCTACTGCTCCTGCCATTTCTGATCATCAAAGCAATGCGTAGCTCCTGGGACGAAAGCGCTGCACGGTCTTGGAGGTGCGAAGCAAGACTGGAGGAGAGATCGTTCAAATATTTTTGTAAGGCTTGGAGACGAGCCTCATAGAGTTTGTCATGATCATATCGCATGATATCCTCGATAAATGGCAGGAAGAGCGAGTGTATTTGGACAAATATACGCTGTTCGACTTCCTGCCTGATGCGGTCCGAATTTTTTTCTAACGACCCTATCATCCTGTGGAGTTCGGTGATATCTTGTGTTCTCCTGTCCATGTCTGCATGCAATGTCGCATTCTCAGACTCCAGCATTTGTGTGTACAAGGCTTTTTTTATTATAAATTGCATACGGTTCATCGAAGCATTGTGTTCGATAAAATCGAATATACCATAATCGGTCATATCACCTATGCTGATTTCTTGATTCTCTTTTATCACCACAATAATTTTTATATGACTGTATTGTCTTATTTTTGGCAGCAATCTGCAAAATTCGGGATGTAAAATATCAGTATTAATCATAGCGATATCGAAAGGATATTAGGGTTGTTCCCCAATAGTTAATGAGGTAGGCTATCCTCCCCCAAACGATGGAGGGAGCCCAGCCAGGTCA
>CBCXVS010000398.1:0-5533 GCA_965178525.1 uncultured bacterium | reverse complement strand
GGACTTTTGAATTGGGCCAACCTGTTGATCTACTTAACCCTCCGCCTATTCTGCCAGGGGAACTTCGGTCTAAGGCGTTGACACATCGTCGTAAGTGCCTCAGCCAACTCCCGGCTCCATGTGGGGCACCCCCACTGGTCCTCCACCACGCAGAGTTCTTCCCGCTCTTTGCCCAGCCGCAGCATGGTTTTCACGAAATTGCTGCCGTGACTTGCGTACACCCAGGCGGTACGGACAATCAGGTGCGCGTGGTGGCAGCCACGCACAGCCTCTTCGCCTTCCCACTTGCTCTGGCCGTAATGCCCCAAAGGCGCTGCCGGATCATGTTCGTGGTAGGAACGTGTCATGGTACCGTCGAAGACATAATCCGTGGACATATGGATCAGGGGGATGCCAGCTTCTGCGCACGCCTCGGCCAGATACGCGGGGCCATCGCGATTGACGGCAAAGGCAGCCTCGGGTCCGGATTCGGCTTTGTCGACCGCCGTATAGGTAGCCGCATTGATCAGGATGTCCGGCCGGATATCTGCCAGAGCCTGGCGGATGCTTGTCGCCTGGGTGATGTCGAGAGCCGGTCTGCCCCTGCATACGACGTCAAAACCGGCACAGTGCAAACAGGGGAACAACGCCTGCGCCAGCATACCCCGTTGGCCTGCAACCAGGATATGCATGCTTAGCCTCCAAAAACGGGTAGATGTTCCGGCGGGATCGTATCTAGCGTGGGAAAGTGCCGATCTTTGTCGGCCAACACCGGCCTGGCAACAGGCCAGTGAATGTCTAAGCGCGGGTCGTCCCACCGCAAACCGTATTCATCTCCGGGCCTATAGAAATCGGTACATTTATAAAGGAATCGGCCGATTCCGACAGGACGCAAAAGCCATGCGCAAAGCCCGGCGGGATATACAACTGGTGGTAGTTATCCCCGCCCAGCATCACCCCAATCCATTCGCCAAACGTGGGCGATCCGACTCGAATATCGACCGCAACATCGTAGACCAGGCCCTTGCAGCACCCAGACGAGCTTGCCTTGGGGATGCTCGAGTTGATAATGGAGCCCACGCAAAATCCCACGCGTCGAATGCGAACAATTGTCTTGCACAAACGGTCCCGGGATCTGCTCTTGCGCATACCGTTTCGCCTGCCAGGTTTCGAGGAAACAACCGCGCTCGTCTTCAAACACCTGCGGCTCCACCAAATACACACCCGGGATCGTCGCTGTTTGTACTTTCATACGCTTACTCCTTTCTGCTGCAGGACATGGAGCAGATATTGCCCGTAGTTGTTCTTCAGATACGGCTGTGCCAGGCGTTCGAGCTGCGCCGCGTCGATATAGCCCATGCGGTAGGCAATCTCTTCGAGACACGCGATCTTCAGGCCTTGCCGGCTCTCTACGGCTTCGATGAACATCGCCGCCTGCAGGAGGGACTCGTGCGTACCCATGTCGAGCCAGGCAACACCACGCTCCAACAGCTCGACCCGCAAGGCTCCCAGCGCCAGGTACAGGCGGTTGACGTCGGTGATCTCGAGCTCGCCACGTGCAGACGGCTTCAACTCCCTCGCGATATCTAACACCCGATTATCGTAAAAATACAAACCCGGTACGGCGTAGTTGGACTGCGGCGAGACGGGTTTCTCTTCGAGGTCGAGGACGTCACCCTGATCGTCAAACTCCACCACCCCATAGCGTTCCGGATCCTTCACCCAGTAGCCGAAGATAGTGGCGCCCTCCTGCCAGTTTGCGACTTTCCGGAGGGTTTGCGGCAATCCGTGACCGTAAAAGATATTGTCGCCAAGCACCAACGACACGGGATGACGTCCCACAAACTCTCGCCCAATAATGAAGGCTTGGGCCAGCCCTTCCGGGCGTGGCTGTTCCGCATAGGATAACGAGATACCCCATTGGCTCCCATCTCCTAACAATCGGCGAAATGGCGAGAGATCCGTCGGGGTAGAGATGATCAAGATGTCTCGAATGCCCGCGTCCATCAGGGTCGATAGCGGATAATAAATCATGGGCTTATCGTAGACCGGCAACAGTTGCTTACTCGATGCCAACGTCAACGGAAACAATCGGCTCCCTGAACCTCCAGTTAGGATAATCCCTTTCACAATACGGGCTCCCTCTTGATGTAAATCCCACGATATTCCCGGTGTTGGCTCAGCTCCGCCTTTTCGGTCACAGGAAGCGTTGCCCATCCCATTTTCCACGCCTGGCAAACCCCACACTGATGGCTGGGAACCATCTCAGCATGGAAGGGCCGGTCGTCTCGCACGCTGTAATGGATCACGCTTGTGGGGTGTGTTTGAATTTGGCAAGGGCAAGGACTGGCCCAAGCGGCACACATACTCAGGGTGGTCCGCCGGTAAGGCATCGTGATACGGTAATTTGTTTATCGACAGTGGTAATTCCTAGCTTGAGTAAGAAGTGTTCAACGTGGGCAAGCCCTCTTTGTGCGCGCCAATCCTGGACACTCGACGAGAGGGAAAAAAACTGTGCCAGACATGATGCCCACACAAAATAGGTAGCAGGTGATGGGGCGATAGAGGCGTGCAGGTATGGATCAGGATCATACACTAGAGATGCTCCAGAAGTGAGATGTACGCTTTCACCAGGGGCAGCGCTTGAGCCACGTTGGCCTTGAGGAATCAGGGCCAACGTGATTCGCATTCGTCTCGATCGAAAGTGCATTGTTTTAAGGACATTGGAAGTATAGATTAATCTTGACATGCAAATAATAAAGGAATAATATATGCCTCATTTAAGATGGCTCTTGTCAACATTGTAAAGCCTAGAGCGCTTCTCGAGACCGTTAACTCTCAGCGATTATGGTGGTACAGACAAGGGACAAGCAGAGCATCCCAGATGTTATTAGAAACCGAGTGCATCAGGCTTAGGTGCAGAAACCCGAAACCCCAGGGAGGGGAAAAACATGGTGTGGCGTACGATACGTGTAGGTTTTACGTTGGTGCTTTTTGGACTCTTCGTCATGGCGCTAGGGGTTCAGGCCCAAGTATGTGGCGATACGATTTCAGCGAATACCACGCTGACGGCTCATATCGGCCCCTGTGACGGAGATGGGCTGATCATTGACACCGCAGGAGTCGTCCTCAACCTCGATGGCCACTCCATCAGTGGGGATGGGGATGATGTCGGGAATGGCGTGCGTGTGGCGGGCGTTACGGACGTCATCATTAGGAACGGCAACATTGAGGAATTCAGGACGCAGATTAATATCGAAGCGGGAAGTGACCGCGCCCGCATCCTCGATATGGACCTGAGCGGTTCAATGGGCAACGGCATCCAAGTAGGCGATTTCGTCAATGGGGGTGCGGACAATGTGGTGGTGAAGCGAACCGACATCCACGATCTGCGCAATTCGGGGTTGGACGTCATCGAGTCCGATAATTTCCGGATGGACACCAGCACGATTGAAGATGTCGGCACCGGCACGCAAATGATCCCCGGCCCCTGCGGCACGGGGAATGGCATTTTCATCTTCGGCGCCACGGGTGCGAAAATCATCAACAATATCTTCAGGAGGATTAGTCAGTCCGGCATCTTGTATTGGTTCATGGAGGACGGGCAAATCAGGGGGAATCAGGTTCTTTTCACGAGTTCGCGCCCGTGCGGTCCCGGGAATGGGAGTACCGATTTTGGGGCGATCACGATTGTCTCGGCGTCGAAACGCACGGTCGTCCGGGACAATAACATACGCGACAACGACGATTTTGGCATTGGCCTGCGGCGGAATATAGAAGACATCAGTATTCTGGCCAATCAGCTGCGGCGCAATGTTGGCGGTATCTTCTTCAGCCGCGGGGCCACGGGCACGATCGTGAAGAACAACTGTATCGCCGAGAACGTGCCCGACCTCGGACTGCAGATAGATCCGACCGATTCCGTCACGTATGCGGTCAATGCCAAAAGAAATTTCTGGGATGCGACAGATGGCCCCAGGGGTGACGGGCCCTTAGGCACGGTCCTGAGCGGCACCGGGGAGGAAGTCGTCCAGAAGGCGACCGATGATGTGAAGGTCGTACCGTTCCTGACGACATGCCCGTAAATGCAGGAAACGGCGACAGGTCATGCTGCCAACGCCACGCCAGCAGACGCTTCACTTCCTATGAGATACCGAAACGGCGAACGTTGTGACCTTTGACCTGCGTCCCGAGCCCAAGCATAAAGCGGCCTTCGGAACTTGCTTGCAGCTCCCAGGAGGTATGGGCGGTAATCGTGGGGCTTCGCAGAAACGCCACCGCGATGGCAGTCCCCAGTTGCAACGTCTGCGTCGTGGTCGCGGCAACAGCCAGGGGCAAAAAGGGATCGTGCTTCGACTCGGTCGACCACAGGGCGTCAAAGCCCATCTCTTCCACGCTCTTAGCGTACGTAGCAACCTCGTTCAAATCCTGCACGGCAAGCGTCGTATCAAGTTTCACGGTGTCCTCCTCGTCATGACGCAATGGGTACGTCTCAGCCATGTTCCATATGCAGCGATTCTATTGTGCGTGATCGCTCTGAGGGACGCAAGATAGGATGCTTTTCGCATACGCTTCTCTTGACTCTACGGACATCTCGGTTATCATCGCATCATGTCAGACGGCTACGGCTACGGCTCCGGACAACATGATGGACCTATCTTGCCGCTGGAAATGTGATGGGACGATCTATCTTGGGATGGTGTGGCGCCTTCTGGGGTCTGGGAGGCATTCTGGTCTTACTGGTGTATTCTGTTGTACGGCTGGCAGGCTTTGCCATCGCCATGTTTGCCTATGATCTGTTGTGGTATCATTGGCTGGCGCTGGTGCTCGTCATCGTCTTCATGGCCTATTCTGAAGGCTATCGCGGCTTTCAACAGGCGTTTGCACCGCGCGTCGCAGCCCGGGCAAAATATCTCTCCGAACACCCGAATCTACTCCACATCGTGCTCGCCCCACTGTTCTGTATGGGATTTTTTTATATCCACAGACGCAGACAGATCGCTATTATTGCCCTGACAGTCGGCATTATCCTGCTCATCCTGCTCATCCGCCGTCTCGACCAGCCGTGGAGAGGTATCGTCGATGCCGGTGTCGTCGTCGGATTGGGATGGGGTACGACAAGTATCGGTGTCTTTGGTTTACAAGCATTGACTTCAAACGCCTTTCGGTATTCGCCCGAGGTGCCGGAAGAAGTCCACTACTAAAGACGCACGGCATCACGACGCAGAATCAGGAGTCGCCATGACATCTCCAATCCCTCCCCGTGCTGCTACCGTGCCCCATATCATGACGACCCATGGGCACACCCGGCTTGACAACTACCACTGGCTGCGCGACAAAACGAATCCCGAGGTCATCGCCTACCTGGAAGCGGAAAATGCGTACACAGACGCCGTCATGGCCCACGCCAAAGGGCTACAACAGACCCTTTATGAGGAAATGCTTGGCCGCATTCAGGAAACGGACCTCTCCGTGCCTGTTAAAATCGATGATTATTACTATTATGTGCGCACCGAAGAGGGCCAACCATATCCCATCTATTGCCGCAAGCAAG
>CBCXVS010000397.1:0-5543 GCA_965178525.1 uncultured bacterium | reverse complement strand
CGGATGAACGAGGCAGCGAGAATCCCAAATAAGCTGTTGTTTCTAAATGCGTTAGGCTTAACTTAACGCCATTCTGGGGTGACGCAGGTTTTGTATTTCCCATCACGAACGGAAACGCTTCCAATCAATCGCATACTTTTTCACTTTGTAGCCGATAATACGCTCGGTCGTACTGAGGAGTTTGGCCGCTTTGGCGCGATTGCCCCGTGCGGTTTTCAAGGCATCCAAAATAAGGTCTTTTTCGAAGCTATCCACGGCCTCGACAAGCGACGTCCGCGCGACCGTCCTGGATGCTTCCGCCGTTTGCAGAGTCGGGAGCAGATGATAGCCGTGAATGACATGACCTTCACAGACTAACACTGCCCGCTCGATTGCATTTTCCAACTCGCGCACATTGCCGGGCCAGTGATAGCTCGCCATCATATCGATCGCAGGTGTAGTATGACGGACAAAAACGTCACAAGGACGACGATACGTGTTGTCCCTTATGAACGTATGCGATACTGGGCTTTCATGACACAAGAGGACGCAACCCTCATTGAGAAAGGGTTACGGACGATGGCAGGCGTCACAAGGACACGACTTCAACGGGAGGTATACGCCTCTCCCACAGCCACCTACGTACTGCAAGAAAAGCTTATACCTCCACCCGGAAATAGGCATCCAATTCTGTCAAATTTACCCCATTCAATACCAAGGAAAGCGGGGTATCGAGCGGAACGTCCTCCGGTATGGGCAGTTGCACTTCCAACGACAGCTCCGGAATCAGGACCGTACCGCGTTTGCCTCGTTTCTCCACCACCACACCACGCCCACGCCAGTCCGGATTCTGCATGAGATAGACCAGCGTCCAGTGCCGGCGCGCCAGGCGTTCCGCCTGACGCGCACTCCCGGTGACCGCCTCGGCGGCGCCAACGCGTTCCAACACCTCCTGCTCGTCCAATGTCCCCAAGCTGCGCAGATAGGCGCGTAGTTGTTGATGGACGACGAGATCCAGATAACGCCGCAGGGGACTGGTGGCGCGGGCGTAGATCTCTAAGCCCAGACCGGCATGTGGGGCGGGAATACCGGTCTGCTGACTCCGCTTCAGCGTCCGTCTGACCGCAAACATGTCGGCTAAACTGCTGGGGCGTTCGTAGGTATCCGGCGGGACCTGGGTGGTAAAAGGGAAGGGTAGGCCCCGCTCCAGTGCAAAACGGGCTGCCGCCTCGCCCGCCATGATCATGGCTTCGCTGACCAACATCCGGCTGGGCAACGGCAGCAAGGGCTCGATCGTGACATACCCATCGGTGACCTGGATTTTGACTTCGGGGAGTTCAATGGAAATCGCCTCGTTGTCCAGCCGCCGGGCTTCCGAAAGCTGGGCCAGACGATAAAGCCCCTGCAGCGGCTCTTCCTCCAATCGGTCATTGGCTTCGGCATACGTTAAGCGCGTGACTCGCACCCAGCTCGGAATCACTTCCACATCCAAAATGAGGCCATCATCTGACAGATCGAGACCGAACGAAAGCGCTGGCGACACGTCGTCTAGCCCCAACCCGAGCATCCGCGTGGCCTCGGGAGGCAACATTGTCACCACGCCCTCAGGCAGGTACAAATTCGCGCCTCGGGCGCGCGCTTCTACATCCACTTCGCTGTCGGGGGGCGCCAGCGCGGCCACATCGGCAATGTGGACCCAGAGACGGTTGCCTTCCAGGCTCAGCGCGTCATCCGGGTCGCGATTCCCCTCGTCATCGATCGCAAAGGCTTGCAAGTGGGTGAGATCACGCCGTGGCTCGTCCGGTAACGACGACAGCCTCACGGTCGAGGACACCATGACAATCCCGGCGCGATGCGGATACGGATTGACCGTATAATCCCAGCGCTGCAGCTTGAGAAGTAGAGCATGCGCCTCTTCCGGACTATCGCCATTCCCCAACTCGCGCAGGAGCCGGCTCTCAGTGCGCTGGCCCAGGGCCCGGTCTTCGAGATCTTGGAGATAACGCGCATCTTCCGGAACGGTTTGGCCGGCACGGACCCGTTCCAGAAAGGCATCCCATGCCTGTTTCTCAGCCGCTCTGGCCGCACGTGTCACGTGTTCGCGTTCGACCTCCTCCGGCGTGCGCGCTTCCACCTCGTCGGGAGTACCACGGAAATGCAGGCCATCGGCAACCACTTGCCACGCGTCCCAGGCCGTATCGGGCGTATAGACGCCATAGGCGAGCTCGGCGAGCTCAGCCAGACTGGTCGTGCTTCCCGCCAACAGTTCCCAAGCGGTTTCGAGATCACCCTCCTGCGGTTGCAGATCATCGAGACGCCGCACCGGACCCGGATGCAGGAAGGTAATATCTTTTGGCCGCACCTTTAGGGGTTTGCCCCCCTCTAGCTCAATCTCGACCCTCTCCCCGGCATACAGGATGAGCGCCGGACGATTCTTGTACAGCACGAGGCTTCCTTGAGACATTGACAGTTCCGACATCGGGCGTGATCAGCCTCCAGTACAGGTTACGGGGTTGAGTTGCCTGACAAGGATGCCGTGATTATGGCTGGTTTTGGTCGCCTTTTGCAATGCCATAGGTGGTATGAGACGCCGAAACCAATACCCACGACACGGTGGGGGTAGCACTTACCCTTTGCCAAAGACCCTAAAAACACGCTACAATGCGATAGGAAGGCACAAAAGTAAGCACACATTCTGGATGAACCCTACAACAAGGAGACGGTAACATAACTGGCCTTGTAGGCCGAGATTCCCCCAAGAGAGGACGTGGATATCTATGAAAATTCGTGACATGTATGATCGCCATGACCCCGTCATTTCGTTTGAATTTTTTCCTCCGAAAACCGAAACCGGGGTGACGAATTTGTTTCAGCGGATTGATCATCTCAAAACGCTGAATCCAGCCTTTGTGTCCGTCACCTATGGCGCCGGGGGCAGCACGCGCGATACCACCGTGGCGTTGGTACGCCGCATCAAGGATGAAGTCGGCATTGAGGCGATGTCGCATTTAAGCTGTGTGGGAGCAACGAAAGCGGATATTGAGGTGGTCTTGGAAAACCTTCGGCAGGCGGGTATTGAAAACGTGTTAGCACTTGGAGGCGACCCGCCGAAAGACCAGGAGACGATTGACAAATCGGCCTGGGGCTTCCTCTACGCCAACGAACTCGCAGCCCACATCAAAACGCTGAACCACTTCTGCATCGGTGGCGCCTGTTACCCCGAAGGCCATATCCAGGCGTCCTCGAAGGCAGCCGATCTGTTGGTATGCAAAAAGAAAGTGGATGACGGCGTCGATTTTCTCATCACCCAGCTCTTTTTTGACAACCAGGATTATTTCGACTTTGTCACACGGGCTCGGGCGGCTGGTATCGACGTGCCGATTGTGCCAGGCATCATCCCCGTGACGAATTTCACGCAGATTAAACGTTTTGCCGCGACCTGTGGCGCCAAAATTCCGGAACCTATGGCGCGTGACTTAACGCCCATCGAGGAGGAACCGGAGCGCGTCGAAGCGTATGGCATCGACTATGCCACGCGGCAGTGCCGTGAGCTGCTCGACGGCGGCGCACCAGGATTTCACTTCTATACGCTCAATCGCGCCCGCGCCACAACGCAGATTCTCACCAATCTCGGCTTGAACTAACCCGCCACTGCCCTGCACCCACAGACACGGTGCCGGGTGGTTCCTCAGCATGGCCGCCCCTTCGCTGTCACGAAGCGCCAATGCCACGCCTCGTAACCTCACGAGAACGCCTCTGGCACGGAGCAATAAGGAGGAATGTCGACGATGAGAGGCGGTGCCCGGTTGCAAGGGATCGGTACGGCATGCATGATTGGGCTCGTGTTCATGCTCGTCCATGTCCGTTTCATCCACGCGAATCAGACGCAGGCGTCACCCGGGACCCATGCGCCCGTGCTGCCGCTGCCGGCTTGGCTGACACTGGCAGGAAATGTAGAAATCGAAGCCACGCGTCAGCAGAACTTTGATCTCACCCCGCCTGAGAACGATACCAGAAGCCTCCTCCGTCCGGAACTCCAATTCGAAATTCGGACCACACCTTGGGCGTTTATCGAGGGATTGCTGTTGTTGGAATTCTCACATGAAATCGCGGTCCAGGATGATACGGACGAAGATGAGCCGGATCGGATTGCCTTCAGCGTGAAAGAAGCGTGGGTCCAGTTTGAGGAGCCTTTCGGCATTCCCTTGTCATTGCAGATTGGCCGTCAATCATTCGAGGACGAACGTCAATGGCTTTATGACGAAGAGCTCGATGCCATCCGCATCCGTTATCGCCGCTCTCGATTCTATCTCGAAGCCGCCATTGCCAGAGTCGCCGTTGTGGATAAAGACTTTATCAATGGCACCGGCATGGAGGATACCGATTATTATCAGCTCTACGGACAGTATGACTTCGGTCCACGACTCACGCTGGCCGCCTATGGGCTCGCGCAGGATGACCATCAGCCTCTGGGAGAACGTCCGGTGTTTTTCGGCATTCAGGCCCGTGGCGAGTTGATACCGCAAGCGCTTTACTGGCTCGATGCCGCCCATGTGCGGGGCAAAGATGGCGACCGCCGCATCCGGGCATGGGGGGTAGACGTTGGCCTAACCTATATCTTCGATCTGCCGTGGCAGCCCTCCCTGACCGGAAGCTTTGCCTTTGGCAGCGGTGATGACACCCCGGAGAGCTCAACGGACACGCGGTTCCGCCAAACCGGCCTGCAGGGCAACGGGGCAGAGATCGCGAGCCTGACGGAGATTCAGTATTATGGCGAAGCCTTGGACCCCGAACTCAGTAATCTGTTGGTTTTCACTGCAGCCCTGGGCCTCCAACCGATCCAGGATGTCTCTCTGACCGTCATGTATCATGTGTATCGCCAGCATACACGGTCAACCGAGTTTCGTGACGTGGCGATTGATGCGGAGCCAACGGGACAGCGTCGTGATGTCGGCAGGGAAATCGATGTGCTGGGCGTGTGGGCAATCGACAATGTAGAGTTCAAGTTCGTTTTCGGCGTGTTTTTTCCGGGCAAAGCGTTTCCTAAGAAGACAAGCAACGCCTTCTTCGCACAATTTCGGCTGCAGGTGGAATTTTAATGGTCTCGCCAGCGTGACCTTGAGCCATGTCCTCCGCAGTCAGATCAGACCCTGCAGAGACAAGGTAATCGAAAACGCCTGCCGTTGATCAATTTCTGCCTGTATATCGACGTCGAGTAGGTCAGTAAATGCCTTCACCACCGCCAGACCCAGCCCCGAATGGTTGCCATCGGATCGTGCGGCATCCTTGCGCCAGAAGCGTTCGAAAATATGTGGCAGGTCCGCAGCCGTAAGCGTCTCCGCCGGATTCGTGATGGTCAGTTTTGGTGTGGCGCCATGGTATACCGCGATACAGCGAATCAGACTCTTGGGTGGACTGTGGCGTACGGCATTCCCCAATAAATTACTGAGCACCGTCAGGAGCATATCACGGTCAGAGGTAATCATCATGCTAGACCGAAGTTCCTCCCGTGATTCGGCGACAACTTGTTGAAATAAAAACTCAAAAGCCTGAAACGAATTGAC
>CBCXVS010000396.1:0-5581 GCA_965178525.1 uncultured bacterium | reverse complement strand
AGCCTGAACGGGAGTGGTGCGCCTGTTCGGAGTCAGTTATTTCGTGGGAAGGGGCCGGTACCCATAACGTTTTTTTTGTAGTAATTCATGTCTTGATCGAGATACTTTTTGGCAAAGATAAAATTGTGCGGGTAGGCCAGCATCGACAGGAACGAGGCAGCGTAGGGATCGGGCGCTTCGATACTTTTGATCATCCCGTAGTAGCTCTTTTTCGTACTGATCGTCCCCTTGGGAGGCCAGACAATCTTCTCCCAACTGGCCTTGACATCAGCAGATGTCAACTCACTGCCGTCGTGAAATTTCACGCCCTCGTGCAGCTTGAAGGTCCAGGTCATGCCGTCTTTGGAGGATGTCCAAGATTTGGCCAAATCGCCAATAATCTTCGGAAATCCATGCGGATCGAAGATGACCAGGGTGTTATAACAGGTAGACATGGGGATTTTGACCTTGAAAGTCGTCTCCTGATGCATGTCCAGACTTGGGGGATCGCCGGAAATGGCGACCTTCATGACACCGCCGTACTGTGGCTTTTCCTCGGCCAAGGCGGCGGCGAAGAGCCCCATCACCATGAGCGTCGCCAGCGTACCAACCCAGAACCTCATTCTGAAACCTTTGGTCCAACCTTGCATCGCCATATCTCCTTCTTCACTGTTGAGTAAGGACAACTTAACGGTCTGCGGATAGCATGCAGAAGGGGTAGCCAAGATGGAAGAAGTGGTGTCAAAAGCGCTAGCGGCAATCGCATAGGTAGCGTGTGCACGTCAGAGACCATCAAGTACCCAGTTTTATGAGTCGACTATGCAGACCTGTTTCCACCGCGGTATTGCATCATACTATGCAGGGAGGGTCAAGTCCGGCGTACAAGAATTTTCCCGCATCTTTGATATACATTGGGCGTCTAACCGCAAGGACCTCAGGCACTCCAAAAAAAAGAGGGTGCCCGTATCGCTGGCGTGGTCTACTGTCTTGACACTACGAGAGCCGCCTGTTAGCGTTCGACATACGCGAAGTGAAGCCATGCGCGGAACGGAAAGGTGCCAGCGATGCCCGGGGAAAAACCGAACCGACAGGCCACCGCCGATGAGCCCCAGCTCATGCAGCAGGTGCAAGCAGGCGATGTGACCGCCTTTGAAGTATTGTTTGAGCGCCACAGTCCCAGGATATACCGCCAGGCGATGTATTTGCTTGGCAATGAGGCCGAAGCGGAGGAAATTATGCAGGAAGTGTTCCTCACGCTGTATGAAAAGGCCCAGACGTTTCGCGGCGACTCTGCCGTCTCGACCTGGCTCTATCGTCTCACGACGAATGCGGCGATCAGCCGGCTGCGCCGCCGGACGCGGCGTCAGGAAGTGTTGATCGATGATTATCTCCCCCAATTCATAGAAGATGGCCATCACCGGGAACGGCCCATCATCGATTGGTCCCACGACCTCGAAAGCGCTCTCGTTCGCGAACAATCCTGCCAGTTGCTGCGGCAAGCGATCGAGACGCTGCGCCCGCTGGACAAAGCGGTCGTGGTGCTGAACGACCTGGAAGGACTCTCACAGCGGGAAACGGGCGCCATCCTCGGGCTCAGCGTGCCGGCCGTCAAATCGCGCTTGCATCGCGCCCGCCTCTTTTTGCGCGGACAGCCCGCGGCCTCGCTTGGCAACCTGCCGGCATGAGGACATGACCGAAGGGAATCCACGCTTATGAAAGACAATACACACGCGGCCTCGACAAGCCACTGGACCTGCCAAAAAGTCACGGAGGCCATTATCGACTACATCAGCGGCGTGATGGACTCGGAGACGGCCGGCATATTCGAAGCGCATCTGCGTGGCTGCACGGATTGCACCGCCTTTATGAACACCTATACCGGAACCCTGCGTGTGACGCGTTCCCTGTCCTATGAGCAACTCCCCAATGAAATGCGCCACCGGGTGCGGCAATTTCTACACAAGACGATACACGGCTTCCCGTCGCCAGGGTGTTAAGGTTACATTTTCTTGTAACCTTTTCCTGTGCCAGGCGTCCAAAGAAACAGAGAGACATATATCGCTCGGTCGATGCTGTGAACCTTGTATGCTCAGGAGGTAATCATCATGACCCGTACCCGCCCGCTTCATTGCGCCGTATTCAGCGTCCTCAGTGCTCTTGCCCTGGTGATATTCGCCGTTGGTGCTGCACAGGCAGCGCCCACTGTCATCACACTTACGCAGACGGGCTGTCAGTTCGTCGAACCGGAAGGCCAGGACCACGGTTTCCAGACCCACTCTGCCACGAATTGCAAAGCCATCAACCGCAAAACCGGCAACAAACGTCTCAACGCCTCCAAACCGCTGGAATTGAAGCCCGGCCCCTACATCTTCCGGGTGATGAACAAAAACGTCCCCTATGAGCTGGGATTTTACCTGCGCGGTAGCGGTTTTGGCCGCTTAACGCTACCCAAAGTCTCAGGCGGGGGTCTGATCACTGGCAAGACCCAAGATTACCACATTGACCTCAAAGAGGGGTCCTATGTCTATTCATGCCCCCTCAATCCCACACCAGACTATCCTATCGTTGTGAAAAAGTAAGCGGAGATGTACAGCCTTGTCAATCGTGTTCCGTAGGGTGGTTCCTCGGCAGGATGTGCTCATGACGCCTGGCACGCCCCACCCATCCTACGGCTAGAGACTTCGTCTATGTGGCTATGGACTTTCACGTAGGAGTCGTCATGCCGCACCTGCAGCGCCCGGAAATGAGGAAAAACGTCTTTGACTCAGTCCTCAGTCCTTTTTTCATAGGAGACGCATCATGGCACAGGCTGATTCACCTGCCACCCCGGCAAAATCGTTCTCGTTCGGACGTCTGATACCCCTGTTGGTATTGATCGCGGGTTTGGTGGTCTTCTTTGCACTTGGCCTGCATCGCTATATAAGCTTCGACGTTTTACGCGCCAACCGCGAAGCGCTGCTAGCCTGGGTACAGTCATGGGGCCTCCTGGCAGGGCTCGTGTACATGCTCGCCTATGCCGTCGCCGTAGCGTTTTCGCTGCCCGGCGGGGCGGTGCTGAGCATCACCGGCGGCTTTCTTTTCGGGGCCATCTGGGGCACGATCTACATTGTCATTAGCGCCACCGTCGGCGCCACCGCGCTCTTTCTCATCGCCAAAACGGCGCTCGGCGACGTCCTACGTGCGAAGGCCGGCCCGTGGTTGCAAAAAATGGAGGCAGGATTTCAGGAAAATGCCTTGAGCTATTTGCTCGTCTTGCGGCTCGTGCCCCTGTTCCCCTTTTTCGTCGTCAATCTGTTACCGGCGTTCTTGGGCGTGGCGTTGTCAACGTATGTGATTGGCACGGGCATCGGCATCATCCCCGGCGCCTTTGTCTTCGCGACCGTAGGCGCGGGACTCGGTAGCATTTTCGACTCCGGCGAGGCGTTCAGCGCCAGCGGCATTCTCACGCCGCAAATTCTGATCGCCCTCATCGGCCTCGCTGTTCTCGCTCTGATCCCAGTGGTTTATAAGAAAATTAAGGGCGCTTAGCTATCAGCTGTCAGCTATCAGCTGTCAGCTAAAAAGGGATACGAACTTATGCTGGAGCGGCGTCATTCCTTCTTGGCCCTTGGGAGCTACAGAATGATCTTTTCCTGCCTTTCCGGCTGACAGCTGATAGCTAAAAAGGGTACATCACGCCAACAGGTACGAGGAGCAATGCACCATGACCTATCAGCCCATCGAGAATTACGGCATCATCGGCGATCTCTATACCGTGGCCCTCGTAGGTATGGATGGCTCGATCGATTTCATGTGCTACCCGCACTTCGACTCCCCCACCGTCTTTGCCGCGATCCTCGACCATGGCAAGGGCGGCCACTTCCGGCTCGCTCCAGTGCTGGAAGAAGCCCAGCATAAACAGATGTATTTGCCGGATTCGAACATCCTCCTCACCCGATTTCTGTCACAAGAAGGCGTCGCGGAAGTGTCGGATTTCATGCCGGTAGACGAGGCCGGTTCGGCTCCGGCGCACTCCCTGATACGGCGTGCCAAGACCGTTCGGGGCGAAGTCCGCTTTCGCATGGTGTGTGAGCCGCGCTTCGATTACGCCCGAGCCCACCACAAGGTGGAACAGCAGGATGGCGAGGTCATCTTCACGTCAGCAGGACCGGATAAGACCGCACTCCGTTTGTGCACGCATGTGCCGGTACAGGTAAGAATGGGACGGCTGTTGCCGAATTCACGCTGGGCACAGGCGAGACCGCCGCCTTTATTTTGGAGCAGGCCCGCCCTGGGGCAGAATCGCTGTCAAACGACCCGGATTATGTCCCGCGTGCCTTTAAAGACACGATGAATTTCTGGCACCGGTGGGTGGGCCGCTCATCCTACCGGGGCCGCTGGCGCGAGATGGTCAACCGCTCCGCGTTGACGTTGAAACTCCTAACGTCGAAACGCTATGGGTCGATCGTCGCGGCTCCCACTTTTGCGCTGCCGGAAGAGATCGGCGGTGAGCGCAACTGGGACTACCGCTACGCCTGGATTCGGGATGCCTCTTTCACCCTCTACGGACTCATACGTCTAGGCTACACGGAGGAAGCCGCGGCCTTCATGCACTGGATCGAGGAGCGCTGCGGCGAACTCAATCCTGACGGCTCGCTGCAGATTATGTACGGTATCGATGGCCGCCACGAACTCACGGAGTCCAGTCTGACCCACCTCGAAGGCTACAAACAGTCATCCCCCGTCCGCATTGGCAATGGGGCCTACGATCAGCTGCAACTCGACATCTACGGCGAACTCATGGACTCGGTCTACCTCTCCAACAAATACGGCAATCTTATTTCCTACGATTTCTGGACCAACCTCGTACGATTAATCGATTGGGTCTGTGACCACTGGTGCCTGAAGGACGAAGGCATTTGGGAAGTACGAGGCGGTCAACAGGAATTTCTGTATTCACGCCTCATGTGTTGGGTCGCCATCAACCGGGGTATCCGACTGGCGCAGAAGCGTTCGTTTCCCGCCCCACTCGATCGCTGGCACAAGGTGCAGAACGACATTTACCTCAAAATTTTTGAGAACTTTTGGGATCCCGGACGCAAGACCTTTGTGCAACACAAAGGGTCCACCACCGTCGATGCCGCCAGTCTGATGATGCCCATGACGTTCTTCGTGGGTCCCACCGACCCGCGTTGGCTCTCGACCATGCAAGCCATCCAGGAAGACCTCGTCGATGACTCGCTGGTCTACCGCTATAAGATGGGCGACGCGGCGTCCGATGGGCTCGCCGGCGAGGAGGGGACCTTCAACATGTGCTCCTTTTGGTACGTCGAATGCCTAGCCCGTGCCGGTGACCTACAAGGCGCCCGTTTTAACTTCGAGAAAATGCTAGGCTACGCCAATCATCTCGGGCTCTATGCCGAAGAACTCGGTCCCCGAGGCGAGCATCTGGGCAATTATCCGCAGGCATTCACACATCTCGGGCTCATTAGCGCCGCGTATAACCTGGATCGCAAACTCGCCTAGCAGACGTCAGGCATCCGTACCCTTCGCGCCCCTTCGCGTCCTTCGCGGATCCCGTGTTCATCATTTCCGGGGCGCGGACCGCCAGGACGCCCGGGCT
>CBCXVS010000395.1:0-5642 GCA_965178525.1 uncultured bacterium | reverse complement strand
AGAGGAGAGTCGGTCTCAGGCAATCGGCGTAACTGCTTCATCAAGAAAGGAGTTGGCTTGACTTAAGGCCATTCCGGTCTGACCCCTTTTTTTCCGGCTCTGTGCAACTTTGCGGACGTCTATACAGCATGACCCGAAGATGAACAAGGAGGAAGTGAAATGGCAGAATGAGAATTCATCGTGTTGCGCAGCCAGCGCCCGGTCGTCCCAGAGGGGGGAATCCTAGTCGGTGCAGCCGGCCCCGCCGCGGTCGGAGGGGGGCGGAAACTATGGAGCTGGAAGAAGCGGCTTTGACCCAGGCCGAGCGCGCCGACTTGCGGCGCGACCCTCGCGTCCGGGCCATCGCCGAGTCGATGCCGATGAAGCTCATCGAACCGACGGCTACTAACGATGCCGCTGAGCCGGCCGCGGCAGAGGCTACCTGGGGCGTCCAGGCCGTCCGCGCAACGGACTCTCCTTTCACCGGTAATGGAATCACGGTCGCCGTTCTCGACACAGGGATAGATCCGAATCATGTCGCCTTCCAGGGCGTGGAGCTGGTGCGGCAGAACTTCACCGAAGAGGGCGACGACGATGGGCACGGACACGGTACGCACTGTGCCGGAACGATCTTCGGTCGGGACGTCGGCAACCTCCGGATCGGCGTGGCCCGCGGCGTTCAGCGTGCTCTCATCGGCAAGGTGCTCGGAGAGGGTGGTGGCTCTTCCGCGACCATCGCCAGGGCCATTCAGTGGGCCGTGAACGAGGGGGCTCACATCATCTCCATGTCCCTGGGGATCGATTTCCCCGGGTTTGTCGACGATCTCGTCAATGTCTTCGGACTGGACATCAATCCGGCGACCTCGATCGCTCTGGAGCAGTATCGTGCGAACATCAATCTTTTCACTGCCCTCGCCGATGCGGTGCAGGCGCAAGGCGCCTTCGGCCAGGGGACGGTGATTGTTGCCGCTTCGGGCAATGAGAGCAACCGGCCTGACTTCGAGATCGCGGTCTCCCCTCCAGCCGCCGGAACCGGCGTCATCGCTGTCGGCGCCCTCCAGCAAGGCGTGGCCGGTCTCTCGATTGCCAACTTCTCTAACAACCAGGTCGATGTTTCGGGACCCGGCGTGGATGTGATCTCCGCCAGACGGGGAGGTGGTCTCGTCTCAATGGACGGCACCAGCATGGCCACCCCTCACGCGGCCGGCGTCGCCGCCCTGTGGGCGCAGAAGCTTCGAGAGGCGACGGGTGGAGTGGAAAGCCAGACCCTCATTGCGCAGCTAGTCGCCAGGGGCGACACTAGTACGCTGGCTCCGGGTTTCGAGGAAGACGACATAGGTACTGGGATCGTTCAGGCGCCTCTGAACTGACAGAGCCAGTATAGTGTCAGGCATCAAGTCTGTGAAAAATGGTGAGAAATGGTGAAAAACGGGGTCAGAGTCCATTTTCTCTTGACATGCCATCATTCACTCTGACCCCGTTTTTCTTGCAAGACCTGTACGGTCAACCGCCCGTCGGCGAGTTGAGACGTGGTCATAACTCAAAGAGCCTGGTGTGCGCACGAAAACGCCGCGCTTTGCCGTGAGCAAGCGTGGCAGCCTCCGTGCGCACGATGTTTGAAGCCCAACACGATCCAGGATATGTCTCTGGTAAAACCTACTCCCAGAGTGTTGGAGAGTGCCCGCCGCAAAGCCCGCCGCGCATGAACCAACAACGTCATTGCTGTCCAGGTATCTACAGACGACAAACCGTACGCGAGCCGCCGATATTGCCCGTCGCCAGGGTTTGATGTAGAGTACCATCCCGTCACACGCGCCACACGTTCCCACTGAGCAGAGGATACCCCTATGGTCGAACGCATGCGCCTGCCGGATGCCTGGGCGGCGATTGAGCATTTTTTCCAACAAGAATGGAGTGACGGGCTGCCGGTCGTACCGCCAACCGAGCCACTTGTACGCCAGATGCTCGAGGCCGTGCCGCGCGACCCGGCAGACGTCGTGGGCCAGGTGCCGCCACGCTTTGGGGAAGCCACGGTCGAAGGGTTGGCCGTGCATGCCGTGATGGCCGGCTGTCAGCCTGCCCACTTCCCAGTCGTGCTCGCGGCTATCGAGGCATTGCTGGATCCGCGTTTTGGGCTGCACGGGGTGATTGCCACGACCCATGTGTCAACCCCGTTACTCATTGTCAATGGTCCGATCACGCGCGACCTCAATATTAACGCCGGCTACAATCTGTTTGGCCAGGGCTGGCGCGCTAACGCCACCATTGGTCGGGCGGCACGATTAATCCTGAACAATCTCGGTGGGGCTTTGCCAGGCGGTACGGATCAGTCCACCCTCGGCCACCCGGGCAAATTTACCTATTGCATCGCCGAAAACGAAGCGGAGAGCCCGTGGGAGCCGCTCCATGTCGAACGCGGCTTTGCGCCTGAGGACAGCACCGTCACCGTCTTGGCCGCCGCCGCGCCCTACAGCATGAGCGACTTTTTCAACAACAAGGCGCTGGGAATTATGCGGACGTTTGCGGATTGCATGGCCAATATCGGCAGTGCCAATATGTATCGTGGCGGGGAGCTATTGGTCGTGGTCGGCCCCGAGCATGCCCACGATATCGCCAGCGATGGTTGGACCAAGACGGATATCAAGTATTATCTGTACGAATATGCGCGTAAATCGTATGCCGACGTCCGCCTCGGCGGCATGTACAGCGATGATGTGCCCCGCGACCTGTGGCCGCGCTGGCTTGATTATAACCGGGACGATCTCCGGATTCCCCTGGTCCGCACACCGGATGAAATCCTGGTGATCTACGGCGGCGGGGCGGGACGCCACTCCGCGTGGGTGCCCGGCTGGGGCAATGTGGATCGCAGCCGCTCGGTGACGAAAAGAATTTCTAACCACTAACCACGCTTCAGAAGGAACAAAGCATGACAGAGCCAGTGACAGATGGGGTGGAAATTTGGGACCCGACGCTGCGGGTGGAGGATGTCATGTCTCCGGCGCCGCGCCTGTCCTCTCTAGAGGGTAAGGTGCTCGGTTTGCTGGATAATAGCAAGGAAAAGGCGGATGTGTTTCTCATGACGATGGCGGAGCGGCTCGGTGAGCGGTTTCAGGTGGCGAAGGTGATGCACCGCCGCAAGCCGACGTATTCACGTGTGGCGCCGACATCGGTCATTGCCGAACTGAGCGCAAGCTGTGATGTTGTGATTACCGCGATGGGAGCTTGAGGCTCATGCATTGCGTGCAGTGTGCACGATGCGATCATGCTGGAAACGCGTGGCATTCCGGCTGTGGCGGTCTGCACCGCCGATTTTCTCGCCGGTGGCCGCATGCAGGCTGCGTCCCTACGCATGCCGGATTATCCGATCATCAGCGTGCCGCAAGATTATATTACGCGAACGCCGGATGAGGTGCGCGTCTTGGCCAATGCCTGTTGGGAGGAGGTGATGAAGCGGCTCGTGACCGAGTCGCTTGTGCGATAGCCGCCACGGTCTGACAAGCCCCGTGCAGGCTGGTATTGCCAGGCGGTTTTGCTCCATCTATGCGGTCCGGAGGGGCGGGGCGCATAGATGCTGACGGGGATGTCACAAAATCGTCACAAAATCCCCACGTAATTTACACATAATCCTTATGTTTCCGCCTGTGATCTGGTGTAAACTTGTCGTCTCACGTTGAAAGCGCAGCCACACGGACAGGAAAAACCGTCATGAGTGCAGCACAGTTTGTGGGACGCCGTTCCCTCCTCTCGGATATCAAACAGCATTTCTATCATGTCATGAGTGGGCAACCCCGGGTGTTGCTGCTCCAAGGACTCGCAGGGGTCGGTAAGAGCCGCTTGCTGCAAGAAATCCAGGCCATGGCCGTGCAGCAAGGCTTTCAGGTCTCGACCGGGTCCTGCCAAGAGACCTTGACGGAACCTTATGCGCCCTTTGCCTCGCTCCTGCCACGCTTTGAATCCGAGCGGGTTTTGGAGGACAGCGAGATCGAGATGTTACGGCACCTCTCCAGCCCGTCTATCCCCTATCTCCAGGACGTTGCCTCGGAGGATACGGAATCGGATAAGCTTCGGTTTATGATGACGGTGGCCCGTGCGACGACGATTTTTTCCCTGTGCACCCCGATGCTGCTGGTGCTCGATGACCTGCACTGGGCCGACCAGTCCTTGCTCGATCTGTTTGACTATCTGGCCTTTGCCCTGACCGAAGAGCGGCTAGCGCCCTTACTTCTGCTGGGTAGCTCGCGTCCCGTGGCGTCCGAGACGCGCTTGGGCCGCCTTCTGAGCCGGTTGCAACGCGAGGTGATCGCCCGAGAGATCGAGGTGCCCGGTCTGGATGAGGCCGAGACCCGAATCCTGCTGCGGGAACTGGGTATCAGACGGCCCACGCAACAACTGGTGCGCGCGGTGTGGGAGGCGACGCAGGGCATTCCGCTGTTTATTGAGGAAGCGGTGCATCATCTGCTCCGCAGCGGGGCGTTGTATACGCGGGGCGGCTACCTGGCCGTGCGCCGCCGCAACTTGGAGACGCTTGAGCTGCCGCCAAGCTTGTCGGATGCGATTGCCGTGCGGATGCAATCTCTGCCGGGATTTTGTCTCCCTGTTCTCACCCTTGCGGCGTGCCTGGGAGAGACGTTTTCCATAGATCGACTGCAGGTGATGGGGCAGACCGATGCCGCGGTTATCCAAGAGGTCGTAGAAGCAGGGGTGGAGCATGGTTTCTTGGTGCGTGAAGATGATCATATCCGGTTTGCGCATACGCTCATTCGGCACGCTTTTACGGCTCGGCTCAGCATAGCGCAGCGCCAACGTCTTCATCTGCAGATTGCCGAGGCGTTGGAACGCCTTTACGCCGGCAATCTGGAGCAGCATGTGCTTGAGATCGCTTACCATATGGTGGAGGCAGGGGATTTGGTTCCTGCCCAGACCGTATTGGATTATGCGAGACAGGCGGGAGATCAAGCCTACGCTATGTTTGCCTGGGAGGACGCCGTGTGTTATTACGAAGCGGCGATCCAAGCTGTGGCAGACATCGAAGATTTTGTGGAGCAAGAAAAAGCTGCATTGTATCTTCAGGCAGGCATGGCCTATTGGTGGAGCCAGGATGTTGGTCCCGCTCTGGATCATTTTGAGAGAGCCACGGCAGCTTTCCGGATGTTAGGAGACCAACCCGGCCTTGGGCGAGCCCTCATGTGGCAGACTCAGCTTCACTTCACGCATGCCTCGGTTCCTTTCGGCGTCTTGCCACCCCATGTCCCGGAACTACATGATATCCTCGGTACTCTAGGCGATACCGAGCCAAGATTACGCGGACATATCATGGAGGTGCTTTCTCAAGCGTATCGCCACGCACGACAAGCTGAGCAAGCACACGAACTTGCCGAGCGCGCCTTCGATATTGGCCGTCAGGAATATGATGATCGCCTTTGTGCGAGAGCCAGCGAAGCGCTCGGTTTAGCATATCTTGGCCGACTGCATGTGCAACCTGCTATTGACCGCTGGCAAGAGACGCTTATCTTTGCAGAGCGGGCGCAGCACGTCATCCGTCACAGTTCGACTCTCGTCAATCTGTCCTTAGCTTTCAATCTGCAAGGCGCTCTAGACCGAAGTTCCCCTGGCAGAATAGGCGGAGGGTTAAGTAGATCAACAGGTTAGCCCAATTCAAAAGT
>CBCXVS010000394.1:0-5680 GCA_965178525.1 uncultured bacterium | reverse complement strand
ATGTAAATGGACTTTTGAATTGGGCCAACCTGTTGATCTACTTAACCCTCCGCCTATTCTGCCAGGGGAACTTCGGATTAAACAAGGTTTCAGTATCTCTGTCACGAAATGACTGAATCATACCGGTCGTATGCCAACATGTTCCGCGTGACGTAACGCATAAAGTATAGCACGCTCCCGATCGCGTGCGACGCCAGATGACATCCTATAGAGGGACGAGAATGAGTCGCGCGATATTTCTGTTGGGTTTACTTCGCCCCCACTGGGCGCCCTGGTATAAAAATATGTTGAGTTACTTCGATACCGTGCGGGACAAAGACGGCAATGCCACCCACATGTTTTCCACAATCCGCTGCTCCTATTACGTCTCTTTGAGAAACGCGGCGCGCCCAATAGCGCACAGGCGCGGCTGCATGCTGCGGTAGGCTGCCTCCGTGATGAACAACCACAGAATACGCGTCCGGCGATTCTTTGGCGGCCGAGGAACGGGCGCATAGCCGTCGGTATAGACGATGACGCCATCGTAATCGCGATGCGCATCGATGAAATCCATGATCGGCGTAAAGCTCGTACCGCCGCGTCCCATGACCTCGATCTCGTGGCGCGCCCGCTTCAACGTCATCGGCGGCCCCTTGATCTCCGTGTCGAACTGCACCACGTCGATCGACGCGACCCCGTAGGTAAAAAACTGGTTGATGACGCCAAAGCCACGCGCCACATCCTGGCTGCGCATCGAACCGCTGACGTCGACCGCGACCAGCAGCCGGGTGGTGAAGTCGTAGCGGCTGCCCATGTAGAGAAAGCCATAGCGCCGATTCGGCTTCATCCGGGTCAGCCGGCGGCGAATGGATAACACGCTGGTTCGGAATTGCCGGAGCACGGCGCGATAATTCAACTTGGGCCGTAGCGCCGCGACCAGGTGTTCCTTCCAGCGGCCGGCGACGGTCCCCCAAGCGCCGGTTTCCTGCGCCGTGCGGATCTTGTCGTTGATGGCGCTCGCCAGCAAGTCATCGGCGCCCCAGCCTTCTGTATTCTGCTGTCCGCTGACCTGCGGGTCGGCGTAGGCGGCAAGAAGGTCGCTGGCATGACCGCCGGCGGCCATGGCCAATCCTGCCTCGGGTTCGATCTCTAAGAGCTTGTGGTAGTAAAACTCATAAAATTGCTGATCGAACTGCTCGTGCCCGAAGATATCACGGGCGCGGGGAAGCGGCAGGCTGGTGTGGAGGTATTCTTGCAACGTCAGGTTGCTGGCGGCGTAGGCCCGTTCGGCGCGGTCCTGGCGACGAGCATAGGGGTGTTTCAACACAATCCGCATCGCTTCCAACGTGAGCATGTCTTCTAGAGACCGGCGAGGCAGCGCCTCGATGAAGGCCGGGTTGTACTCGATCCGGCCTTGGCCCACGCGAATGGTGCGGATGCGCGGGTTGACCCCGAGCGCATGGGCGGTCCACACGGCAAAGAAGAGGGGTTCCACGACAAACCATTTTTCGACGATCGCGCTGATTCGGTCCCGTGCCGACATGTCACTCCACCTTGATGCCCTCGATATAGGCGGTCAACAGCTCGATAATCTCCAGTGACGCCGCGGCGAACGTCATGGCCGGCTCGAACTTGGGGTTCTCGAACATCGATGTCAAATGGGCCAACGCTTCGCGTTTTTTCGTGCGGTGCAAATAGCGCATATAGGCCAGCAGATGGGTCCGGGCGCGATCCGCTTGCTCCGGTTCGACCCGGTCGCCGCTGATCCAAAAGACCAGCTGTTCGTTGAGCAGAACAAAATCCTGAAGCGGCAATTGGTCGAGCGTTTTCCGGTGGCGGCGAAAATCCCTCAGGAGTTGCTCGGCGGTGACCGGCAACGTCCGCGCCAAGCTTTGCTTGAACGCCAACGCCGCCGCCGTTCCCACGATGCCGGCGATGATCTTGATGTGCAGGTCGTCGATGCGCTCAAGCGGCTGGATCAACTGCGACACCCGGACCCAGGCGCGGCGGTCCGGCGTTTTCACGAGTCCGGCGTGGCTCGTGAGCAACGCCTCATCATAGCTGGTTTCATCGCCATCGAGATAGGCGTTGCGTTCTTGGATGAACGCGATGACCCGCGAGTCGACGCCATGCTCGTTCGCCCACAGCAGCCAATCCTCGACGGTGGGCGCAAACTCATATAGGTTAAACCGCGATACCAGGGCCGGATCGAGATCGGTCAACTGGTATTCGCCGCCCTCGTTGACCGCCGAAATGACGATACTTCCAGCCGGCAAGCGCTTGCCCGCGAGGGTTTTATTGAGCGCCAGTTCGTGCACGGATTGCAAGATTTCAGGCCGCGCCCGGTTCAGTTCGTCCAAAAAGAGCACGATGGGCTGTCCGTCCACCGGCCACCAATAGGGGGGTAGGAAGATGGATTGGCCGCTGGTTTCGTCTTTATGCATGAGCCCGATGAGGTCGCCTGGGTCGCTCATTTGTCCCAAGAAGAAGGCGACCACCGGCATCGGCTTGTCCTGGTCATAGAACCGCGTGATGATCTCGGACTTGCCAATGCCGTGCTTGCCAAGCAGCATGATGTTCTGCTCCGGCGGCGTCAGCCGTAACAGGTCGAGGAGTTCTTTGGCGTCGATACGGATAGCCATGGGGGGCGCTTCTTTCTATCTCTACACGGCCTATAAGGACTCGTGCGACACCCAGCTTTGCCGCCAGGGCAAGGCGCGGCGGCCCACGATCTTGAACCGAATGCCACTCGCATGGAGCTCTCGTAGCGAGACAATCGTCGCCCGCAACTGCGGCAGCATGTGCTCAAACTGCTTAAAGGGGATGTGCAGTTCAATGCTGTGGTTCGCAGAGAGCTTGACGAAGAGCTTGAGTTTTTGACGATCGGTTTCGGTCATGAAGTCGAACCGTTCCGCTTTCGCCATCTGTTTGACTTGCGCGATAATCGCCTGGGCCTGCAAGTCGCGAATTTTCTTGCGCTTGGCCTGCAATGCCCTGCGTCTCGCCAGCCGTTGTTGACAATGCGAGACAAATTGGACGATTTCGTCCACGTCACTGACCACGGCCTGTCCGCCATTTCGCCCATGTTGGATCAGGAGCGCCCGTTGCTCGTCGAGCACGAGGCGAAAGTCGTTGCGAGACGAGTAGTAGTAAGGCTGGTGGGGGTCAATCACGGCAAAGGTGCAAAGCAGACGCGCTTTTTCGTCGTCAGGCATGAATAGGTAGACTTTGGTGTCCACGCCCTCGATGCGATCAAGTCGTTGTGTGATCTCATCGACGAGTGTGTCGCGTGTGGCCGGGTCCACAAGCAGAGGGCTGGCGCCGCCAAAGTCTTCTTTCAACAATTTGTGAATACTACGGCTTGCAAGGCTCATCAGCGCTTCTCAAGATGTATTCATGGTGAATGTAATGGATACGTTGCCGGTCTCGGTGGCGGTCCTGTGCCGCTCTAGGAGGCCATGAGGCCACGCTATGCCATTATATCAAGAGTTGCCGGATGGGAGTGCCAATTTGCCACGATAAGCTGGGTGAAGACGATGGTTTTTCGCCGAGGAGGTCTCAGGAGCGCAGCGTTAGGCGCTGTGTTATGATACGGGGTATATATCTCAGCCACAAGGAGGAGGCGCCATGAAACAATACCGCTCGGTTCTCTTCGTCCCCGGCAACCGTCCGGACTGGATCGATAAAGCGCCCCAGTATGGACCGGACGCCCTTATCATCGACCTCGAAGATGCCGTGCCGATCGCTGAAAAAGTCGAGACGCGGCAGACTGTGCGGGCGGGTATCGAACGCTCGCGAGCGCGCGGCATGCCGATTGTGGTGCGTGTCAACGGCATCGATACGGGTTTAACAGCTGAGGACATCGATGCCATCGTGACCGAAGGCCTGATCGCCGTGGCGGTGCCGAAACTCGAACGCGTGGAAGAGATTCTGAAGGTTGACGCCTGGATCGAACTGTGCGAGCGCAAGGCCGGACTCCCCGTGGGGACGGTCGAAATCATGGCCTTGCCGGAGACGGCGCGCGGCATCCTGAAGGCGTACGAACTCGCCACCGCCTGTGCACGCGTGGGCAACATCATCGGCGGCGGCGGGTCGCGTTCGGGTGACGTGGCGAAGGCGGTCGGCTACAAATGGACGCGCACCGGACTGGAAACGCTCTACATGGCGTCGCACGTCTTGCTCGCGGCCCGCGCCGCGGGTATCGAATATCCGATCGCGGGCGGCTCACTCGAAGTGGGCGACACGGAGCTGGTGCGGGCACAGTTGCAGCGCGTTCGCGAGGTCGGGTACCGGGGCGCGTTGCTGATCCATCCCTCGGCCATCCCGATCGCCAATGAGATCTTTGCCCCCACCGAGCAAGAGATCGAATGGAATAAGGGGGTGCTGCGAGCCATGGACGAAGCGGAACGCGCCGGGCGGGCTGCCGTCACCTATGACGGCATGATGATCGATTATGCGCACGTGCGCAACGCGCTGGATCTGCTGCATCAAGCTGAGGCGTTTGGGATCGATGTCGGTGATTATCCCAAGGTCAAAGCGCTGTAGGAGCGCGATGAGCGCCCCTATGATGTTGCCAGACTTTCATCGCGTGAGACGAGTTGTCCGGTCACATACTGGCGTACGAGGCTGGCGATGAGCGTCTGGTATCCGATCCCTTGCTTCACTGCACGGACTTTGATGGCCTCCAAGTCGGCCTTGGTCAGCCGTAGCCCGATCCGTTCGGACTTGGCCAGGGTGTTGCGGGCTGTGATCTGGAACTGTTGAATTTCCTCCGGGCTCGCCGGTGGCGGGAATTCATACTCCTCGGCATTCTGGGCTTCTAAGATGTCGCGTTCCTCGGGATCAAGGTGCGGCATCATCCGAGCTTCTTCTTCTGCAGTTTCGGGACGCCAATTGATCTTGCTCATACCGGCTCATCTCCTCTGAGATAGCGCTGTGTGGCCTTGCGACTCGCCAATGCGGTGACCAGAAAAAACCCATCATCCGTTGGGATGCAAGGGAATGGAGGGTCACACCTTCCGGAGTTAGCCTGATACGAGCGAAAAAGCGAAAACAGCTACATCTCTAAATCTTTCCTAAAAACACAACACGTCGCACTGACTTTGGATATTAGATGTTTGGAGAATCTTATTGAACGTATAAAGTTAGACGGCTTATAAATAGGCTTATAAACTCTAAAGAGATTTTTTAAAATCGATAACCAACTTTCGTCAAAATTTTCATAGAAACGCCCACACTCCACAATTTCACCTTTTACAAAATTGAGATCTTTAAAAATGTTGATCAATGCTTCCACTGTAGGACGTATTCCATTATCGATCGGGACCGGATGATATGCAAACTTATAAGGGACAGAAAGCATTAAATAACCCTCGCTGAGTAGCGCTTCAGTTAGATTTTTTTCTGCTAACTGTACATCTTCAACATGTTCTAATAAATTTGCGCACAATATCGTCTGTACGCCTAATTCTTTAATTTTCTCCACCGTGTCGCTTTGTAAAAGATCAGCGACGATATCCACGCCCTCATTTGCTTGGAGATCCACATGAAAAATTTTCTTTTGCTTCTCGACAGCCGGGCGGCAAAGAAATTCTTCAATGTAGGGCTGTTAGTTTTGACGATAACTCAATAGGGTTGTTCCCCAATAGTTAATGAGGTAGGCTATCCTCCCCCAAACGATGGAGGGAGCCCAGCCAGGTCA
>CBCXVS010000393.1:0-5690 GCA_965178525.1 uncultured bacterium | reverse complement strand
AGGTCAATTCGTTTCAGGCTTTTGAGTTTTTATTTCAACAAGTTGTCGCCGAATCACGGGAGGAACTTCGGTCTAGTGGTTCGTGGGTGGCCCGCAGCTCCCAACCCATCACGATCCACTAAAAATTGAGACGGAGGCCAATTCCCGGTAACTGCATCTGCTGCAACGTCAGGCCCGCCGGGGCATACGTGTTGACAAGCCGGTCGCGTACGGCTTGCGGTTGCTGCCGGTTGTGGGCGTGTGCGAATCCGACAGCGCTGTTGATATTGCCGAGATACCACCCAGTTTCAAAGTAGAACAAAATGACGGCGGCGATTTCCAGGCCTTCGAGTACAGCGTATACCGTGCCCGTGATGAAGAGACCATTTAACAGAAACACGGTAATCGCGTGGCGGGGTTTCCCGAGGTACAGATGTCCGGCGCCAGGCAAAATGCCGGCTAAGGCGCCAGCCAGCCGGGGCGATTTGGGCTGGGGTAGCGTTGCCGTTTGCAGCTCGTGCCGGAGTGCCGCCGCCTGCTCTGACCATGCCGTGTTGACGGGGAGTGTTCGGAGGACCTGCTGCGCTTGCGTCGGGTTCCCGTGCAGCGCCCATGAAAGCCCGAGCAGATAGGTCGTGCGGTCCGTTAACGGCCCGTCCGGAAAGCGCTGTAGGAACCGGTGAAAATGTGTCGCCGCTTTCTGGTATTGGTGTTGGCTAAATCGGATTTCGCCCAGCTTGAACGATGCAATGCGATCGACGTCGGTGTCTGGGTACGCGGCGCGCAGGCCCTGAAAGTGTGCGATCGTGCTGTCGAGTTCGCCTTCTTCCTGGAAAGCAAGACCAAGGAGGACTTGCGCGGCGGGATGTTGAGGATGCTGGGGAAAGAGAAGTGAAAAGCGTTTGAGTTCGGTGATGGCGCGATAATAGTCCCCAAGACGAAAGAGGTGCAGACCAAACGTATACAGTGAGCTGCCATCCGCAAGCGACGGTTCTGCTGCAATCCATGCGGGAAGTTGTAGGCTGAGCAGTAAGCCAAGCAAGCAGCCGAGAATACGAGAGCGTAACGTGCCAGGGAACATGGTAAGTCTACGGCTTTGAGACGTTCTGCCTAGGATACCGACGTCACACGGACCTTAACAGCGCCTGGCAAGGTTGTCAACCGGCGTATGCGGCTTTTTTTCCGGTGCCTTTTGGGGTTGAAGGTGCTATATAATGTAAGTAATGTCTGATTTAGCTCTGGGAGGAACGCGTTGTGTTTATTGCTATTGCCTACGCTCAAGCAGCACAGACTGGAAGGGGAGCAGGAGATCCGTGGAGTTTTCTTTATATGATCCTGCCCCTGGTTTTAATTTTTTATTTCCTGATTTTCCGTCCACAGCAGAAGCAACGTAAAGAGATGCAGGATATGCTGAGCAACCTGAAGGAGGGGGACCGCATCGTCACCCGCGGCGGACTCATGGGGCAGATTGATAAGGTGGAGCAAGAGCGGGGCACGGTCCGGATCGAGGTGGGAAACGGGCTAAAGCTGCGCATACGGCGTGATTACGTGGACTCGGTGGTGAAAAACTAACCTCATAAGCTCTTGGCCTGATATCCGAAGGCGCATGGAGATACAGTGAAACGGGACCTACTGATCAAACTCGGAGTGGTGGCGCTGGTGATCATCGCCTGTACCATCTTTGCCGTGCCACCCAAAGACAAGATCCATTTGGGCCTTGATCTCCAGGGTGGTTTGCACCTCGTGCTGGAGGTAGAAGGGGACAAAGCGGTCGAGCGGGCGCTCGAACGTGGGTCTGACCTGTTGCGCAAAGACCTGCGGGCACGTGGGCTGAATGTCACAGCCGTGGAGCCCGATGGGCGCCAGGGCATACGGATGGTGTTCGGCGAACCGCCGGATCTCAGTGTGGTGGAAGACGTAGCGCAACAGTACGTACCACCGGATGGCATCCGGCAACAATCCCCAGCAGTCATCGTGGGTACCTTCCTGGCGGAGGAACTGAGTGAGATCCGTGAACGGGCTATCGATCAGGCTTTAGAAAAGATCCGCAATCGCGTTGATGCGTTTGGTGTGAGTGAGCCCAGCATCAGCCGGCAAGGAGCCAACCGTATTGTCGTGCAATTACCTGGCATTGACAATCCCCAACGGGCGATCGATCTGATTGGCCAAACGGCACAACTCGAATTCAAGCTCGTGCACGCACGCGCCCCGGAACCGGGGTCGCCTGCGCCGGCTGGACAAGAACAGTTATTCGAGAAGACGAAGGATCGCAGTACGGGAGAGCTCGTGCGCGGCAGCGCCTATTTTGTCGGACGGCGATCTCTATTGACTGGGGATCTGTTAGCCGATGCTGGGGCGCGGCCGGATCAAATGAATTTTGGGCAATATTATGTCTGGATGCGCCTCAACGGGCGGGGCAAACGGATTTTTGCCCGCATTACCCAAGAACATGTCGGCAAAGCGCTGGCCATTGTGTTAGACGACACCATTTTTTCGGCGCCGGTCATTCAAGAACCGATTCTCGGCGGGGAAGCGCAAATCACCGGGACGTTTACGCCGGAGGAGGCCCGTGACCTAGCCATTGTCCTACGCGAGGGCGCCCTCCCGGCCCCGGTGACCATCCTGGAAAATCGGACCGTGGGGCCGTCGCTCGGCAGCGATTCGGTCATCCAGGGCGTGCGCGCGATTCTCTTTGGTGGCGCACTGGTGATCCTGTTTATGCTCATCTACTATCGATGGTCAGGGGCCATTACGGATTTTGCGCTCGGGCTCAATCTCCTCATTGTCATGGGGATTCTCGCCATGCCCTCCTTGCGCGCCTCCTTGACGCTGCCAGGAATTGCCGGGCTGATTCTCACCGTCGGTATAGCGGTGGATGCCAATGTGTTGATCTTCGAACGGATTCGTGAAGAGTTACGGTTGGGCAAATCCGTGGGCGCGTCGGTCGATGCCGGCTTTCAGAAGGCATTTTGGACGATTTTGGACGCCAATGTCACCACGTTTATTGCAGCGGTAGTCCTGTTTCAGTTCGGGACCGGACCCGTCAAAGGTTTCGCGCTGACGTTGGCGATCGGCATTGCCACCAGCATGTTCACGGCCATTTTTGTCAGTCGCACGATCTTTCAGACGGTGTTTAGCCTGCGGCGTGTGGCCAAGCTCAGCATCTAAGTGCGATACACGACTAACCCTTTTGTATAACGAGACACCCATGCTGGAAATCATCCCTCCAGGCTTTCGCTTTGACTTTGTTGGACGAGCAAAGCGCGGGGTCGTGCTGTCGCTGGTGATCATCGTCGTGGGATTGGGCTCGATTGCCTTACACGGGGGCCTCAATCTCGGCATTGATTTTAGTGGCGGGACCCTCTTGCAACTGCGCTTGGGCGAGCCAGCCGTACTCGGTACCATACGCAATGTCTTGCGGTCCTTGGATCTGGGCAATAGCGTGGTGCAACATTTTGGCGATACGCGTGAAGTGCTGATCCGTGTGCCGTATGGCGGCAGTGACACCATGAATCTGAGTGGCCAGATTCAACAAACGCTGCGGGAACAATTGGGCGAGCAAACCATCGAACTGCGCCGTGTGGAAGTCGTCGGCCCTCAGGTCAGTACGGATTTACGGCGCCAGGCCTTGTTAGCGCTCTTTTGGGCCATTTTGTTTATTATGGTCTATATATCTGGGCGCTTTGAATCGAAGTGGTTTGCCGCCTTAGGTTTGGCGGCGGCGCTGGGTGTCGTCACCTATGGCATGGTGCAATGGTTCCCTGGTCTGTCCCCCACCGTGTTGATTCTCGTGGCCCTTGTCGTGACGGTGCTCTTCTGTCTGCTTCTGCAATTACGCTATGCGCTGGCCGCTATCGTGGCGCTGTTTCACGACGTGCTGATCACAGTAGGCTGCTTCTCCGTATTTGACAAGCCGTTCAATCTGCCGATTGTCGCGGCGCTGCTGACCATCGTTGGCTACTCGCTCAACGATACCATTATCGTCTTCGACCGCATCCGCGAGAATATGCACGGGCAGCGGCGCGACGATTTTCCGGGCGTGGTCAATACCAGCATCAATCAAACCCTGAGCCGTACCGTGCTGACGTCCGGCACCACGCTCGCCGTTGTCCTCGCCCTCTTTTTTTTCGGCGGCGAGGTCATCCACAATTTTGCCTTTGCCCTGCTGATCGGCGTGGTTGCAGGGACGTACTCCTCCATTTTTATTGCCAGCCCGTTGCTCGTCTTCTGGAATGCCAGTGATGCCGCGCAACGCCTGACCCTTATCCGGCCGAGCAACCCTGGCGCCAGTCGGGCACAACGTGCCTGACGTCGCTGTACGCCAGGGTCTGACCTGCGGGAGGCACGTTTTTTTCTCAGTTTTGGTTGACCAGCCGTTTTAGCTCCTCTATGCTCATGTTGTCGCGCGTCTTGTGTTCTCTAGAGGTCTGAGACCACAGGAACCATTGAAGAATCTCACGCCACGACCGCAGGATCCTAATTATGGACCATGATCCGCCGCAGTCTGAAGAACCAGAACGAGACAAAAAGACCGATGAGTTACGCGTGCTGGTGCAAGCTTTAGCGCTCTTGCAAAACATCCAGGGAGCTGTGGACAAGCAGACGGGTGAATTCAGCGACGCGTTCCGTGCTTTTATGCGAAAAATCCAAAATGAAGAAGCCTCTCGGGGAAGTTGGTAGTCTTCCTTATTGCGCGATTACTCTGCTCTGATTGCGGGCATAGGACTCATCGTGACAGTTGTGGGACTGGGGGCTCCGGCACTGAGTTCCCTCGGTCAGTTGAGAGAAAAGATCAGTACGATTGCAGACGTGCAACAAAAATCTTTCCCAGCGTTCCAACAAGATCTTAATAGAAACAATAATATTATTGTGAAATTGGAAACAACATTGGATGCTACCACTCGGAGGATAGTGCTTGGTGTAGGGGAATTGTCAGACAATATTAAAGGACTTCAGGGTGGGATCAAAGAGCTGAACGGTGAGACGCATGAAACGCGGCTTGCCATCACCCGCTTAGATGAACGACTTCAGGCTAATAAGTCGTATACAGAGACGTTGAGCGATCAGATCAAGACATTGAGCACTAAGACAACCCAGCGACATGAGGTGTTGATGAATGCCCTGATCAGATGGTACAGCGTCTTGAAAAGATTAAGCCTGCTGTCCCTTAGTTCTAGTACTGTACGCTACAGTTATCAAACCATACCGTCCTCTTGATGTTCATGTCGATCTGGATTCCCATTATCCATACTCAGGTTTGCCCCATACCTTCTAGCACGCGCTGGTAGAAGCCCGTGAGCCGTTTGATCACCATAAGTTCAACCCTATCAAGATCATCATCTGCTCACTCATTTGCGGCACGCAGCACTCGGCCACATCATGTGGATAGTACCGAGACGTCGCCTTGATGGTGTCGGAGGCGGTAGGCCAGAGAGGCGATGTAGGTGAGCAGAAAACCGTACACGAAATATTCCTGCATTTCACCATGGCGCGTAGGCAGAGCATGGTCCATCCATTCCGCCAGGGTGACGGGAAGGCTCGCACATGCCGTGAGCACGGCCCACGGTAAACACACGGGCGTGGGCCAATACCACGATTGGCGCCGCCACTTGGTGGACATAGCGCCCTTCGGGCGGGCTTTTCAATACCAGGCCCGTTATCAAGGTCCGGCTCGTTGTGCGGTTGACTCATATCTGCCTCGTTTGATTTCC
>CBCXVS010000392.1:0-5736 GCA_965178525.1 uncultured bacterium | reverse complement strand
CAAGCCCATGTGGCAGAATAGGAGCGAAAATTTTGCGATTTACATGGGAACAAAGGTCAATTCGTTTCAGGCTTTTGGGTTTTTATTTCAACAAGTTGTCGCCGAATCACGGGAGGAACTTCGGTCTAGCAGCGTTCGCCGGGCGGCGCTCGCTTTACGCGGGGGGGGTGGGCTACTATCCCCGTTCGAATTTCCTGCATATGGATACGGGTCCGGTGCGGTCATGGTAAGGTAGCTGTGGAGCCGTCCTGAGTCGGCGCGCTGCGCTTAAAGGGTTTGCCTGGCCGACTGGCGTCTCGGGTCGGCCGACCCACACCTATTCACGTCCGAATCCCTGGAGCGCCAAGGGCCGGTTACTTGGCCGCTTCTAATTTGCGGACGCCAAGAATGTCCTGAAGTGATACGTGACGTTCCGAACTGGCAAAACGAGCGAGATGGCTACGGGTCGTCGCGGCAAAACGCTTCATCGCGGCTTTATCGCTGTTGGTCATGTTGAGGATATTGTCCGGATCATTTTCAAACGCGGAAATCGGGACGGCCCGGAAGGTAACTTTTCCAGTGGGCGCTTTTTGTTTGTAGCGCCACACCGGCGCATAATGGTGTGAAGCGATGACTACGTCATCCGTCGCGGTATTTTTCTCCAGTTCTACCTCCAGCATCAACCCGCCATCGGTATTGGGCCGGCTTTGATTCGAGATGAAATTGCCAAGCGGGTAAGCCACGAGCAGGTTTTTGGGCTTGCCTGGTTTGACTTCTATTCGATCCTCTCGTATCGGTTGCACGACGTGTGGGTGCGATCCGATAACCATATCGGCTCCCCACTGTAAGAGCTTTCTGGCTAATGTTCGCTGTTTACTGTTTTCGTGCAATTCGTACTCTTTGCCCCAATGCATCAGGACAATAATGGCATCGGGACGTAAGGCTCGGGCGCTATCCATGTCCTTGTGTATCTGTTCTTGTTTAATGAGATTGACGATTGTCGGCGGCTGATCAGGTATGCCACTGGTCCCGTAAGTGTAGTTCAAGAAAGCGAGCTGAAAATCGTTCTTGGAAACGATCAAAGGATAATGCGTGTTTCTTTCCTGTGCATTTCGGAACGTGCCGGTATGATGCAAACCATACTTTTTAAGAATACCGATGGTATTGACTACACCTTTCTTTCCTGTATCATTGGAATGATTATTTGCCGTAACCAAAATGTCAAAGCCCGCATCCCGCAAGGCCAAAGCCAAGGCATTGGGACTTCTGAAGCGGGGATAGCCTTTATAGGGCGGCTGCCCGGGCAGCGTCACTTCTAAGTTGGCAATCGCCAAGTCCGCCTGTTGCACCAAGGGCTTCACATATTCGAAGCAAGGACGATAGTCGTAGCGCTTATCCTTTGCGATCTTAGCGGATGCGATCTGGGAATCGTGTCCCATGACATCCCCTACGAATAACAAGCGAAGCTGGCGCAACTCCGAACTTGCCGTTGGGGTAGAAACACACATCCAAACCAAAGAAACGACGACAAGGCCCCACGTTTTTTGCATGGATCGCATGTGTACCATTGCTCCTTATTTTTCTTTGACATGGGTCATGTTGCAAACAGAATGCTGCATGGACGCGATGGCAGGCTTGCAGGCCCTCATATAGAATATACCACTCATGGGGCTTGCCCGACGAAGCCGTTGTGTGACGTGGTTGACATGGCGAGGTGGGTCGCATCCATGCAGACGCCATCATGATGGTGGGAGGAGCTGCTGCACGAGTTGCAACACTTCCCTGGGAATAAAGGGCTTTTCCAGATACATACGCCCCGTCTCCTGCAAAAAATTGCGCACGGTTGTCCCTAAGGTATCGCCCGTAATGAACACGATCCGATCGAGTAAATGCGGCTGTGACATCTGCACGTGCTGGTAAAGATCGAGCCCATTGAGATCTGGCATATGCACATCACTCAGGACCATATCATAGTCATGCGCGGCCAGGTGTGATAACGCCTCGTTGCCGCTGAGGGCGATGGTGGTGTCATAGCCGGCGTGCCGGAGGATATCGCGGAGCATTTCGGCCACCTCCGGCTCATCATCGACGATGAGAATCGCATGCGGTGCGGCATGCTTACCCGTCTCGACGATGACGACCGCCGCCGCATCCGTCATACTCTGTGGCAGCGTCACCACGAAGCGTGCGCCGCCCTCCGGCGGGCTTTCGAGAGTGATGGCGCCTCCGTGAGCCGTCACGATCCCATGACTCAGTGACAGGCCAACCCCAGTTCCCACGCCCATGGGTTTGGTGGTAAAAAAGGGATCGAAAATGCGGGAGCGAATGGCTTCCGGTACGCCCGGGCCATTATCGGCGACACTGATACGCAGCACATTGTTGTCCGGATCACAGCGCATGACCAGGAAAAGCCGCCGTGGTTTGTGCACTTCGAGTAATACGTGTTGCGCATTGACCAGGAGGTTCACGAACACCTGCTGCAATTGCACGGCGTCAGCCGAGAGATCCGGGAGGTCGGACGCCAAGTCGAGGTGGACCTCAATCCCGGCAGTCCGCAACCCGTAGCCGACCAAATCCAAAGCCGATGTCATCAGGGTATTGAGATTGACCGGCGTCCGCTCCGGTTGTTGTTGACGCGCCATGGCCAGGAACGTTTTGACGATCTGCGTGCAACGCTCTGCCGCCTGTCGCATCTTTTCAGCCGCAGTGGCGATGCTCGGATCGCCTGCCTCTTCTTCCAGCATGATGGCACGTCCGACCACCACGGACAGGGGGTTATTGAGTTCATGGGCGACACCCGCGAGGAGCGAGCCCAAAGCGCTGAGCTTTTCGTTTTGATACAGCGCCTCCTGCTGCCGCGCAATTTCCTCTTCAGCCCGTTTGCGTTCGGCAATATCGCGCAAGTAAGCCGTGAACACACGCCGATTGGCCAAGCGTCCCTCCTGAATGGCCAACTCCACCGGAAAAATACGCCCGTCCGCATGCATGGCTTCCGTCTCAATGCGCTGGCCGATGATACGGGCCTGCCCCGTGTCGAGAAAGCGCTGCATCCCGGCTTGGTGGCGCTGCCGTATATGCGGCGGAATGATGACGTCACGGATCGGTCGGCCGAGAACCTCGGCACGCGTATAGCCAAAGATCCGTTCGGCGCCGGGATTGAACTCGATAATGGTGGAGGCGTCATCGATCATAATGATCGCGTCGAGTACCGCATCGACAATGCCCGCCTTTAACATTTCGCTCGTTTCATGAGCTTGCGCCAATTGGAGATTTTTTTCTTGCAGCTCGCGTTCCTGTTTCCGCAGTTGTAAAAATGCTTCAGATAAAGTGGCGTTCGTCGATTCCCAGAACGCTTTTTGACGCGCTAACTCCTTTTCTAACTCTTTGTACTGCCAAAAGACTTTCTGCAGTTCAAGGCCTGCCAGAAGACGATTGGGCGTGAGATGTGCCGCCGCAAAAAAATCGTGTGCGGCTATAGGTATATAATCGTCGGTTGCCATCATATCACTCGATTTCATCGCATCATTGCGGAATCTAGATGTCTATTTCGTAAATGTGTTGCCCATCTTGCAAGAAATGGTTAGGGGCTAGTTGGGAGTGGCCGCCATCCACTACCCCCTAGTACTTAGTCACCCGTGTACGGCACAAAGATATAGCCGGAACCCCACACGGTCTTAATGGTTTGCGGTTTAGCCGTATCAACCTCGATTTTCCGCCGCAGCCGGGCAATCCGGATGTCAATACTCCGATCGAACGGCTCCCCATCCCGATTGTGCGCCATCTCTAAGAGTTGGTCGCGCGTGAGCACGCGATTCGGGCGCGTGGCAAAGGTCATGAGGAGATCGAATTCCATACTCGTCATCGGCACCGCCTCCCCCTGCAGCGTGAAGAGTTGGTGCGATGCGAGATCGAGCAGACAGCGTCCCATGCGCACGCGCGTCTCCGGCGCCTGGGTCTGGGACGCGGTGTCTGTGGCCGCCTCCGGACTGAGCCGCCGCAAGAGGCCGCGGATCCGCGCGAGTAGCTCACGGAGATCGAACGGCTTGCTGAGATAATCGTCAGCGCCCATCTCGAGGCCCACAATGCGATCGACGACCTCACTTACAGCGGTCAGCACGATAATACCCACCTGGTAATGCTCCCGGAGGAAACGCGCCAGACTCAGCCCGTCTTCACCCGGCATCCGGATGTCGAGCACCACCACGTCTACCGCGTGCTGCGACATGATATGCTGCAGCGCCTCCCCGCCATCGGCCGTCAGCACGCCAAAGCCCTGCTTACTCAGATACTCTTCCAGCATACTGCGTAATTCCGGCTCATCGTCAACGACAAGAATAGAAGCTGTCTTCGTCATGGGTCGCGACCTATCCTGCACGATCTCTTTACCGTTGTACCCATCTGTGGCCCACGATAAATGAATAGCTAAAAGCTAAAAGCTAAAAAAGAAGACGCAAGACTTTCTCTTTCAGAGCTATAGCTAATAGCTATTAGTTTGTCGTGCCCCTTTTTACGTGGTGCGGTACTTAGCTGTACATAATGACGCTACGAGCCACCTCCCCGCTCTCCATAATGTCAAAGGCCGTATTAATCTCTTCCAGGCGAAACGTGCGGCTGACGAGTTCGTCGAGCTTCAATTTGTTTGCCTGATATAAGTCGACCAGTTGCGGCATCCCGGCGCGCATGTTCGCCGAGCCGTATGTACATCCTAAGAGCTGCCGGTCCTGATGCAAAAAATCCGGGTCGATGACGAGTTCCGCTCCCTGGCGAATGACACCGACGATCACCGCCTTACCACCTCGGCGCGTACACTGCAACGTTTGCAGGGCCGTCTGCGTCAAGCCGATCGCCTCAAAGGCGTAGTCGGCGCCCCGACCCTTCGTCAGCTCGCGTACGGCCTGCACCGGATCGGTTTCCGAGGCATTGACCGTATGGGTGGCGCCAAACGCCTCGGCGTATTCGAGCTTACTCGCAAACGTATCGACTGCGATAATGCGTTCTGCACCGGCCAGAGCGGCTCCCTGAACGATATTGAGCCCCACGCCACCGCAGCCGATCACCACCACACTCGTACCCGGTTGCACTTGAGCCGTCCACAGCGCCGCACCAACGCCCGTGGTCACGCAGCACCCAATCAGGGCGGCTTTATCCATGGGCATATCCGTGCCAATTTTGACTAAACTTCCCTCCGGCACCACCGCGTGTTCGGCAAAGGATGAGACGCATGCAAAATGCTTGATCTCCTGATCCCCTTTGCGTAGCCGCGTCGTGCCACTGGGCAAATTGCCGTTCAGCGTGTAACGCACTTCACACAAATTCGGGCGCCCCGCCACACAATCCTCGCAGCGGCCACAGGCCGGCACCAGCGACAAAATGACGTGGTCGCCCGGCTGTACGTACGTGACCCCGGGGCCAATCTCCTCGACCACCCCGGCGCCTTCATGGCCCAGGACCGCCGGCAAGGGACAAACGCGATCACCTTTGAGATAGTGTAAATCACTGTGACAAACCCCACTGGCGGCAAAGCGAACCCGCACCTCACCCATTTGCGGGGGCAGGAGGGTCAGCTCTTCGATCACTAACGGCTGATGTGCGCCGTACAACACTGCAGCTTGCATGCCCGCTTCTCCTCTTTCAGGCTACGACAGACTTCGTGGCTCTTTCCTCTATCAGAAGTCCCGGCGTAAAGCAAGCGCGGCGTGAACAGGTAGCTCTTGACCTCTTTGCCCGATTGGCTTACAAAGGAGGCATCCGTCATCT
>CBCXVS010000391.1:0-5800 GCA_965178525.1 uncultured bacterium | reverse complement strand
TTGAGGATGATTCGGTGGGCATCTGGGCTGGGCTAGGGAACCTGATCTTATGCTATTGAGGAACAACTCTAATATGTATCTAATTCTGTTCGGGCGCTTACGCGAGATAATCACCGCCGTTGACATGAATGAGCTGGCCGATAATATGACGGGCATCGTCCGTGGCGAGGAGCACGATGACATCCGCGATGTCTTCGGGCTCGGCCAACTGACCTGTCGGCAGCCGCTGCGCCAATTCGGCGAGTTGCGCTTCCGTATTGCCCAACCGTGGCATGGCGGTATTCGTCACGCCGGGCGCGCCGGCATTGACGCGGATGCGATGCGGCGTTAGATCCCTGGCCATGCCGCGCGTCAGACCGACAATTCCCAGCTTGCTCGCCATATAGGCTGTGGAACGAAACGACCCACGGTAAGGGGCGCCCGATGCCAGATTGATCACCACACCAGGCCGCTGCGCCGCCACCATCCGCCGGGTCACCTCCTGCGCGCAGACGAACGATCCCTTCAGATTCGTGCTCAGCACAGCATCCCACTCCTCCTCTTCCAGCTCGAGGAACGGCGCGCGCGGGAAAATACCGGCGTTGTTGACCAGCACATCAATGGGACCCAGATCGTTTTCCGCTGTCGCCACCAACTGCCGAGCCTCTACGGATTGTGAAACATCGCCCTGGATGAGACCACAACGCCGGCCGAGGGTTTCGATCTGCGCGGCGATCGCCCCTGCAGCTGGCTTGTCATCCAGGAAGTTTAGCGCCACATCGGCGCCTTCCTGAGCAAAGCGGAGCGCGACGGCCCGACCGATGCCCTGTTGTGCCCCCGTTACCAAAACGACCTTGCCCTCGCATCGCATACCTGCTTCCTTTCTGCATGACGTTCCTCGACGGTGCAATAACTGAGGTTTTACCCTATCCCATACCGGGCGGCTTGTCCACATCGGCTCAGGCATCCATGGGCGTGGGCCAACAACAGCCCTGGCATGCCCTGTCGTGTGTCACGGGTTCTTGAAGGAGGCATCAAGATGCGTAATCAAAGTATCCACTCACATCTGCATCACGATCCAACCGATGCCCTCCTCCATCAAGGGGGAGGGGACCAAAACGGTCCAGGGTCATGAACGGGAGTGGCCGACGCTATGATCAAGGCCGATGATGATTGGTCAAAATCAGGCCAGGTTGATAGCCCGATCCGCCTAGAATACCGTTCGAATCGGGTGGCTGAAAGTGATGATAGGACGAGGTAGAAAATGGATGCCCGTATAAGCAGAGATGTTGAGTCGAACACCGCTTCTGCGGTATGATAGGCTCATGTACCTCGGAGGCCGGAAAGCGGGCCGACCTGCGGGTCGTGAACGACAACCCATGAGAGGAGAGGACGCGATGCAGATCGTCGATGCCCAAATCCACGTCTGGGGCAGTGGCCTTCCGAGCAATCTGGCGCATCGTCAGGTCACAGCGTTCACCACCGAGGAGGCTGTCGGCCTGATGGATGAAGGCGGTGTCGACGCCGCGGTCATCCATCCGCCGGGCTGGGACCCCGGCTCGACCGAGATGGCGTTTGCGGCGGTGCGCAACTATCCTGGCCGGTTTGCGATCATGGGGGCGTTTCCACTGGAGCGGCCGGAGAACCGCTCGCGGGTGGCGAGTTGGAGGCGTCAGCCGGGCATGCTCGGTCTGCGCTACGGGTTCTTGCAGGAGCCGATGCGCGGCTGGCTGGAGGATGGCACGCTCGACTGGCTCTGGGACGCCGCCGAGCGCGCCGATGTCCCGATCGCAATGCTGGCGACGGACTCGTTGCCAGCGGTCGGACAGATCGCCGAGCGTCACCCCGGCCTGCGGCTGACGATCGACCACCTCGGTGGCAGGGGCGGCAACACCACGCTCAAGGATGCCGCCGCCATGACTCATATGCCGGCGCTGCTGGCGCTGGCGAAGCACGCCAACGTGGCCGTCAAAGTGACCGGCGCGCCAGGCTATTCGAGTGAGACGTATCCGTTCCCGGCCATGCACACGTTCGTGCGTCAGCTCTACGACGCCTTCGGTCCCAAGCGGCTGTTCTGGGGCACCGACATCACGAAGATGCCGTGTTCCTGGCGGCAGTGCGTGACGATGTTCACCGAGGAGCTGTCGTGGCTGTCCGAGCCGGATAAGGCGCTCATCATGGGGCAGGCGGTCTGCGCCTGGTGGGGCTGGGACTGCTCCGCCTGAGACCACGGTCAGCTCTCAGGGGTACACGCCAGACAATAGAGGAGGAGACGTATAGCAGCGCAGAAAGGTCGCGGAGGGCGCAACCTGGTATATGACGGTGTATGAATTCGATCACACCAAGGTATCCGAAAGTGCAGCGTGGGATCACCAGCGTCAGACCTCTTCGCCCCGCACGGAAGCGATGCGCCAGATCATGACGCACGCCCCGGGTTCCGCCGGCGTGTATCGACGCATCACGCCATAACGCCCTTCTCAGACGTCGGCCAGGCGTCGATGCGCCTCGCGTGAGGTCCTCGTGCAGCCGCCTGGCAAGAACATCCCATGTGACGACAGATCAGCGGCTGCATCACACAGCTCAGATAGGTGAGCAAGGGAGGCTTGTCGTGATCACGGTCGAGACCATTCACATCGCGCCGGTCAAGTCCCTGGGGCTTGTGCACCCCGACACCGTGCGCGTTGAGCGCCGTGGCATTGCAGAAGACCGCCGTCTGTACCTGATTGACCGGCAAGGCCGGCTGGTGACGCAACGTATGCTTGGCCCGTTGGTACAGATCACCTCCCAGTACCAGTCGGAGCCAGAATGGCTCGACCTCCACTTTCCTGATGGCATGCGCCTAGCGGGGCGGCTGGAGCTAGGGGAGGCCGTGCTCACTCCGATCTGGGGACGGTACGTCCGGGGGCGGGTGCTGCAAGGCCAGTGGAACCGGGCGCTGTCAGAGTTCTGTGGGGAGGACGTCAGACTAGTGCGCTCCGATGAGCCAGGGCAATGCTATGACGAGTTCCCCATCTCCCTGGTGTCCCTGGCGTCGTTGACCCACCTCAGCCGCCACGCCGGAAACGCGGTGGCGTTCGACAGCCGGCGCTTCCGTCCGAATGTCGTGCTGCGTGGATGTACGCCTCACGAAGAGGACGGGTGGCTCGGCGGTGTGATCCGGATCGGCCCAGAACTCCGGCTTCACATCTTGGCCCGTGACCCGCGCTGTGCCATCACCACCCTGGATCCCAATACGGGACAGCGCGATGTCGACACACTACGTTACATCCTGGGGTACCGTCCCAACCCCAGGGCCGCTTACTTCGGCGTGTATGGCATCGTCGAACACCCCGGCAGGGTCACGATTGGCGATACCGTCAGCACGCCGCCATCTTTGAGGCAAGCCTGATGCCGGAGCCGAGCGTAGACCTCCTGTCGGGAGGCTGCAGCGCTATCTTCAAGGGAAAAGAGATGAAGATGCCTGGATTTTGCCTCGTGGCTGGCTGGCTGCTCGTAGTCTCGTCCATCAGCGGTAACGCCACGGCGGCCCCCACGGTCCCGGTCAGGACCGTGGCGGAGCTGGAGACGGCGATGCAACAGACCAGCGCCGGCGCTATCATTGACATCGCTGATGGGACGTATCGCCTTGACCACCCACTTCTCATTACAGGCCGAGGGACGAAACCACACCCGATTGTGATCCGCGCCACCCGCCTCGGCCAAGTGCGGATAGTTGGCGCAGCGACCTTGCATCTTCAGGACGCAGCATGGGTGATTGTTGACGGATTGAGGCTCGAACCGACCGTCGACACGAGCCTGGCCGGCGTGCGCGTCACCAACTCGGCCAACGTGCGGTTGACACGCCTGGCGTTTCACTTCCAAGAACCACACGGCAGACGGACGCCCACGACCCACTGGCTCAGTTTCCAGGCCACGCAGCACAGTCGCATCGATCATAGTGTCTTTGGCAAACGGCTGGGCCAGGGGCTCGATATCGAAGTCCGTAAGCCGTCGCAGCATATCCGCATGGACCATAACTATTTCCACGATCGGGCAACTCATGGCCGCAATGGGGCCGAAACGATCCGCGTCGATGGCGGCAAAGGGCACCGCTGGGATACCTACACGGTCATTGACCACAACCTCTTTGCCCGCTGTAGCGGCGAAGGGGAAATTATTTCCCTCAAGAGCCACCACAACACGATTCGGGCCAATACCTTTCTCGAGAGTTTTGGCGCCGTGACCATCCGCGGAGGGGATCACAATCGCATCGCCGGCAATTTTTTCTTAGCCTTTACCGAACCGATGGCGTCCGGGGTGCGCCTTCACGGTCTGCATAATACCGTGATCAACAACTATATGTATGGTCTGGAACACGGCGTGATCTCGTCGTGGGGCGACATGCACATTCCTTACATCAGTGAGACGGAACGCGCGACCATGACTGATGAAGCCAATTGGAACGTGCATGAAGGGCGTTACCGCGCCTCCTACCAGAATACCGTGGCCTTTAATACGATGGTGCAGTGCCACGCGGCGTTCACCTGGTTCAAAAGTCATCTGAGCCCACTCGACAGGAGGGCGCCACGCAATGTCGGCCGCGCGGCGAACCTGCCGCTGGCCCACTGGACCGTCGCGAATAACCTGGTGGTCAACGCGCAACACGTTGTGCTCGGGCTGGTGCGCGGGGAACTGCGGTCTGGGGAGACGGTGGAATCGGTGGTCGAAAACGATTTCCATTGGCGTGGAAATATGATTTTTCGTGATCACGGGGCGGTGGATTTCGGCCCTGGACGGGCCTTTTCCCCAACCCAATAGTGCCGCATCGATCCCGAACTGGTCGCCAGTGAGCACCGAGGCGTGTTCCGCTTGTCCAAAGAGAGTCCTGCCATCGACCAGGCGCTCGGGCATTTCCCCGGCGTGGTCGATGATATGGAGGGGCAAGCGCGCCGAGGACCAAAAGATGTCGGCACCGACGAATACCATCCGGGTCCAGCTGGCCCCCTGCGCCCTCTCGCGCCCGACGATGTGGGGCCTCGGTCAGGCACTCCACCTCGCGTTTTTGTCCCCCATGCTCATGAGGGCGAGGGGGAGCGGTAAAAGCTCGGGGCCTCGAAACTGGCAACGTCTCGGTCAATGAAGTCACCGAGTTGAATGACGAAAGCGAGCGTTTTCGTGTTGAACACTGCGCCCTCACGATCCCACGTCTCCGATTTAAGGGACAGCGTCATCATGCAAAAGCGCGCTCTCATTCAAACCGGTCTCCTTCATCGAACACTTTCCGATAGACGTAGATCTCCCGGGCGCTGTAATAGGCCACCAGGATCGCGCCCTCCACCGCCACCGCATCGAATAATGTCTGTATCAGTTCTTGTTCTTCTGGCCAAGGATAGACGAAAAATAGGTCGATCGCGGCGATCTCAATATCTATACCGTCATACCGGGGTTCAGGATCGGTCGCGGCGCCAGGGTAGGAAAATGTGACCGATTTTACCAGGTCCTCTCCACCCACTCCGGCGTACGATTCATAGCCCTCAGGAATGTAGCTGGCGCAAAGAATCTGCACGGGAATATCCAATGCGCGCCATCTCTCGGGAGCTTTCCGCAAGTTCCGACTCCATCTCGATGCCGTACGCCTCGTAGCCCAGCAAGGCGGCCAGGCACGTGGCCGTTCCCAATCCACTGCCCCACTCACAAAAGACCCGTCCGGGCGCTAAGCCGTGTCGCGTCACATAGTCCATCGCGGCAAAGACCAGGGCTGAATCGCTAGGCCGAAGTTCCTCCCGTGATTCGGCGACAACTTGTTGAAATAAAAACTCAAAAGCCTGAAACGAATTGACCT
>CBCXVS010000390.1:0-5804 GCA_965178525.1 uncultured bacterium | reverse complement strand
AATGGACTTTTGAATTGGGCTAACCTGTTGATCTACTTAACCCTCCGCCTATTCTGCCAGGGGAACTTCGGTTTAGAAAAGAATCATATAAATTTTTCTTTCACAATTGTAGAATTTAAATCGATAAGTTATGGAGTTGTATTTCGTATTTATTTTGATTTTTTTGTTAAAGTTTTTTGATTTAATGATGTCTGTATCAAGGATAAAAATCATGAACATTCGCCCTGTATGGCAAAGTAGCAAGCTATATATATCTGATTCTTTGGATCGGACTGCTTTCTTTAATACTTTCATGTGCCCAAAAAGTTGTAGATCTACCGCCAACGCCTCCGGATGAGCAGCAGCAGAGCCCACAGGATTACCATATAGGGCCAGAAGATGTTGTGGAGGTCATAGTTTGGAAAAATGAAGATCTGAGCCGGGTTGTCAATGTACGGCCTGACGGCAAGATTTCTTTGCCACTCATAGGCGATATGCAGGCCGCAGGATTGACGACAGAGCAATTGAATGAAGCCATCGTTGAAGAACTCAAACGATATTACAAAGAATCCCCACGAGTGTCCGTTATTTTGCAACAGGTCAACAGCTATGCGATTTATATCTTAGGACAGGTTAAAGCTCCGGGACGACATGTGGTCAAGACGGGTACCACCTTTCTTCAAGCCTTGAGCTTATCAGGTGGATTCGGTGAATTCGCTGCTACCAATCGTATCATTGTCCGGCGGCAAAATGGCAACAAAAATGGGGAAACGGCCATGCGTTTCCGTTTTAAAGATGTTGTAGCAGGTAAACAGAATAATATCTTGCTAAAATCAGGAGATACCATCATCGTTCCTTAGTACCGCTCCACGTTAAAAATAGCACATTTTGCAAAATGTCTATTAAACCGTCTCCAATAGTGTTCCCTTCATTGTGATGCGTAGCACTTCGGTTTTACAAATCCTGAAAATCATCAGATCATCCCCCGCGAGTGATGATACGCGACGCCTAGCACATCTTTTTCACATACTGGAGAATAGCAGTCATGGTTACGACAACAGCACAACGAGCCTGTCTGATTACGCCCTGCGGTGGCAGCCTGATTGATTTGTGCGTGCCTGCCGATAGCTTGGATGACGTGAAAGCCTATGCCAGCCATTTGCCTTCTATACAACTATCGGAACGTGCCGTATGCGATTTGGAATTGCTTGTGACGGGCGCTTTCTCGCCCCTTGACCGCTTTATGGGACGTGAGGACCATCAGCGTGTTTTAGACGAGATGCGCTTGGCGAATGGCCAGCTGTTCCCGTTGCCTATCACCCTGCCCGTTGGGTCTGAGACGGAGGTACATCCGGATCAGGATGTGGCGTTGCGGGATGCGCAAAATGCCTTGCTCGCCGTGATGACGATTGAAGAAATTTATACGTGGAATCCGGCGGAAGTGGCGCAGGCGACCTTAGGTACGCAAGATGCTCGGCATCCATTGGTGGCGGAGATGCATAGCTGGGGTTCACGGAATATTTCCGGCCGTTTACAAGTCCTGCAGCTACCACGGCATTATGATTTTCAGGAGTTGCGCCTCACACCGGCACAGACGCGGGCGCGGCTGGAGCCGTTCGGGTATGACCGTGTCGTAGCTTTCCAGACACGTAATCCTCTACATAGAGTGCATGAGGAACTCACCAAACGGGCGGCGCAGGCGGTCGATGGCGTCTTGTTGCTGCATCCCGTGGTCGGCATGACGAAGCCGGGCGATGTGGACCATTATACGCGCGTACGCGCGTATCGCGCGCTGACGGATCATTACTATGATCCTGATCGCATCTTGCTCGCGCTGCTGCCACTGGCCATGCGGCTTGCCGGGCCGCGTGAGGCCCTGTGGCATGCGCTGATCCGGCGTAACTACGGCGCGAATTACCTGATTGTCGGACGGGATCACGCCGGTCCCGGTGTCGATTCAACGGGCAAGCCGTTCTACGGACCCTACGATGCCCAAGAGTTGGTCGAACGCTATCACGAGGAATTGGGGGTGGCGATGGTGCCGTTTCGGGAGTTGGTCTACCTCCCGGACGAAGACCGGTATGAGGAAGTATTTAACGTCCCGGTTCAGGCCCGCACGGCATCGATTTCCGGAACCCAAGTCCGTGAGGAGTACCTGCATGGCGGCAAGCCCCTGCCGGCCTAGTTTACCCGGCCCGAGGTGGCGAAGATCCTCGGTGAGGCCTACCCGCCACGGTATCAACAGGGGGGGTGTCTGTGGTTTACCGGCTTGAGCGGGGCGGGGAAATCGACGACGGCTGAAGTGCTCGCAGTTCTCTTGCTCGAACATGGCCGTCAGGTGACGATGCTCGACGGCGATGTGGTGCGCACGCACCTCTCGAAAGGCCTGGGATTCGGCAAAGAAGACCGGGATATCAATGTCCGGCGCATTGGATATGTCGCCTCGGAGCTTGTTCGGCACGGCGGCATCGTGATGTGTGCGGCCGTCAGCCCGTATCGGACGACGCGCAACGACGTCCGCAACATGGTGGGCGATGACAACTTTATCGAGGTGTTTGTCAGCACGTCGTTAGAAGAGTGCGAAAAGCGGGACGTGAAAGGCATGTATGCCAAGGCGCGGCGCGGCGAGATTAAGGATTTTACCGGTATCGATGATCCCTATGAGCCGCCGTTGAATCCGGAGATCACCCTCGACACGGTGGCGCATACGCCGGAAGAGAATGCCCGATTGATTCTTGAATACCTTGTTCATCGTGGTTTCATCAAGGCTTAAGACCGGCCGTCTATGGCCAGCGGACAAGGACCTTGCAGGAGATGGCGTATGCGGCGGAAGTAAGTTACCCCTTTGAGCACCGCAAGGTTAACAACATCAGGGTTTGCTAAGGGTACGTCATTGGCAATACGCAGTACGAGAGAAAGAGGCGCATGATGTTTCAGGCTCTCCTCGCATTCTCGGGTGCCGTGTTGTGCAGTGGGTTAGCCGTATATGTGATCCGGCAGGCTCCCTCTGCTCTCGCCCATCGGGCCTTTGCCGCCGGGATGTGGGCTTTGGCCTTGATGGACGTGTTTGCCGGTCTCGGTGCACATGCGACCCTGCCCCTGGAGGTGATATGTTGGGAACGACTGCGCATGGTCGCCGCGGCGTTGCTCCCTGGCCTCTAGCTGCTGTTCAGCCTGAGCTTCGCACGCGCCAACTATCAGGCCCATCTCAGGCGGTGGCGATGGGGCCTGCTCGCCGCTTTTCTCCTGCCTCTCGGCACGGTGTTAGGCTTTCCCCACACCCTGTTCGCCCCGGACTTCGGTGGAGAGACGCTTGGCGAGGGGACGATACCTCTCGGTTGGTCTGGCTATAGTTTTTATCTCATCTTCCTGTGCAGTAGCCTGGCTATTGTTGTCCATCTGGAAAAGACACTTCGGGTTTCGGCGGGATGGATGCGTGAACGGATTAAATTCATGATAGTGGGGGTCGGCAGTTTATTCGCGGTACAGATTTACATAAGCAGCCAAGCACTCTTATTGACATCTATCCATCTATCTGCCACGACAATTCATGCTATTGCGATTCTTTCCACCACTATTTTGATTATTATTTCATTTTCATATAAATATCTTTTTAATGTAGAAATTTGTTTATCTCGTCCGTTACTCTACAATTCTGTCATTATTATAAGCGTCGGCATTTATCTCTTAGTTGTAGGGATATTTTCTAAACTAATTAGCAATATTAATATAGATAAAATTCTGCCTTTAGGTATCTCTTTTGTTTTACTTTCTGTGATAATCCTAGCGATCATCCTCTTATCTGCTTCTCTTCAACATGACATCAAACAGTTTATCAATCGGCATTTTTACCGCTTGCATTATGACTATCGCATGGTATGGACAGCGTGCACACAGCGTATGACCTCTGTCGTCGAGGTGCAAGAACTCTGTGTGGTTGTGGCCAGAATGATTTCGGATATTTTTGCGGTGCCTTCCGTCACCCTATGGCTTGCCGATGAAGAGAGGCAGGATCATCTTACCTTAGGCGGTTCCACGGTTTTTTGGGATAGACGAGGGCTGCCGCCGGAATGGGAGAAAACGGCTGCCGCTCTGGTTGCCTGTATGCGTCAACACACGTTTCCTGTCGATTTGGCCCTGCCTGCAACGCCTGGGTTACACGCCGCACAGCGTGATGTTTTGAAGCAGGCCCAGATACGGTATGGCACCGGCCTCACTACCGGACAGCAGCTTTTGGGCGTGATCACGTTAAGTGATCGCCTGACACAAGAAGCCTTTTCGGTGGAGGATTTCGATCTGTTGAAAACGGTAGCCGATCAAGCTGCAGCAAGCTTGCTGAATCTCCAGCTGTCTCAGCGTCTTTTGCGCGCGAAGGAAGAAATGGAAGCGTTGCAGACGGTCTCGAGGTAAAGGGCCGCTCCGGAGGGTTCTTTGTCCATGATCTCAAGAATTTGGCAGCAAAGCTTTCACTGATGGTGCAAAATCTGCCCGTTCACTATGACAATCCCGTGTTTCGCGACGACATGCTCCGCGTGATCTCCGCGAGTGTCGCCAAAATGAATGCCATGTGCAGCCGGCTTACGCTGTTAACCCATCGTATTGAACTCCATCCGACTGAGGCAGACCTGAGCGAGCTCGTCCACACGGCCCTTGCCGAACTGGATGGAACCTGGCAGGGCATATTGCATCGGGAACTGCAGCCCATGCTTCCTGTGCGCATGGATACGGAACAACTTCGGAAAGTGCTGAACAATCTCATGCTCAACGCCTTGGAAGCCGTCGAACAAGATGGCGAAATTCGAGTGGCTACGGCCCAAATAGACCGTTGGGCCGTGCTAACGGTGCATGATAATGGCTGTGGGATGTCCCAGGAGTTTTTGACGCGCTTCCTGTTCGAACCATTTCACACCACCAAAAGCTAGGAGCTTGGTATCGGCATGTTTCAGAGCAAAATGATTATCGAGGCGCATCGAGGCAAAATCGAGGTGGAAAGCGTTGCCGGGAAGGGAAGTACGTTTCGCGTTTTCCTGCCGCTTGCCGCACGGTCAGCTCAGGATAGATGCTTCCTAGTGGCTGCGGAGGCCCCGCACACGACACGCTCTGTAGAGACGTAACGACTGGAGACCTATGGAGACGCCGACCGTTCTCGTCATTGAGGACGACGAAGACAGTCGCATGCAGATGCAATGGGCTTTGACGCCGGATTATACCGTATGTATGGCGCCAGACCGCCAGAGCGCTTTGGAGGTATTTCAGTCCGTTCGGCCGGCCGTGGTGACCCTTGATCTGGGATTGCCACCGCAGCCGCGAGAGGTGGCCGAAGGCTTTCGGACGCTGAATGATCTGTTACAACAAGACCCGGGTGCCAAGATTATCGTCATTACAGGCCGCGATGGCAAAGAGCATGCCCTGCAGGCAATTGGGCAGGACGCCTATGATTTCCTGCGCAAGCCCGTGCAACTCGATGAGCTGCAGGTCATCATTCGCCGCGCTTTGCACATCTATCGCCTGGAACACGAACACCGCTTGCTGCAGCAGCGGCTTGCCGGCGAAGCCTTCGAAGAGATGGTTGGGAGCAGTCCCCAGATGCAAGAGGTGTTTGCCACGATCCGCAAAGTGGCAACCGCCGAGGTGCCAGTGTTGATCGTTGGCGAAAGTGGTACAGGAAAGGAACTGGTCGCCCGGGCTATCCATCGGCAGAGCCGGCGCCACAACGGCCCATGTATTGCGATTAATTGTGGAGCTATCCCGGAATGGCCTTAAGTGAAGCTCTAACTGCTGGTCGTGTCAACGGTTGACCCAACACATGAGGGGGTTTTGTCATG
>CBCXVS010000389.1:0-5836 GCA_965178525.1 uncultured bacterium | reverse complement strand
GTACATGTCGGCAGAAGTCCGCCACCGGTTTGAGCACCGTAAATGCAACGGACTCAGCGATCTCAATCGGTGAACGATTTGCGGTACGCAGTACTAGATAGCCAAATAGGCTGACGAGGACGATAGGCAACGCTGGATCGACACGCGATCCGGCAACCAGGGTACACCCGCCGCCACCCCCAAGCCCACTGTCTGTCGAGGGTGGTGAGGAGGGTGGGGGCGGAGGCGTAGCGAGCGCCACGGCACTGGGGTCCAAAATGTCCCCATTGACGGTAAGGTCCGCGTCACCCCGCTCGCCATCAATAAAGTGCAAGATAATGTGATCCGTTAAAATTTCGGCGCCCGTTGAGCCACCAAAAACGAATTCATACCAGTGCGGGGCCGCATTATCCGGAGTCGGACCGAACGTGTAATACGTGTCGGGCACGAGGCCAGAGGGCAAGCGCCATGTCACCATCGTGGCATCCCCCGGCGTGATGCCCTGAATCATAAATTCGAAGAAGCCGGCGGGGAAGCTCGTATGAGCCGGCGCATTATCCGGGGAGGGATTCGGCACGGCACGCACGTGTCCTAATGCGGTGTGCGTGGGCGCTTCCAGGGTCATATATTGCCCATCGTCAGCATCAAGTCCTGAGGGGGCGAGGTCGCGTCGAGATCCACCGCCGGTCTGAACCACAAGGCATAGCTATGTTGCCTATCGGAGACCGGCACATCGGGAATGCGGATAAAGTTGTCGCGGTTGCCATCAAAGGCGAGCGCGTTTCCCTGGGCGCCCGGGACGCATAGCGGCGTTCGTTCCGGCGCCGTTCCCTCATCAAAGCCGTTGCCGCTATCATCCTGGAAATCACAGGCGTTAAAACTCCAGTAGGCCATGAGGCCATCGTTCACATTGGCCACGACGGCACCAGTCCACGCGGCGATGATCACACAAACCATACTGATATGCCTGCACCACATGCGCTGAGTTTTCTTTCCTGAGTACGGGTGACGGCACGATACGAGGGTACGTGTCCTGAAGGGAATCAGGGCGTTTCCCAAGAATAAAATCTGAGATGTCAAACGTCCTTTCTGCATGTAAAAGCGTGACATGGCCTTTACTTCTATGTAATAAGCCTTTTAAATGTCAAATAATACCTAAATTCAATAAGAATAAGAAGTTGAAGAATATCAAAATGGAATTGAATAATCAACATGATTTTATGATTTTGAGCAAAATTTTCTTATCAGGCTCCGATTCGATAGGTTTTGATGACGTAATTTTGTTGTAGAAATGAAATTTTCTATGATCCTCGATGACATAGTTGATGGATCAAAACGTTTTGGCACCTATCGAGATGGGTGGCGACAACCTCGGTTGGGCAGAGAATCTGCCGACGCCCGGGAGGAAGGTACATGACACGCACGGGGAGTGCGGTATAATGGCGGCTATACGCCCGGACGCCAGCTGCAACCGGGACCACGATGTACAGGCTGTAAACCACCAAAAGAAAGGACGTCGCATGGCTGGAGAGGTTGGTGAACGCGCCCCGGATTTTACGCTGTCTTCAACCCAGGAGGGAGATATTACCCTGAGTCAATATCAGGGCACGAAACACGTGATCTTATCATTTCATGTCTTGAACTTCACAGGTGGCTGAACGGAGCAGGCCGTTTCGTTCCGGCGCGCTCATGGCCGGCTCGAAGAACGGGATGCCCAAGTGTTGGGCATTAGCTGTGACCATCTGGCATCACATCGGGCTTGGACTACGTCCATGGGGGGCTTGCCTTATCCCGAGCTTTCCGACTGGCACCCCAAGGGCCAGGTCGCGCAAGCGTATGGACTATGGAACGAGGAGCGGGGGGCTGCCACTCGCGCTGTGATCATTGTGGATAAAGGCGGCGTGATCCGTTTCCGCCAGACCTACACCCCTGGGACGTTACCCGATCCGGAGGCGATTCTGCACGTGGTGGAGGGGTTGGGTTAGCGGCATGCCGCGTGGCAACGGAAGCCGGGGAAGCCCAGGAAGCTTCCCCGGACTGGGCCAATCTCGGTATAATGTACACGAGATTCGCAGGGTGCTTCCACATCATTACGGCTGTTTGCTTCTCTTTTGGAGCTAACCGCTGAGAGCTAACCGCTGAGAGCTAACCGCTGAGAGCTTTTTTATGAACCTTTACGCGATCGTTATTCTAGCAACCTTGGGCATCAGCCATGTGCTGAACATCGTTGCCGATATCCTGAATTTACGGGCGCTGCGGACTGACCTCCCCGCCGAACTGGCGGGGCTCTACGACGCGGATACCTATCGCACATCGCAGGCGTACACGCGCGTGCAGACGCAATTTGCCTGGTGTTCCGGGACGTTTATGCTAGCGGCAACGCTGGTGTTCTGGTTCGCAGGTGGGTTTCAGGCGCTCGATCACCTGGTGCGCAGTTGGCAGCTCGGGCTGGTCGGGACGGGGTTCGCGTACATGGCCATCTTGATCGGCGGCAAAGGACTTTTGAGCCTCCCTTTTCGTTTGTATGCCACGTTCGTGCTCGAGGCGCGTTTTGGCTTTAACACGACGACGCCCGCTACATTTGTCACCGACATGCTCAAAGGACTTGGACTTGCGGTGGTTTTGGGAGGCCCTCTGCTGGCGGGCGTCCTGGTGTTCTTTACCTACGCTGGGCCATATGCCTGGTTCTATTGTTGGATCGTGGTGATCCTGTTTTCGTTCGGGCTCCAGGTCGTGGCGCCAACGTGGATTATGCCGTTATTCAACACCTTTACGCCGCTACAGCCGGGGGAATTGCGCGACGCGATTTTCGCCTATGCGCACGCGGTGCGCTTTCCCGTCGATGACGTGTTCATCATGGACGGGTCGAAGCGCTCGACCAAATCCAACGCCTTTTTTACCGGTTTTGGCAAGCACAAGCGCATTGCCCTCTTTGATACCTTAGTGGAAACGCACACGGTTCCCGAGCTAGTTGCCGTCCTGGCTCACGAAGTTGGCCATTACAAAAAGCGTCATATCGTGCAGCATATGGTGCTCGGTATTGCACATACGGGGGTGATGTTGTTTTTGCTGTCCGTGTTCTTGCATCATCCCGGGCTGTTTCACGCCTTTTATGTGCAACAGCCGTCCATCTATGCTGGCTTGGTCTTCTTCGGCATGCTGTATGCGCCTGTCGAACTCCTCCTATCGGTGGGGATGCAGACCGTGTCCCGGCGGCATGAGTGTGAGGCCGATGCCTATGCTACCCATACCATCGCGGACCCGGCCATGATGCGGCATGTCCTGCAAAAGCTAGCTATGCACAACCTGACAAACCTCACGCCGCATGCCTTGTATGTCTTCTTGCATTATTCACACCCGCCCATTCTGCAACGTCTGCGAGCCGTGCGGCGCCTTGAGGCGCAAACCGGATAAGGGCAGCCGCATACGCTAACAGCTGATCGCTGACAGCTGATCGCTAAGAAATTGCTGCGTATGGCGGGGCCTATCCGGATCCTCCTGTTGCAGCGTTTGGCGCAAGCGGGCGAGGTCGGCGGGTATATCGACGTCATACCAAGTCGGAAGATGCGCCACCCGCAGACCGAGGCGTTCGGCCCGCTGCATGGTTTCGGCAAAAACCTGCGGCGTACTCCAGGTCATGTGCTCGAACAACTCGCGGTAGAGCACACGCAACCCAATGAGGTAGTAGCCGCCATCCTCACTCGGTCCTAGCACCATATCAATCTGTGGTGTCGCTATGAGCGCCAGGGCATGTTGCAGAACGGTGCGCGGTAGGGTCGGCAGGTCGCTCCCGGTGAGGAGTACATCGGCGTATCCCAAGGCGAACAGTTGGGCGAAGCAGTCGGCCATGCGCGCACCGAGATCCGCCCCGCGCTGCGGCAGCAGCATACATCGTGGCGCCAACGCCGCAAAATAGGTGCGGTCAGTCACTGGCGTGTAGGAGATGACAGGACGGCATCGCGCCTCTAGCGTGGTGACTTTGGCAATCGTATCGAGCAGAAAACAGCGGTACAGCGCCGCGGCCTCCGCAGGCGTAAGGGGCGGGCACAACCGGGTCTTGACGTCGCCCGCCCGTGGTGTTTTAGCCATGATTGCAATTGCCTGTGCCATCTCTCGTGGTCCTCCATACCCTATAACGCCCACATGCGAGCCGGGACGCTGTCCGTGTCCATATCGTGAGGCCCAATGTAGTGCAGTCACCCGTTGTTTGCAACGTTTCGCAGTTCGTATGCGGAATCTCACAAAGCGTCTGATAAGGCTTTCTTTGCGCCATCGCAGAGGGACGCTGTATACACGAAAGCCTCGTGGTTTAGCGCTCCACGTGCCGGGGTTGGTAGGGACTGATGACATAAACAAGTGATGAAATGTGGCCTACCATGGGGGGTTGCGAGGTCGTTATGCGCCGAAATGTGCGAAAAATCTGGCTTAAAGAGGGTGCGCCAGTATTTTTTTGCTGCAATAATTATAAATGACAACACGTAAGGGCTCGGAAGGTTCGCTTGTCAAAGAGCCAATTGCTTGGTTGCAGCGCCCTTCCACGGTTGACCTTATGCGACAGAAGACCGCCATCGTTGGTCAGGTCGTGACCACGTCGTTGTTGCTGAAGCTATAGGGATGCCGCGTGCCAGCATCCCCGGCATGTCGGTGGCGTGGAAAGGCGCTGGCGCTGCGGATGCCATGTTGACGGGGAAGACAGCAGGCATGGTTCAAGGCCGTGGAGCCCACCACAATCGTCAACCAAGCGAAACGTGTTGCGGATACAAAACCGCCCCGTGGTTTGCTGAAGCAACTTGTTGTCTGAAGAGACCACAATCGACAGTCCGATGGCAATCATTGTCAACATGCAAAGGAGGATGATACTATGACCAAGGCGGAATTTGTTAAAAAACTCCGCACTGGCACAACCAAAGCCACGTTGTCGCAGGAAGCGGCTGCGGAGATCGCCGATCTGGTCTTCGATACCATCAAGACCGCGATCAAGCAAGAAGAACGCTTTCGCTTTCCCGGCTTCGGCACGTTCAACCTGAAGAGCCGCCCGGCCCGCACCGGGCGCAATCCGCAGACCGGCAAGCCTCTCAAGATCAAAGCGAGTAACACCGTCACCTTCCGGCCTGCGACACAGTTACGCGAGGATGTCGCTCCCCAGAAACGGCGGAAAACAGCTGCCAAGAAGCGCTCCTAAGCACCCGGTCTGGCACCGGTATGACTCGTTGCCGGACCTCCAGCGCTAGGCTGAGGGTCCGGAACGAGCACCTTGCTTCCGCCCCATCGTGGAGATGTCCGGAGGTGTTGTCCGGGATTTCCCCTTCTCTCCTGTGCCGCTCAGCCCCTCTGTTCGACTTCATGTCTCAGGTGATACAGAGGTGAGACATCTATGAGACATATCCATGTCTCGTGCGCCCTGCGATGCGCCTTCCATCGCCTGTCCATATGGCTCTAATCCTCATAGCCATCAATACTTCTCCTGCATTGTCAGGTTAAGAATGACGTAACGGCATAGCTTTTGCTCTCCTTCCCTGCATGACACATCATCGACCATAGAACATTATCGAACACGGATGAGATAGGCCGATCTGGGGAAGGGGATATCACATGTTGTCAACCGAACATCTGAAGCCCACAACTTGCCTGTGCAGGGCGGTGGAAACGACGATTCGCATGGCATATGTTCTCGTCATCGATGACGGGGAACCGGCTGCTTGCACCCTCCATACAGCCCTAGAATCATGGAATGTCATCGTAACCTCTACACAAAGTACAGATCATATTGACTATCTTTTACATCATTAGAGTTGTTCCTCAATAGCATAAGATCAGGTTCCCTAGCCCAGCCCAGATGCCCACCGAATCATCCTCA
>CBCXVS010000388.1:0-5847 GCA_965178525.1 uncultured bacterium | reverse complement strand
GAGAGCTGAGAGCTGAGAGCTGAGAGCTTTACATCAGAGCGCGTAGTCCTGAGGCTTGGCCAGCAACTGCTGTAACGCTTGTAAGAAATACGCCGCGGGCACGCCATCCAAAGCGCGATGATCAAACACCAGACAGAGATAGGCGGACGGCCGAATGGCCAAGGCATCTCCCACGGCCACCGGCCGACGCTGTACCATGCCCACGCCGAGGATCGCCACCTGGGGCGGGTTGATAATCGGCGTAAACAGATCGATACCCGTCGTGCCCAGGTTGGTGATGGTAAAGGTGCCGTCACTGAGATCATCCAACTGCAAGCGGCCAGCGCGGGCCTTCTCAGCCAATTCCCGGCTCTCGCGGGCAATCTGTCCCAGATCTTTCTGATCGACACGCCGCACCACAGGCACGATCAGTCCTTCGTCGAGGTTCACCGCCACCCCGATATTGATCTGATCATGGACGCGCACTTCCTGCTCAACGAGCGTGGCGTTCAGGCGTGGATAGCGGCTGAGTGCGACGGCAACGGCCTTAGTAATCATATCGTTGAGCGAGATACGCAGGCCAAATTGCTGCTCCCACTGCCCCATCATCGCTTCGCGGAAGGCAACGGTCGCGCTCATATCCACGTGCATGACTTCCGTCACACGCGGAATGGTATTGCAACTCTGGAACATGCGCTCTGCCACCCGGCCACGAATACCACTTAGCGGAATCGTCTGCATCACACCCAGCGGTCCATCGGATGAGAGGACGGTTGCGGTAGGCACCGCTTTCGCAGCCTCCACCACCTGCCGGATATCGTCTTTCGTGATCCGCCCGCCGGGGCCGGTTCCAGGCACAGTCGCCGGATTGATGTCATATTCCTCTGCCAGCTTCCGCGCAATGGGCGAAATTTTGACGCGCGCCTCCGTTGTCACGGCTGGCGCTGCGGCCGCCACCTCGACCGCTTGCAACACGTCCTCCTTGGTGATGCGGCCGCCGGGACCCGATCCTTGAATCATAGCCGGATCAATGCCGCGTTCCTGCGCCAATTTACGCGCCACAGGGGACATCTTCACCCGCTCCCCCGCATCCTGCGGCACCGGCGGCGCGACAGCAGGCGGGGCGGCAGCCACAGCTGCAACCGGCGCGGCTACCGTAGCACGCGGCGTCTCCTCGCCAAGCAGTTGTTCAATATCTGTCGCGCTGAGCGTTTCGCCAGGAGCGGCCAGGAGCGCCAGAGTCGCGCCAATGGGGCGTTCTTCCTCCGGAGCCACGATGATCCGCCATAACACCCCCTCTGATGGGGTTTCGACTTCGGTGACCACTTTATCAGTCTCGATCACCACGATCGGTTCACCTTTGACCAGGGAATCCCCTTCCTGCTTCAGCCACTCGATGACTTTACCCTTCTCCATCGTGTGCCCTAAGCTGGGCATGCCAAATTTGATGGCCATGGCATGCCTCCTCTAGCCGACTAAGTCCCGCACTGCGGCCACCAGGTTGTCAGCCGTGGGCACGACGAGTTTTTCCAACTCCGGACTAAACGGCATGGGAACATCCGCCGCGGCCACGCGCTTCACCGGGGCATCGAGCGCATCAAAACACTCCTCGGCAATCAGCGCCGCCAGTTCCGCACTCGATCCGCCTCGCCGGACTTCCTCGTCCGTTACGACCACGCGGTTGGTCTTCTCCACCGAGGCGAAAATCGTCGCCTTATCCAAGGGCACGAGCGTGCGCGGATCGACCACTTCGACTTCAATACCCTCCGGGGATAGCCTCTCCGCCGCCTCCAGCGCCTTGTTCACCATCGGTCCCGTGGCCACAATGGTCACATCCCGTCCTTCGCGCTTGACATCAGCCTGGCCGAACGGCACCGTATAGTCGCCCTCTGGCACCTCGCCTTCAGCCGTATAGATGCGTTTATACTCAATAAAAATGACCGGGTCCTTGCCACGTAGCGCCGACTTCATCAACCCCTTGGCATCGTACGGCGACGACGGCACCGCCACTTGCAGTCCCGGCACATGCGTAAACCACGCCTCTAGGCATTGCGAATGCTGCGCCGCAATCAGGCGTGCCGAGCCCGATGGCAGCCGTAGCACAACCGGCACATCCGTCTGGCCGCCAAACATGTAGCGGACCTTTGCCATCTGGTTGACGACCTCATCCATGGCGCAGGTAATGAAGTCGACATACATAATTTCCGCCACCGGTCGCATGCCGCACAGGGCGGCGCCCACCGCCGTGCCCACAATGCCGGCTTCAGAAATCGGCGTTTGGCGGATACGGCCCGGGTATTTTTCCGCGATACCCCGGGTAATGGCATAGGGTCCGCCATGGGCAATAACATCTTCACCCATGATAAAAATCGTTTCGTCTCGGGCCATCTCTTCATGCAGGGCTTCACGAATCGCGGCAGTCATACTCATCTTCGGCATAGCTTTTCTCCCCTCCAGCAACAAGCCGGTTCCGTCGCGTCACGTCGGCACGTGTCGCTGCTAGGCGATATCATACGAGTAGACATCCTTGTAGAGCTCATCCGGAGTCGGATACGGACTCGCCTCGGCAAACCGCACGGCTTCCTGAATCTCGTCAGCCACCTGTTGTTGCAGGGCGGCGTCCTGCTCGTCCGTCAGGATTCCCTGATCCTTCAAGTCCGTCCCCAGGCGGGTGATGGCATCGTTGTTTTCCATCCACTCTGCGATCTCTTCCCGCGTCCGATACTGTTGCGGATCGCCGAAATTGTGGCCGTGAAAGCGGTACGTCTTGCACTCGAGCAGCGATGGCCCTTCACCGCGCCGGGCACGATCGATCGCCTCCCCCGCCGCCTCGTACACCGCGAGGGCATCCATGCCATCGACTTGCAGTCCCGGAATACCGTACGCCGCAGACATCGTAGAGATATCGGTGACCAGCGTGATATCCTTTTGCGGCGTCCACTGCGCATACTGATTATTCTCGCACACATAGACCACGGGCAGTTTCCAGACCGCTCCAATATTGATATTCTCATGAAAGGGGCCGCGATTTGCAGCCCCATCGCCAAAGAAACAGACCGCGACCTGCCCACTGCCGTGCATCTGCGCCGCCAATGCGGCTCCGGTGGCCAGGCCAAAGCCCCCGGCAACAATGCCGTTGGCGCCCAGCATACCGACGGCAAAATCGGCGATGTGCATGGACCCGCCTTTGCCCTTGCAGTAGCCATCCACACGGCCAAAGAGCTCGGCCATCATGCGCTGGATATCGGCCCCTTTGGAAATACAGTGCCCATGGCCCCGGTGCGTACTCGTGATGTAATCTGTATCATTGAGATGGGCTGAACGCCTACACGCCTTCTTCTCCAATATAGGTGTGGAGCGCTCCGAGCACCTTGCCTTGGCTGGATTGATACTCCGCTTGCTCCTCAAACTGGCGAATCCGCCACATACGCGTATACATCTCGATGAGCTTTTCCGCCGATGGCGCTTCAACTGGCATCGCTTCCTCCTTGTCCTGGCTTATCCTCATCCTGCGGGCGAATCGCAGTGTCGTTGACACGGGCTACGCTCACCCACGCTCTCCGCCGTGTCCTGGTCAGCAGCGAGGTTCATCCTAGCCTTGATCCCCCGATGAGTCAATGGCAAGAGGGAATAGATCGGAAGAGGTGCGAGTTTTGAGGAAGGATACAGGAAAATACGCTTGCTATTTCGGCTTGAAGCCTTTAGTGTAATACTGTTATCCAATTCTCTCCAACCGAACCACTCAGGCGTTACTCATCTCTTCTCAAGACCATGGCGTGCCAGACCTGGAAAGATTTCGGAGGCCAGAGAGGATCGTTACGTAAGGAGCAACCGATGGCAAAAACGCAACACGATTTCCTCGAAGAAGCCCGGCAATGCGTGCCGGAAGTGAGCGTCGAGGAAGTCGACGAGCGCCGCGAACGTGGCGAGAATTTTGTTTTACTCGATGTGCGGGAAAAAGACGAAGTGCGCACCGGCTATATTGAGGGTGCGATTTCCGTGCCGCGGGGTTTTCTGGAGATGCAAGTCACGGGGCAAGTGCCCGACACCTCTCAAGACGTAGTGATCTACTGTGCGGGCGGTGTGCGGTCGCTCCTGGCCGGACGTGTTCTGCGTGACATGGGCTACGAGCATGTCGCCTCCATGGCTGGCGGGATTACGCGATGGAAGGATGAGGGTTACGCCATCGTGCGCGACCGGCAATTGAGCGATGAGCAACTCGAGCGTTACAGCCGTCATTTTCTGCTCAGTCAGATTGGCGAAAAAGGCCAGGGCAAATTGCTTGACGCCAAAGTGCTCCTCGTTGGTGCCGGCGGTCTGGGGTCTCCATCGGCGTATTACCTGGCGGCAGCGGGCGTGGGCACGCTTGGGATCGTGGACGCCGACGTCGTCGATATGTCCAACCTGCAACGGCAGATTCTGCACAGCAATGATCGGATCGGCATTCCTAAAACCGAATCGGCCGAAATCACGCTGCGCAATTTGAATCCCGACGTCCAGGTGCACGCCTATAATCAACGCCTGACGACGGACAATGTCATGGACATCTTTGCGGACTACGACCTCATCGTCGACGGCTGTGATAATTTTCCCACCCGCTATCTGGTGAACGATGCCGCGGTCATGTTGGGCAAACCGATCGTGCATGGCAGCATCTTCCAGTTCGAGGGCCAAGCGAGCGTCTTCAAACCCCATGACGGCCCATGCTATCGCTGTCTGTTCCCAACCCCACCACCGCCAGGCATGGTGCCCTCGTGAAGCGAGGCTGGTGTCCTGGGAGTTTTGCCCGGGGTGATTGGCGTGATTCAAGCGACGGAAACGATCAAGCTCATCGTGGGTCAGGGCGAGCCGTTAGTCGGACGACTGCTGATGTACGACTCGCTGTCTATGAAGTTCCGAGAAATCCGTATTCGGCGCGACCCGAATTGCCCCCTGTGCGGGGAGCATCCCACCATTACTGAGCTGATGAATTACGAAGAGCTGTGTGGATTGGAAGCCCCCATCGCGGCAGGTGTGGGTTAAACGATTCGGTCGACGTGGTCAACCGCCCCGGTGCATGCAGGACGCATACACCGGGTTTTTTCATCCCTCGACACCCTCACGATTCATCCGCATGCACAACGGAAGGAATTTTTATGGCTATTCTACGCATCATCACCGGAGAAGACGGACAATCGCACTTTGAAGACCTCGAACCGCAGATGCAGCCCCTGGGTGATCGATCCGATCAAGCCGTCCTACACGAAGCAAGCGGTATTATCATCCGCCGCTTCGACCTGCAGCGATCCAATGATTGGCACCATGCCCCAGGCCGCGTGTGCGTGTTTACGGTGTCAGGCGCAGTGGATATCGAGATTGGAGATGGCAGCGTACGGCGCTTGCAAGCCGGGGATATTCTGATTGCTGAAGACACCACGGGGCAGGGTCATATCACGCGCGAAGTGGGTGATGAGCCGCGTGTGTCGATTTTCGTGCCGTTGCGTGATTAAACGCTACATACATCATGGCACTGGAAAATCACGAGGAATAACGGACATGGATCAGCACCTGCGGTATGGTGTGGCCTTTTTCCCACCCAATTGGGTGGATTTGGAGCTGGCCGCCTATGCAGAAACCCTGGGCTTCGACACCCTGTGGATTGGTGAGCATATCGCCTTCCACGTGCCGACCTTCGATGCGCTGACGACCATGGCGGCCGTGGCGGCGCGTACCACCACTATTGGCATTGGGGTCGCAGCGGTCTTATTGCCCCTGCGTCCGGCGGCGGCGATTGCCAAAGCGGCAACGACGCTCGCCAATAGGGTTGTTCCCCAATAGTTAATGAGGTAGGCTATCCTCCCCCAAACGATGGAGGGAGCCCAGCCAGGT
>CBCXVS010000387.1:0-5848 GCA_965178525.1 uncultured bacterium | reverse complement strand
TCTTCTTTATATCAGAGTTGACGTGCAGGCGTGCCTCATTTCATGAGACGGAGTGGAGAACTTCTGCATGAAACTTTTTTTTAAGTGAGATATGGCCACGTCATCATCGGATGTCCTTCCAAAGCATGCTGTCGATTACCCTCCGCATCGGCCATGCGCCATCGGTTGTGTTGGAGATAATGGTCATGAGCGTATCGCCGGTTCTGGAACATTTGGATAGAAAAGAGACGCCGGCATCACTGCCGAGGATGAAGTACAGAGGCGCTTTTGCGCTGTCATGATCGATCCATATGCCATGGCCATAACACCGATTCGGCCCCCAGTTGGCTGCGGCACTGACGGCTTTGGCGAGGAAGATGGTCATCATCTCGCGTGAGAGAAGGCGCGCATCAAAAAACGCCATCCACAACTTGTGAAGGTCACGGACCGTCGAAAACGCCCCGCCGTCGGAAGCCCCGATGATGGGCAAATTGAAGATGTTCGTGCGCCACCCCTGATCATCCTCGATATACCCCCACGCCGTTCTTTCCGGTAGGCGATTCATGGCAAAATAGCCGGAATCGTGCATGCCACATGCCGCAAAGATATGCTCCTGCACAAAGTCGGCGTAGGGTATGCCGGTCACGTCTTCGATCACGATGCCCAAGAGCATATAGCCGCTATTGGAGTAGGAAAAGCGCTGGCCCGGTGTGAACTTCATGCTGCCCTGGCGCAAGAGCGGCACGTAGTCTTTGGGGCCGTATAGATCGTACCAGGGGATATCGGTCCTAAAATTGTCTTGATCCTCAACCAACTCCTCATCCAAGTGTCATAGACACCTGAGGTATGCGTCAAGAGATGACCGATCGTGACGTCTTCGGAGATATTTGGGAAATGGCTCTGCACACACTCGACGAGCCGTGATGACAATGACAAGTCGCCGGCTTCGATTAATTGTCCGATGCTCAGAGCCGTGAAAAATTTGCTGCCGGAAGCGATCCCGAAGCGCGTGTCCAGGGTGTTGGGGAGACGATTGCTGCGATCAGCAAAGCCATAGGCTTGTTCAAAGACAATTTGGCCGTGGCGTTTCAGGAAAATGACGCCTGAAAAATGCGTCTGCTGTGCGGCGTGTTCAATGGTGTCTACGAGGTGCTCGGTGTGAGGCTGCATGGCGTTCTCCTCAGCTGACTCGCCTGCTGGAGCCAAACGGCGGCAAGGCTAGCGCTCGCCATCCGGTGACCTATCTGCGGTCCTATAATCGATCCTCATCCATTCTTCCACGATTCGATATCGCTTTACCAGGATATGCCGACGCACATGAGTATTTGCATCGCCTGCAGGTCGGCGTATAATCGATGGCTGTATGGACGCACAGCCGGCGATGGAGGCGTGACGTCAGTGCTGTAGACTGACGTACCGACATACGATAATCCTTTCGCTACGACAGGAGAAGCCATGGGAGCGTCACAGTACTTTACCAACCTGATCTCGGCCGATTCGCATGTCATGGAGCCCTACGATATGTGGTGGAAGGCGCTAGGGCCGCAATTTGGGGACCGGACGCCGCGGGTTTTGGAAGAATATCAGGGACAGAAGGGCACGTTTTTCTACTCTGGCAATCGTGGCGCGCCTGCCGCGGTGATTCGGGATTTGCAGCCCACCGCAGAGGCGGCCGCACGCGAAGCAGAGGAACAAGGGTTGGGGGAATGCGGCTATCAGCCGGAAGTCCGGGTGCGCTTCCAGGAGCAAGCCTGCATCACGGCGGAGGTCCTCAATCCCACGCGCATGCTGGGCATCCTGCGCAACCCGGACGCCGAGGTGGTGCAGGCCTGCGCCGCGGTCTTTAATGACTGGGAAGCGGAGTTCATCTCCCATGATCCCAAACGGCTGATTGGGGTGAGTGTCATCCCGATGCATGACGTCGACTGGGCCGTCAAGGAGCTGCGGCGGACCCTCGACAAGGGCATGTCGGGGCCGATGATTAACTGCGATGCCCCAGAGGGTTGCCCGCCGTACCGCGATCCGGTCTATGACCGCTTCTGGGCCGTGGCGGAGGAAGCGGGCGTGCCGATCACGTTACACATCCTGAGTGGGCGTGTCTTGTCCCCGCTGGCTACATCTGAGAGCAAAACGCCAGAGGAACGTGGCGCCAATCCAAGCGGGATGCTCGCGCTCTTTGGGGAGATCCAGGGTGTGCTGGCCAATGATTTTATCTTTGGCGGCATCTTGGACCGCTTTCCCAACCTCAATATCGTCTGTAGCGAGTTTGAGGTGTCGTGGATTCCGCACTTCATGTGGAACCTCGACCGGCTGCAAGACCCGTACGGTTTTGGTCCGCGCATGTATCTCCGTGATTTGAAGCTGCGGGCGAGCGAGTACATGAAGACACGGGTGTATCATGGTATGATCGACGATGATTATGGCCCGGAGATGATCCCGTTGATCGGGGCGGATCGGGTGCTTTGGGGGTCTGACTTCCCGCACATTCGCTCCATCGGCCTCGAGGCGCAGGAGCATGTGCACACCAAATTTGCTCCCTTAGCGCGCGAGGAGCAGGAAAAGATCGTGAGTGGCAACGCCGCGCACGTGTTCCATATCCAGTAATGTGGACTCACCATGTAAATGGAGGCAATTTATGCTCGAGTACAAGCCCAACATCGTCCTCTCCAACCAGGAATACAACGCCGTGGGCAAGAGGCCCATTCGCCACGATGGGGCCGACAAAGTCACGGGCCGGGCGCAGTATGGGGCCGATATCCGCTTGCCAGGGATGCTGTATGGCAAGATTCTGCGCAGCCCGCATGCGCACGCCCGGATTAAGTCCGTCGATACCCGGCATGCCAAGGAACTCCCTGGGGTGCATGCGATCATTACGTCGAGCAGTATGTCGCAGCCCTCTGGCCGGATCGCGGATCTGGCCGAAGGCACGATCCATAACATGCGGTTCTTGAGTAACAACATCATGGCCGAGGACAAGGCGCTCTACAAAGGCCATGCGATCGCCGCGGTGGCGGCGACGAGCCCCTACATTGCCGAGGAAGCCCTGAAGCTGATTCAGGTGGATTATGAAGTCCTGCCGCCTGTAATGACGGCCGACCAAGCCATGAAAGACGGCGCCCCGTTGCTGCACGATCGCCTCGCCTCGCTGTCCAATCCCGGCTTGCGCCCCGGTGGCACGCTCAACGACGATGACCCCAGCGCGGGCTCGAACATCGCCAATCATTTCGAGTTTCGTCTGGGCGATGTCGAACAAGGCTTCCGGGAAGCCGACGTGATTGTGGAAAAAGAGACCCACACCTCCCCCGTGCACCAGGGATACATCGAGCCCCATACGGGCACAGCCATGTGGAACAGCGACGGCACGCTGACGATCTGGTCGAGTAGTCAGGGGCAGTTCGTCGTGCGGGAACAGACCGCCCGGCTCATGGATGTGCCGATCTCGAAGGTCAAGGCCATCCCGATGGAGATTGGCGGCGGCTTTGGCGCTAAAACCCTGGTCTACGTCGAGCCCGTGGCCGCGGCCCTGGCCCGCAAGGCCGGCCGGCCGGTGAAGGTGACCATGAACCGGACGGAAGTCCTGGAAGCGACGGGTCCCACCTCCGGTACCGATATCCGGGTGAAACTGGGCGCGACCAAGGACGGACGCCTGGTGGCGGCCGAAGCCCACCTCGTGTACGAAGCCGGAGCGTTCCCCGGCTCACCGGTGTCTCCCGGCTGCCAGTGTATGATGTCGGCGTATGACATCCCGAACGCCTGGATTGAGGGGTACGATGTGGTGGTGAACCGACCCAAGTCGGCGGCCTACCGGGCGCCCGGTGCTCCGGCCTCGGCGTTTGCCATGGAGACGGCCATCGATGAGCTGTGTGAAAAGCTGGGGATGGATCCGCTGGAATTCCGTCTCCTCAACAGCGCCAAGGAAGGCGTGCGCCGTGCCACCGGCCCGATCTCGCCGCGTGTGGGGTTTGTGGAGACGCTGCAGGCGGCAAAGGATCACCCGCATTACGTGGCCCCGCTCGAAGGTCCGCATCGCGGACGCGGCATTGCCAGCGGCTTCTGGTTCAACGGCACGGGGCCTTCCAGCGCCATTGCCATCGTGCAACCGGATGGCCGGGTGCGGCTGGTCGAAGGCTCGCCTGACATCGGCGGCACGCGGGCCTCGGTGGCGCAGCAGCTAGCGGAAGTGCTGGGCATCCCGGTCGAGGACATCAACCCGACGGTCGGCGATACCGATTCCATCGGTTTCACCTCCACCACTGGCGGCAGTGGGGTGACGTTCAAGACGGGGTGGGCAGCCTACGAGGCTGGCCAGGATATCAAGCGGCAGATGTGCGAGCGTTCCGCGAGAATCTGGGATTGCCCGGTGGAGGAAGTCGAATACCGGGACGGCGTCGTGCAGCATACGAAGGATGCCGACAAGAGCCTCACCTTCCAGCAGTTAGCCTCGCGCCAGAATCCCACTGGCGGTCCCATCACCGGCCGTGCCGGGGTCAACCCCAGCGGCGCCGGACCGTCTATCGCCGTGAATATCGTGGATGTGGAAGTCGACCCCGACACGGGTAAAGTGACGATTTTGCGTTTCACCGCTGTGCAGGATGCGGGGAAGGCGATCCATCCCAGCTATGTGGAGAACCAGATGCAGGGCGGTACGGCCCAGGGCATTGGCTGGGCCCTCAACGAGGAGTATTACTACAATGAAGACGGCCATATGGCCAATTCCAGCTTCCTGGACTATCGCATGCCGACGAGTCTGGATCTGCCGATGATCGATACGGTGATCGTCGAAGTGCCCAACCCGGCGCATCCTTTTGGTGTGCGGGGCGTGGGCGAAGTGCCGGTGGTAACGCCGATGGCGGCGATCTCGAACGCCATTTATCAGGCTATTGGCGTACGGCTGAGTGAGCTCCCGATGGCGCCAGGCCGTGTGTTGGAGGCCCTGTGGGCGCAGGATGGGGCGAAGGGTAACGGCTCGTCGTAGTATTTCTAGAGCAGCGTGGAAAGGTGTGCGTGTCCGAAAGCGGCTGTCTGCTTTTCCACCTGCTCACGGACTTCTGCCAGCGTGTACTGGAGGTGGTGAGCCAGCGGTTGATGTACCCGCAGTGATATGGCCCGCATCAGCGGTCAATCTAAGCACGGGTAGTTTGCAATAAAACAAGGCCAAAGAAACGGCCATATGATGACGGCATCACGTTCTCAAATCATGATTAACTATATGATATTATTGAATTTATGGGTGATCATAAATCGGACATCAAAGCGGACAATTTTGCGGCTAAAGATTGAGGAGAATCCATATCCTTGATGGAACCCCTGATGATCAGTGAAAGCGCGCGCTCAATGAAGACTATAGCCAGGATTCGAAGCAGCGAGATCTGCAGCTTGAAGCACGCGCCCACATCGCGGTGCAGAAATGGATCGACGAGGATGGGCTTGCTCTGTATTGATCAGGCCGTCTTCATGGAAGGTCTGATACAGCCGGATCGCTTGCGGGATCGCATCCTGATCTGGACGGAAGAAGAAATCAGAGCCGATGCCCTGCCACAGAAGTCGGGAGCCGTGCTCGAAGCCGTTCTGTATCGGGGCGAACTGCCTCGAGGCCATGTCGCAGGCATTCTGACGGCAAGTGACCGCAATGCCCGGCGCGTCACATCAGCCTTGCTTGAGTGCGGCGTTTTCGTCTCTGAGAGCACGAGAACGCCGCTGAGACTGGCCTTCCTTGCAGGGCTTGCCTCGCGGTGGATGCCAGGGCTGTTTCCAGAGCCATAACGGGCTTACGGACCGATCTTGAGATAATCCCGAATGGCGTTAAGTTAAGCCTAACGCATTTAGAAACAACAGCTTATTTGGGATTCTCGCTGCCTCGTTCATCCGG
>CBCXVS010000386.1:0-5858 GCA_965178525.1 uncultured bacterium | reverse complement strand
CGTCCAAAAGCGACGACCCCAGACCGCTCCCTTCGTGACAAAACCCCCTCATGTGTTGGGTCAACCGTTGACACGACCAGCAGTTAGAGCTTCACTTAAGGCCATTCGGGATTGACCCCTCATGATCATTAGTGGCTAGCTTGCCGGAAACGGAATTACATTGCGAACCCCTGATGACACCGTTCCTTGTGATAATGTGAGCCAGAAAATAAATCCGTCCCCTTTTTCCTGTTTTTTCCTACTCAAAAGCTGATAACCCTAGGGAGTCATAGACGCTGCGCTCTCTATCCATTTCTTATATTCATGGTTAGAGAGCTCCAACCTTTTTGTCCTTTATTGAACCCATCAGATAGAAGTAAGCATGTCCTGGCAATCCATTAATGCCTATACTAAGGACGAAGTCATGAGTAGAGTTCGTTTGCCCATTAAAATCTGTAATCTGCGATCCTTCATTTAGATAGTCAACGACTGCAGCAAAATCTTCTTGCAAAAACGTCTCCATGTCTGGATGTTGTAATACATTCAATACAGAATTAGGCATCCAGCCAGCGTGAAAGAAAATATAGGTTCTATTTAATTTACGTCTTTCTGCTTCTTTTAAGAACTCTTTGGGATCAGTTGCTGCGCCGCTAGAATTTATAATACATTCCTTTTTTCCTTGTATTTTTGAAAGATCAGTTGACAAAATATTTGCAGTACTATATAATCTATTATTACGATCATAATCAGCATAATAGTCTATAGATTGTAAATTAGCCTCAAAAACTGGTTTATCTTGCAAATTCTTCTGAAGAGAAACGGTTTTTATCTTTGCGGATGTATAGATAGTTCTTTCTATACTGCCACTACGATTTTTTTTCAAATGTATAAATACTTTTGCTCTATCTTGGTCCATTAACAAGGCGCTTTTGTATGGAATCCGATTTTTCAGGACTACTTTATAATTATTATGGAAGGTGGTATCATTTGAAACGTTTTGTTCCAGTTGCGTTATCTTATGCGGTTTTTTTCTAGTAATATTAAATACTCCTTCGTTCTCAAAAATTCCTCCTCGCTATAAGGTTAATACAAAACGCTGGTTACCAAAATCATATTTTCTAAACCTGAAGAAATAGGGGTCAGACTGGATTTTCGCGAGCATCATGCGATATTATCTAGACACCGCTGCTGTCGCCACAGCCCGCCCGTCACGGCGCGCAAGAGGTTTGCGATGTCCCGCCCGCCCCGATATGCTCTTCCTGGCATTCCGCAGCAGGTCCTCCAACGGGGCAACAATCGGCAGCTGGTCTTCTTTGGCGAAGACGACTATCGCTTCTACCTGCTGTCGGTTAAACTCGTGCCGGAGCAACACGCCATCGCCGTGCATGCGTATGCGTGGATGACCAACTACGTCCTCTTGCTTGTGACACCGCAGCAGGCCAATGGCATCGTCAACAGGCGTCTTACAGGAGAACCGCACCACCGTTCCATCAATGTCGCATGTTAGGGACGGAGCGCTTTCAGGATGTCATCGAGCGTGTCTTGGCGCGCCGCATACGGCCAGGCAAAGCGGGGAGGCCGCGGCCAGCCCCGCCGCCTCAGACGGTGCATGACGGTACAGCATATCCATAGATCCGATCAGCACGCATGACGGTCGCCAAGGGGGAGAGCCCCTTCTTGGCGCCCGCCCTTCCTGCTATGCCCCATGAGGTGAGCTATGTTGACGACTATTTCCCTTCCAGATGAACTCGGCGACCTGCTGGGTCCCGAAGAACGCTTACCGCAAGCTTTGACCGAGGCGGCGGTGCTGGAGTTGTTCCGAGAGCATCGTCTTTCATCAGGCAAGGCGGCAGAACTGGTGGTAGCGACTCCGCCTCGGGCTCCGCAAGACGTGGCGGACCTCCTCCGCCGTGCAGAGGGGGCCGGATGAAGGTGATTGCCGATTCCAGTTTCCTCATCGCTTTAGCTATGATAGATACGTTCTCTCTGCTTCGGAAGATTTGTCCTGAGGTCATCATCCCGGATGCGGTCTACGACGAAGTCGTCACGCGAGGTACTGGCCTGCCAGGGGCTGAAGAGGTCGCACGTGCCGCATGGAGTACACGTGTTGCTGTCAGGGATATGGAGCAGGTGCAAGTATACCGAGCAGAGCGGTTGGGAGCAGGAGAGGCTGAAGTCTTAACTCTGGCTCAAGAACTGCAAGCCTTGATATCTATATGGATGAGACAACCATACTTGCGACGATTCAGGTGCCAACCTGCGTGCACGAGTTGGTAATGGTCGCGTTCCGCGTCAAAAATGAGTTGCAGCTCCACCTCGCCATAGGCTGGCTGGTGACGGCCATGCCGACAAATCACCTCTTGAATGTACTGACGATACCGATCTAGTTGTGCCATTGCACAATGACCTCCGCCTGGACATCATAGACGAGATAATGCACCTCGTTGTACCGTAAGGCGTCCTGGACAAATTGCAGCGTGGAAAAACGGTCATAAGCATCTGCTGGTATGGCCAAGTAGAGGACGCGCTCGGGTCGGGGTCTTCCTGTAAAAGTGCAAGCTGGTAGTTCCGATACTGGCCGATGGCCAGGTGAAATTCATAAATGGCAGATACACTGATAAAACTCTTGATTTCGACTGCGATCTTCTCACCGTCTTTCTCAGCGGCAACGAGTTGCTCAGCACCGAGGTCAATGTACATCTCAACCCCGCCGATCTGGAGGGACAGCGGGTCGTGCGTGATGACCCATCCTTCTTGTTCGAGGGCATGTGTAACCGTGTCGTGAAAAATGTCTCGTGCCGCCGCGTGTCCCGATTCACTTGCGCGTTGCAACCACCATCCATAACCAGCCTTGTCGAGTGAAAGCATGCCATAAATTGGCTTGCAACGCACGGGCTCGTCCTGTTCACCTCGCCCTTCTCTCACAATCCGGACATCCCACTCAAGGCACTCAAGAACCGGATCATAAATTCATCCCCAGAATTCCCCCTCGATTTTTTAGCCTTGTCGCTCTCGCACCGCCTAGCAAATCCTGTTATGATGCGTCCATACATACACCGCACATCTTCCCAGCTAGATCATGCAGTGTATCATGAGCCAGCACGCGTCCCCTAGCGCTGGACTGTCATGCCATCAATAGCTGGATACAATGATTTGTGTATCTTTCCTCCGGACACATGATGCAGCTAATGTTATTCAGGTATTCAGGTGGTTTGCCGCCTGCGAAGGAGCTTCCATGGAGAGCAACACGAATGAGCGCCGGAAGCACCAAAGGGTTCCAACCAAGATTCTCATTAAGTATCATAACGCCGACCAATTCTTCACCGACTACATTCAAAATATCTCGCGTGGAGGGATTTTCGTTCCTACCGACCAGTCTCTACCCGCAACCACCCGCCTGCAAATCTCCTTTTCGCTTCCCGACTGTGATCAGCTGATTACCACGGAAGGGATCGTTGTACGCAGTATCCAGGAGAGACCGGGCCGTCGTGGCGATCCGGCGGGCATGGGCATTCAGTTTCAAGCCCTGAGTGAGGAAAATATGTAGCTGATCGACGCCTATATCGAATCCATGCTGCAGAGAGAGGATTAGCTGGGGTGCGAAGCGCAGCCGGCCATACAGAAGGAGCGCCAGATGACGACAACCACGACCACTCTCCGTAGTCTCCTACGGCAACCCGGTATCATCGTCGCTCCCGGAGCGTACGATTGTCTCACGGCAAAAATCATTGAGCAGGAAGGGTTCCCGGCCGTCTACATGACCGGCGGCGGGACGGCGGTCACACGGGTCGGCAAACCCGACCTCGGTTTTACCACCCTGAGCGAAATGCTGGCGAGCGCTAGCGCCATCACCTCAACCATTGCCGTACCTCTCATTGCCGATGCCGATACCGGCTACGGCGGCGCCCTCAACACGTACCGCACCATCCGGGAGTATGAAAAGGCCGGAGTGGCCGCGTTGCATATTGAAGACCAGGCATTTCCTAAACGCTGTGGGCACCTGGATGGGAAGGAAGTGGTGTCGATTGCGGAGATGAGTACAAAAATCCGCGCCGCTTGTGAGGCGCGCAGCGATGACGACTTCGTCATGATCGTGCGCACCGACGCCCTGGCTGTGACCGGGCTCGACGACACACTTCGACGTTGTGTCGCCTTTGCTGAGGCCGGCGCCGATGTGCTCTTTGTCGAAGCGTTGCGGACGCAAGAGGATATCGACCGTGTGCGGCGGGAGGTTGACCTCCCCTTGCTGTACAACTTCGTTGAACATGGTAAATCGCCGTTGATTCCCGTGCCCGAACTCGAAGCCTTGGGGTTTAAAATGGTGATTTTTCCCGGTAGTATCATGTTGTCCGTCTGCACGCTGGCCCGGCGCATCCTGCGCGAGATCCGGCAGCACGGCACCACCGCCAGTCTCACTGGCGACATGGTGAGTGTGGTGGATTTCTTCGAGATCATGGGGCTGCAGGAGCTGCTCGACCTCGACCAGAAGTGGGCCGAGGCGCAGCCGGTGGAAACGGGAGATTAGGCCATTAGGGCTGGGTGACGCGGAGATGGGCGAGTTCCGTTTTGACGACTCGGTCGTAACACTCCGGGCAAATACCATGACTGAACTGAGCTTCGCTATGCTCCGCCACATAGCATTCGACCTGTTGCCAATAATTCTGGTCGTTGCGTATTTTTTTGCAGTAGGCACAGATAGGCAACAGGCCGCGCAATTGCTTCACCCGTGTGAGCGCGTCTTCTAACTCGCGCACGCGTTCTGCAGGTGCCGTTGGAGTTCCACGACACGTACGCCAACCTGTACCCGTGCCCGTAATTCATCGCGGTTAAAGGGCTTGGCGACGTAGTCGTCGGCTCCGGCCTGCAGGCCGGCGACGATATCGGCATTCTGGCCTTTGGCGGTAACGAGCATGACATAGGTCGGGCAGGGTGTGGAGATTGCTCGGAGTTTCTGGCACACTTCCAAGCCGTCCAGGCGAGGCATCATCCAATCGAGAATCACCAAAGGGGGAGCGTCCGTTCGTTGCAGCAATTCCCAGGCCACGGCCCCATTGGAACAGACCCGGACCGTATACCCCCAATCTTCGAGCATGCTCTGGAGGATACGCCGGGAAACCGAATCATCATCTGCGACTAAAATCTTCATCTGACCCCTCCTGAGCCACGCCCGGCACGCGTTTACCTCCAACGCGTGCGCAGTTGCTCCCGATGATGTTGAAACCACTGTAAGGCGATGATCGGAGCCGCAGAGATGATGGTGCCGTCCTGCATACGGACGACCGCGTCATCAGCCGACATCACGACCACACGAATATCTTCGCTCTCTTCGGCCACGCCATGGATACCACCGGCATGGGTTGCATCCACTTTTCCGCAAAACAAGCTGATGCGCTCCGATGTCCCGCCTGGGCTCACGAGATATTCACAGATGGGTACGACCTCTTGCACAGGACATCCGGTCTCCTCGACCGCCTCACGCCGAATGACCTCTTCCGGCGTTTCTCCCTCATCAATCATGCCGGCGACGATTTCCAACAACCACGGGCCACCTGGCGCCTCCAACGCCCCGATACGAAATTGCTCGATCAGGATGACGCGGTCGGCCACCGGGTCGTAGGGCAAGACCGCGGCTGCATGGCCGCGCTCAAACAGCTCCCGTGTCAGGACGGGGCTCCAGCCGCCGTTGAACAACCGGTGCCGCAACCGATAGCGCATCAAACGAAAAAAGCCAGCATAGCCGGTTGACTTTTCCAGAATGTCGAATTGGGGAGCTTCCATCCTCGCTTGTCCACCTCTCGTGCTAGCCTCTTATCGGAACCCCTAGGGAAATCTTGACGCGCCGTGGAAGCTCTCAGCTCTCAGCTCTCAGCTCTCAGCTC
>CBCXVS010000385.1:0-5910 GCA_965178525.1 uncultured bacterium | reverse complement strand
AACAAAGGTCAATTCGTTCCAGGCTTTTGAGTTTTTATTTCAACAAGTTGTCGCCGAATCACGGGAGGAACTTCGGTTTAGGCTTGGCCTTGATCGAAGTGACCATGAGCTGACGTTGGCGCAGGAGGGCGACCGCGTTGATGCGGTCCTGCGCTTCGATCTCGCCTTTTTGCGCCTCCCCCGAGCGTGTTTTGCCGGTGTATTTAAAAACGGGCATATGCATCTTTCCTTTCCAACAACCCCCTCTGCACTGATGAATGCTGCGCATCTGCTGCCGGCCGCCAGTCCCATTTTCCGCCGGCTATCACCGAAGCAAAGGGCCGCCTCCCAGAATATGAACTATGGTATAGCGGGTCCAACACCCCCGATGGAGCGAGCCCAAACCATCGTCACAGCGATTTTTATTTCATTGAAATTGCGAGACTTAGAACGACCGATGCGGCACGGCTAGCACGTTCTGTGATTTTGGTCACATCATCGGAAGGCGCTATCAAAAACTTGAGTATGGCATGCCCACAGAATACTGAAATCTTGTCAGGGGATTATAATGTGCCGAATAGCCGGATGCACACCCCAAGCCAACCCGAGTTACATGTGGTCGCGTCTCGTCCGGCGTCCCGCACCTCAGATAAGAAAGGGCTGCAACAATTGACGTATTTCCGGCACCGGGAACGTCCGCTCCGTCCAGAGACGAAAGGCTTCGGCTCCCTGGCCAATCAGCATCTCAATCCCGGGAACAACCGTCGCCCCACGGTGCTGGGCCGCTTGCAAGAGCGGTGTATGAAAAGGACGATAGACAATGTCATACACGACTTGCCCGGGATGCAAGGAGGCATCTGGCAGCAAGATACGCCCGTCGTTGTGTAGTCCGACAGACGTAGCGTTGACAATGAGCGAACTCTCATGAGCAGCCTGGGCGGCCTGCTCAAAGGGCACACACTGTGTCTGCGCCTGCGGAAATCGCTCTCGTAGCGCCGCCGTCAGCTGTTTGGCACGCGCCAGGGTACGATTGGCTAAGGTCAAGACTGGACAGCCAACCTGTAACAACGCCATGGTGATGGCCCGGGCGGCACCGCCAGCCCCCAGCACGCACACCGAGGTCTGCCCAAACGTCATACCGAGCCTCTGCAAGGGTTGCAGAAACCCAATGCCATCGGTGTTATATCCAACCGTGCGTCCATCACGAATGTCCACCGTGTTGACCGCTCCGACAAACTGTGCCTCCGGAGACACCTCGTCCAGCAACGTCAGGATGGCCTCCTTGTGTGGAATGGTCACATTGAGGCCGCAAATGCCTAAGGCAACAGCCCCGGTCAAGGCTTGAGGCAAGCGGTCCGGGGCGACGGGAAACGGCACATAGAGACTATCGAGCCCGTGATGCTGTAAAGCGAACGTCTGCATGAGCGGTGACAAGGAATGCGCCACCGGATGTCCCAGAATACCATACAAACGCGTCGCCCCCGACAGGGGATAGGAGAACTCACTGGCCTGTACCATAACCGTGTCGTCCTTATGCCCGATCATTTCAGTTCAACAACCGATCGGTTAGCAAAAAATCACGTAAGACATTGCCGCGCCCGGCAGGTAGGGGAATCTCTTGTCCATTCAAAAGGACATACGTACCCTGGATATTACCGACCGTCAGCCCAAAACGCTCCACCGCTTCCCAGCGGGCGCTTCTGCCGGATTTCAATAGCACCTTGTGACGTACACCGCGGTCGATCTGCACCTCCAGCCAGGTATCCGCCAAAGCGGTGACCTGTAAGACCAACGGCGTCTCTTCCGCTAGTGCCGCTGCCGGAGGCTTTGGCGCGCCCGCGGCGTCTGCGGTGACCTGCGATGCGTCCTCGGCGGCCGTGTGCGCTTCCTGGATATGCGGCGGCGTCGAGGCCGGTGGGACCGGATCGGCCGGTTGTGCGGGCAAAACGACTGGAACATTGAAGGGGGATGAGGGAACAGCCGCTGCCGGCGGCTGCGGTGCACGTACGGGCACGCTCGTCACCGGCTCACCGGGATAAGTGGCGGTCACTGCCGCGGTGTCAAGCATCACTTGCGGCGCCGTTTTGGAGCTACGCCCCAACAGCAGCACGAGACAACCAAGCCCGAGGAGCCCAGCCCCCAAGTAGACACGCATCCGACGGTGATCCAAAAACCTGCGGGGTAGGTTCGGTCCCTGGGGTTCCTCTTGCCTTGGCGGCATATGGCGGCGGGCGTGGTATGCCGTCATGATGTCGTCAGCATCTAGGTCAAGATGCTGAGCATAGGTCCGGAGGAAGCCTACAATAAAAGGCCCGGTAGGAAGCTGCTCATAGGCATCCTCTTCGAGCGCCTGTAAAAATTTCAGTTGGATTTTGGTCGCCGCCGCCATGTCGTGTAAGGCGACACCCTGCTGCTCACGCTCGGTACGAAGATAGCTACCAAGTGCGTCGGAGATTGCCGCCATGCTGCCCTCCTGCTCAGGGGATAAGACGTTTGAGCTGCCGCTGCGAAGCAACGGCCAAGGCGCTGTCTGGGGCTAGATCGATCACACGCTCCAACGCATCGCGCGCCTCATGGTAATGCCCATCTTGCAGCAGCATCCGTCCAAGATTCGCATATGCTTCGGCATAGGCAGGACGGGTGCGGATCGCTTCACGAAACGACAAAATCGCCTGCGCACGTTTACCCGAGCGTGCATAGACCAAGCCGAGATTGTGGTGCGCCTCGGGCAAGGTCGGTTGGTATTCCAAGGCGGTCCGCAGATGCTCCTCGGCCCGGAGCAACGCACCCTTTTTGAGATAGCCTAACCCGATATTCGTATGGGCCAAGGCCGGCTTCCCATACCGTGCATCCTGCAGGGCTTGTTGCGCCATGGCGATCGCTTCGTCATCACGGTCCCGAAGGAGCAAGAGGGTACTGTAATTGACCCGGACAGATGACGAGACATCATCTTGTTTCAGGGCCACCCGGTAGGCTTCGTCGGCCGGACCGAATCGGCCTTGGGCTTGATAAATCAGCGCGAGAAGCTCAGCATAACTCGGATTGTATGGCGCGGTGTCGAGGGCTGCACGAATCTCTTGTTCGGCCAGGAGATAAGATTTCGTGCCCAGATATTGTTGCGCCAATCGATAGCGCTCATTTGCTCTCGGGTCGGGGCGTGCCGAGGGTGCACAGCCCACCATGGCATAGAGGAGGTATACAACGAGAACAAGCAACCCGACACGATGGCTCCAATACGGCGTTTTTCGCATCCTTATGTCCCCCTGCCGGCCTCACGAGCCCTCTCCACAGCCTTCCGTGGCATGTGACGCCACGTTTGTCATGCCCTTGCCGCTGAAACGCAACACCAGGGCGCTCAATATCCTATGTTTCTATTGTACCCAGGGGAACTACCGGTGTCGCCAGAGAACAGCCGACTTTAGCCAAGATGTTCCCCGCATAGGGCTGTGCTCAGATGCGTGGCCTCCCAGGCGCCTCCGAGGAGCCTTTGGCGCACATCGTCAACCGGGTGGGCAAGCGCCTCGGACCAGTATTGCAGAAGCCATTGGCCGCATTCAGGATTCCGAAACCAATCATGGGCAAATTGATCTTGGAGCCCATCCAAGAGGGCGTAAGTGAGGCTCCAGCCACGCCAAAAGGTGAGGCTGGTATACTGCCAGTCCCAATCGGCCAGATAGTAAGCGGACGCATAGTCGACCTGACACGCCTCCATCATGATGTCACGATATGCTTCCGCCGCATCGCCTAAGGATTCACTCGTATACAGATGACGGGTGTAGAGAAACCGCCCCAATTGACGCCGGAAGCGATACAGCCGATCCAAACGCCGCCATGACGCATAGTCACTATCGACCGTCAGGCGTGCATAACGGCGCAGCCAGAGCGGATGACCGACCAAATCGGCTGCCCACTGCGCATTTCCGAGAGCAAGGGCAGCATCGCCCAGCACGCGGCTGAGGAGCGGCAAATCCGCAGAGGTATAGGCCCACAACAACGCCTGCCCACAGGCGCCGGCGAACGCTTGCGCGCCTTGAAGACCGCTGACTGGGGTATAACTCAATACGATTTCATCGGGCAGCTGCACTGCCAAGGCATCCGGCGGACCAAAGGCCGCCTCCCGTTCCCGCCAGAGTAGGCGTCCATCGGCACGGGGGTCAATCCCCATATCCTGCAGACAGGCCTGCAAGCTCGGTATCAGAAAACCGGGCTGATAATACTTCTGATAGTCAGGCATGGTGAATAGCGCCAGCACATCGTGACGCCGCAGTTGGGCAAGCGGAATACGCAGACGCCGTTGCACCGCCCAGGTCAACAAATCGAGATAGGCGACCTGGGTTTCTTCCAACAGCTCGGTCACCACGTCTTGCTGGGCCGCGAGATCGACACCCGTCACATCATTCCACCAGCCGTCGAGCGAGTCGTAACCCAGATGCGACGCCGCATGGCGCACGGCCTCGACCTGCGCCTCAAAGTGTTCCTCCAGAGCGCCCAGTTGGGCTGTCACTGCAGTTTCAATAGCCGCACGCCGGTCGCGTCGGGATTCGGCCGCCATGGTGGCAAAGCTGGTCACAACCGGAATCAGCTCATCATCCACGCGACACGTCAAGCTCCGCTGTTGCGCCTGCATCGCACGGCGATACGGGAGGATAGCCCCGTGTAGATACATCGTCAGGCCCCACGACCGCAACTGCTGCAAAGGGGCACGCTGCGCTTCGGGGGTCTCGTCAATCAGACGCTGCAAGTCCGCCAGCTCAGCCGCCGAGCAGGCGTCCGCCGCCCGCTCGATCACCTCTGCCAGCCGAATGTCACGCCTTTCCCCAAGCGGCGCGTCGAGGTGGGCGAGCGCCATATCGCGATGGTACGATACACAGGCATCTAGCCATCGTTCGAGCCGATTATCCGCGACCATACACAGGTTCCACCGCCAAAACCGCTACCCTAACCCTTACCCCCGGCAATCGCCGGAATAATGGCCAATTCGTCGCCGTCATTCACCCCTGTTTTTTCCCCGTCCATGAAGCGAATATCTTCGTCATTAAGGTAGAGATTGACGAATTTCCGGATGCCGCCCTGATCATCGCACAAGCTTTTCCGCACGCCCGGAAAACTCTGCTCCAGGTGATCGATGACCTCGGTCACCGTTTCGCCTTCGACCTGTACCTCGCTTCGATTTTTCGTAAGCCTTTGTAAAGGTGTGGGTATTCGAACCAGGATAGCCATCGCTCTCCTCCTTTTCCCGCTCTTGTCATACTCATACTCAGCGCATGTCATGCGACGCACGTCAACGCTTTGGGCTCCGGGGCTTGCGTGAACGACCATCTTAATCAATCCCTGGCGCGTTTTTCAAGCCCGGGCCGGGATCATGCCGTTCCCCGGCGTCTCGCGTGGCCCGAGAACGCCAGCTTAAAACACGTATTGCGGATTCACCACGATCTCTCCTTCCTGGCGCAACTGCTGATACTGCGCTTGTAGAAAACGGTCGAATGCCATACGAGCTTGCTGCTGTTTCTGCGTCAGCACCTGTTGCCGTGTGGACTGTTTTTCGGTCTCAAACCCCTGCATGTCCGCGGCTTGGCGCTCGGTCACCTGGACCACGGCGTGACGCGTGCCTTCATGCACCGCTCCGGCATCACCCACGTCGAGATCAAACGCCGTACGGCTGAAGGCCGCGCTGCGCCCGTACTGCGGCACCGCGTCGTCCCGCTTGAAGAGTCCCGTCTCAACGATCTGCACTTGCAGAGGGACGGCAAGGTCTTGCAGCGAGGCACCAGTCTGGACTTTGGCCGCCCAATCCTCCGCCGTCTGCCGTGCAAGATCCTGACTCTTTTGCTGCTCAAGATCGTCGGTGGCGCGTTCCTGCACCTCCTCAAAGGGCTCGATAGCTGACGCCTGAATGTCCGCTACTTGAAAAATATAGTGCGTGTGCTCAGG
>CBCXVS010000384.1:0-5948 GCA_965178525.1 uncultured bacterium | reverse complement strand
AGGTCGATTCGTTTCAGGCTTTTGAGTTTTTATTTCAACAAGTTGTCGCCGAATCACGGGAGGAACTTCGGTCTAGCGAGGCAACGGTATCGGATGAACAGCCGCGCTGGCAATTTCCACCCGCCCGAATTCTCGTGGTAGACGATGGCGTCGAGAACCGCGAACTGGTCACGCTCGTCCTCGAGGAAGTAGGTTTGCAGGTAGATGGCGCCGAGAATGGCGAAATCGCCGTGGCAAAAGGGCTGCAAGAGCCCTTCGATGTCATCCTCATGGATATGCAGATGCCCGTGATGGATGGCCGCACGGCGACGCGGCATCTACGCCAGCAAGGGCTGCAAACGCCGATCATCGCGCTGACGGCACACGCCATGAAAGGATTTGAGCAAGACATCATGGCAGCCGGATGTTCCGGGTACCTGACCAAACCGATTGATCTTGACGGTTTGCTGCAAACGTTGGCTGACGTGCTGGGCGGCCAACGTTTGCAGCAGGCTGCAACATCACATGCGCCAGCGAGGTTACGGGCTGACACGCAGCCGAAAAGCGTTCTGTCCGCTGCGGAGCCGCCTATCGTCTCCCGGTTGTCGGCTGACAATCCGCGATTTCGCGCCATCATTGAAAAGTTTGTCGGGCGGCTTGGCGAACAGATCGAGGCCATCGTCAGGGCGGCGCATGACAGGAATTTCGACGAACTGGCAAACTTGGCGCATTGGTTGAAGGGGGCAGGCGGCACGGTCGGTTTCGACGCCTTCACCGAACCGGCTGCCAACCTGAAACAATTGGCAAAGGCGAAAAGCGAGGCACAGATTATAGAGGCGATTTCAGAGCTGCGTCGGCTTGCCGACCGTGTGGTGGTCGCCAGCGATGAGCATTCAGCATGAGGCATTGAATTTCTATGAAATTGTCCATCTTCTCGTCATGGTTTTCAATTTTTCCTAGATCGCGTATCAAGCGCCAACCAACCGAACGCGATACGAGTCTGATGCCTCCCATGTCAGCTGAACATGAGCAAAAATCCAGCCAGATCGGGATACCTACGCCCGAACCAGCTGTCAAAGCGCCCGATGCAGAGATGTCACTTGCCTCACAGCACCGCGTACAAAACCCGCCCATCGCAAACGCTGAGTCTCAGATCATGCGGGAAACCCAGCGGACCAACCCCGGCGCATACGCGACGGCGGAGTATGAACAGCAGTACGAAGACCTCCTGGATGCGATGGTGATGATCGTCGACGACGAACCGACCACTATTGAAATCCTACAGACTTTCCTTGAGGACACGGGCTATCGGCATTTCGTTACGACGAGTCAGTCGACGGGCGCGATGGAATTGCTCGAGAAGGAAAATCCTGCTGTCGTCCTCACGGATCTCAATATGCCCGACGTCACGGGTTTCGACATTCTCTCTGCGATGCGTCGGCACAGTGAGTTTCAGCATATCCCAGCCATTGTCTTGACCTCTTCCGACGATGCGGAGACCAAGCTGACGGCGCTCCGGCTTGGCGCGACCGACTTTCTGTCCAAACCGGTTGACCCGAGCGAATTGGCGCTTCGCTTGCGCAATACGCTGGCGGCGAAAGCCTACCAGGATCGCCTCGCGTCTTACGATGCCTTGACCGGATTGCCGAACCGGCGGACGTTTATGGATCGACTGGATATGGCGCTTCAGGGCACGCAACGCGACAACAAGATAGGCGACGTTCTGTACCTCAACCTCGACCGTTTCAAACAGATCAATGACACATTAGGACATAGCGCTGGAGATACACTGCTCAAAACACTTTCGCAGCAGCTGGAGCAGTGCATAAGTAGCATTTATTCTCTTGGTATACGAGATCGAGAACACGCCCGGGACAATCTGTTCCGTATCGGTGGTGACGAATTTGCCGTGTTACTGCCCAAGATCAATCTCCCTATGCATGCAGATCAAGTGGCACGCCGTATCCTAGAAGTTTTGTCACGACCGATTCATTTAGAGAATCATGAACTATTTGTTATATTCAGCATTAGCATTGCGGTTTTTCCCAATGATGGTCAAGATTCAGAGACACTCCTCAAGCATGTCGATATTGCAACTCATCATACCAAGCAGCGGGGAGGCAACATATATGAGTTTTATACGAGCGAAATGAATGCTCAGAACTTGGAGCGTTTGAGTTTAGAGAATCATCTGCGTAAGGCATTAGATCGTAATGAACTGCTACTCCATTATCAGCCAAAAGTAGATATCAAGACGGGTCAGATTATAGGTGCGGAGGCATTGCTACGCTGGCGGCATCCGGAGCTCGGAATGATATCGCCGAGTACGTTCATTCCGTTAGCAGAGGACATCGGGATGATCATACCACTTGGCGAATGGGTCCTACATACAGCATGTCAACAGAACAAGGCATGGCAAGCATTAGGTTTTCGACCCCTGTGCATCGCCGTTAACGTATCCAGTCAGCAATTCCGTGACAGCAAGTTCATCCGCACAATCTTCAGAGCCCTCGCAAGTAGTGGATTAGCACCACAATACCTCATCTTAGAGCTCACAGAGAACCTGATTATGGAGAACGCGAGGGAGAATATCGAAGTCTTGCATAAGCTTACATCAACTGGGGTCAAGCTCTCGGTCGATGATTTCGGTACAGGGTATTCCTCGCTGAGTTATCTGCAGCAGTTCCCATTGGATGCACTAAAAATTGATCGCTCTTTCGTTAGCGCAATCCAAGCAGAAGCGGATGATGCCCCAATCGTTACGGCAATCATAGCCATGGCGCACAGTCTTGGCTTAACGGTAACAGGCGAGGGAGTCGACAATAAGCATCAGTTGGCGTTTCTAAGAGCACGAGACTGTGACGACTATCAAGGATATCTGTTTAGTCAGCCAGTGACGGAAGACGAGTTTACTACACTGCTGACCCAAATGGCCAAAAATTAATGCATCAGTAGTGCTATAGTCATCGACACTTGAGATAGGACATGCCCATGCAGCGACAAGAAGATGAGCAATGCAACGAACCATTCTAGCTGTCGACGACGATTTGGTCATCCTTGCAATCTATGAAGCATTATTAGGCGAGCAACACAACCTCTATGTGGTCTCTTCAGGTAAAGAAGCTTTACAATTTCTAAAATCAGGACCGAGGCCAGAACTCATTTTGCTGGACATTACCATGCCGGGCATGAGTGGATATGAGGTGTGTCAGAAGCTCCGTGAAAACCCATCACTTTCGCATTTGAAGGTGATTTTAGTTTCTGCAAAATCCTCGATTGAAGAGAGAATTCAAGGATATGATGTCGGTGCTGATGACTACATCATGAAGCCGTTTGAAGCAAGTGAGTTCCTGGCAAAAATCAACGCCTTTCTCCGTCTGAAAAGTGCGGAAGAGATTAATAAAATCAAAAAAGATTTTTTGGTATTATTGTCTCATGAGATGCGTACACCACTCAATGGTATTATCGGATTTGCTCAGATATTGCAAGAGAGCTCAAATCTTGGCGATGAAGAAAAAGAATTTGTCGAATTCATTATCGAGTGTGGACACGAACTTTTAAATTTATCTGAAAAAACCGTTTTATTAAGTGATTTAAAGTCGGGAGAATATGAAATCGAGAGTGAAAGAATCAAGTTGAATGGACTTTTTGATAAGTATCAAAGCAAAATTCAACAAGAGGCAAAACACAAAAATCTTAAACTTCAGATTCAGAGTGAAATTTATATTGAGATCGAAGGAGATCCAAAGTTATTACATCATGCTTTTGAGATCGTACTTGATAACGCTATCAAATTTGCTCGTGAGGCAACCGTTATTGAGGTGATCCTTAACCATGCAGGAAGTCATATCCAGTCAATATTGCCAATGAAGGGGAAAAAATTCTTGAAGAACATCGAGAGTGTATCTTTGATGAGTTTTTTGTCCACAATATTGAAAAACACCATCGGGGCCATAGTTTGAGCCTTGCCACCTCAAGACGCATTCTTGAGGCGCATGGTGGCACATTATCTGTGAAGAATCAAGATAAGGGTCCTGTTTTTGTTTTTGATATTCCGTCTAAGCAGCTGGTTTAAGTGCCCGAACAAAACTAAATTCATATTTTTCCTCTGGAAAAACGATGTCGCTCATTTTGCCCAGGGACTTAACGCTTTTCCCGTCAGGCGCTCCAATCGCACAGATGCACGCGACCTACCCATGTTCCTGAGCACACTCAGACCTATTGATCACAGGCGTCAGATCTGCGGGTCATGAATGAAGTCCCCCGTGGCGAAGCGCTCGAGCCGATACGGGTGGATATCGAGTGTGTCCGATTGCCCGAGTCGGATGAGCTCGGAGAGGGTGCATCCCGTCGCCGGCGCTAACATCACCCCATGGCCACTAAAGCCCACCGCCATATACAGATGAGGATATTCCGGATGCGGTCCCAAAATCGGATTCTCGTCTGGCGTCACCGCGTAGTGCCCAGCCCAGCCCCGTTGCAATTGCACCTCGCCACACGCCGGCAAGTAGCGCCGCAGCAATGGCGCGAGGTGCGTGTGAAACGCGTCGGCATTCCAGTCGAAATTGAAGCCGGAGGGTTCATCGCGGATGGTGCGGGTGATCAGGAGGTGGTCGTCGGTTTCCGTGTCGTGGCGAAAAGAAACGTCGTGTATGCGGTCCAGAATCATGGGAAATTTATACCCCAGCCGTGTCGGCAGGGTGGCGTAACACGCCTGCCGGCGCACGGGCAGCACGGGGAGATCGATGCCGGCAAGCGCGGCCAAGCGCTGCGTCCAGGCGCCGGCGGCAATGACGAGCGCCGGCGTGGTGATCGTGCCATGGTGACGTGTTTCCACGGTCACCGGTTGTCCGGCAGGGTTAAAGTCAACCACTTCATCTTGTAGCCAAGAACAGCCCAGCTCGCGCGAACGCTCCACAAACCCCTGTAAAGCGCCACGGGGATTAATATAGCCGTCCCGCGGACCAAAAATGCCGCCAGCGATATCATCAATATTGAAATGCGGAATCAGCTCGCGGACATCTTCCGGTGACAATAGCTCGATTTCGACGCCCAATTGCCGCTGCGTCTCATACTTCTGCCGCAGGGCAGCCTGATTCTCTGCGTGCATCAGAATCAAGTATCCGCGTTGGTGAAAATGGGCCTGAGGCGTGCCCCAGGCGCCAGCCATGAGATCGTCAAACTGCTCATAAAAAGGCACACTGTAACGCGCCAACGCCACATTACAGGCGGCCATGTATTGCTGGCGGATGCCGCCCATGCTCATCGGCGTCGCCGCACGGCCGTAAGTCGTGTCCTGCTCGATCACCACGACACGCCCCGACAAACCGTCCTGCCGGAGATGGTAGGCAATACTCGCGCCAACGATTCCCCCTCCGATAATGATCACCTCAGCCGTGTGTGCCATCAATTCCCCCTCCATAACGGATAAGTGCCGAAACAAAACTAAATTTATATTTTTCCCCTGGAGACATGTATCAAGGTAATGGCGTCCAGGTACTTAAGCATGCCCCGATCAGCGCGAGGGTAGCACATATGGCTCCTGCATAGCCAGGACACGCCACGGCCCGCCTTGCACGAGATACCCTGCAGGCATCATACTGTCCTTCACGTTGCATCTTCATTCGTGTCCCTTCGCGCCCTTCACGCATCACATCTTGGTAGGTGAGGAGAGAGGAACATGGCAGAAATCACGTGGCATCTCCGGGGTGATTACTTCGAAAACTGCAACTGCACGGTCCTGTGCCCGTGCATCCATGATTCCGGAAATGCGCCGACGGAAGGCCACTGCGATGTGGCCCTCGCCTTTCACGTTGAGGCCGGACATGTTAATGAGACGGTGCTGGACGGCCTGAATTTCCTCGTTGCGGCCTGGACCCCCACCGTGATGGGCGAAGGCGGCTGGAAGACCGCCATGTATATTAGGGTTGTTCCCCAATAGTTAATGAGGTAGGCTATCCTCCCCCAAA
>CBCXVS010000383.1:0-5972 GCA_965178525.1 uncultured bacterium | reverse complement strand
TGAGAGGAGAGTCGGTCTCAGGCAATCGGCGTAACTGCTTCATCAAGAAAGGAGTTGGCTTGACTTAAGGCCATTCCCGGTGGCCCCTACTCACGCCAAGGGAGACGTGATCATGATCAAAGTCGTCTTTTGCCTGTGGCGCCTGCCGCATCTGAGCCGGGAGGAATTTCAGCGCTACTGGCGTGAGCAGCATGGGCCACTGGTGCAGCGGCATGCCGCCGCCATGCGGATACGCCGCTACGTCCAGAGTCACACGTTGACGGTGCCTGCTAATGACAACTTGCAACATAGCCGGGGGATGGAGGAACCGTACGATGGGGCGGCGGAATTGTGGTGGGAGAGCCTAGAGGATCTCAGTGCGGCGTTCAATATCCCCGAGGGCCGTGAGGCCGACCGGGCTTTGCGGCAGGATGAACGGCGCTTCATCGATCTCGGACGGTCCTCGGCCTGTTTGGTCGAAGAGCATGTCCTGATCGAGAGCTGAAGCACACATGGAAAGATTGAGTTGGAGAAGCGAAACGGGTATGGAGCCAGTAATGGAACCTCTTATTCCGGTCCTCATCGTGTCGGGTTTTCTCGGCTCCGGCAAAACCACGCTGGTGCGGCATCTGCTGCAAGAGGCGCAACGCACGGGCGAGCGGATTGCCGTGATCTCGAATGAATTTGGGGCGCTGGGTATCGACCAAGCCCTGCTGGGGGCAAACGAGGGCGCCTACGTCGAGCTGGAGGGGGGATGCGTCTGCTGTCAATTGTCCGATGAATTGCGCGATACGCTGCAGATGCTGCGCGAGCAGGTGCAGCCGCATCGCGTCATTGTGGAAACGTCTGGCGTGGCCCTGCCATCCGATACGCAACTGCAATTTTGGCGGGAGCCCGTCTGTCAGTGGGTCGACGACGACATGGCCGTCGTCGTGGTGAATGCCGAACAACTCCAGGAGGGCCGTGACTTGCATGGTACCTTTGAGGATCAGGTGTCGTCTGCTGATCTGCTTTTGCTCAATAAAATCGACCTGGTCTCGGAGGCGCTGTTGCCACAGCTCGAAGCGGTTTTACACGAGATGGCTCCGGACACCCCAATACTCCGTTGCGTCCATGGTCAGGTGGTGCCGGCCGTGCTTTTTCCACCCGACCTGAATGGATTCCGGACGCAGCGCCGTAAGACCGGTCTGGCGCCACATCCGCATCACCATGAAGCCTTTAGCGCGCAGACCGTTGTCGTGGAGGTTGGCATCGAACCAGATACTCTGATCGAACGTCTGCGCCAGCTTGGGGCGCTACGGGCGAAGGGATTCGTGCATACATCCGATGGTATACAACTCGTCCAAGGCGTCGGGCGGCGCATCGAGCTCCTCGACGCACCGGCTGCGCCTCCGGAGACACTCGTCGGCCGCATTGTTGTCATCGCCCGACCGTAGGGGCCACCCAGAAGGAGGGGAGGGGACAGAGGTGTGGTGGAGGGTGAAGAGAATTTATTTTTCTCTTGTTATGCCGATAAGAAGTATACATTGTTCCAACCTGAACGCTCTATGTCGTCCGGAACCATGGCCTTGCTTCGGCAGCTCTCTGTGAAGCCGTTATGAAGGGAATAGACGAAGTGCCCTGCAAGCGTCAGGACAAGTATCCCGACTAAGTACCGAAACAAAATTAAATCTAGATTTTTCCTCTGGAAAAATGTATCAAGGTCATTCTGTCCAGGTACTTAAACCTACCTCCAAGAGCCCGCGTATGGAAGTGCAACTGAGGTAACCAAGGGCGCTATGAAGCAAGAAGAGCGAGCGATGCCAGAGCATATGAACAAGCAGACGAGGAGTCTGTCGCGTCAGACCGTCCAATGGATGCTCGAACTGAAAGGTCTGCTGCGTCATTATGATATTACCATCGCCCTGGGCGTGCCTGACGCATACGATCAACTCATCCAAGCTGCGGCAGTGATTGACGATGCCGCCATCACAGACCTCCGTTTACGCTTGATCGAGGCTGGGGAACCGAATGTGTCCCAAGGGGAGCAAAAACCTCCGGGGAACGACACGCCTCGTCCGGACCTTGGAGAGAACGTGCCCGAGGCCCGTGCCATGACGCCGAGCCCCCCCCCCAATCATTGCCCTATACGAGAGTGGAAGTCCTGCCTTTAGACTGGGCCAGCATGCCAAAAGAGGCTCAACCGGCTCAACCGATCGTGAAGAAAATCTATCTCTATAGCCCGCTTGAAGGTCTCTTGACGTGTGAGCAGTGTCAGCGCCTCCTGGCTATTAGGTTTCAGCCCCAACAGCCGGAACCCGTGCACGTGCAGTGTCTATGTGGCAGACCATACCAGGTCGAGGTAGAACCCAGAAAATACTTCCGGAAGCTGACGCAACTTTCCGGAACCTACCGGGATTCTATGGACGACGTGAAGACCGGCGCGATCGTGGTAGAAAACGTCTCTTTTGGGGGGATACAGTTTCGTACGACGTCTGCACACAGTCTCGCACGCGGTGACCGTGTGCACATCCAATTCATGTTAGATGATGAACAGCAGACATGTATTCAGGAACAGATTCGTGTGTGCCATGTGCAAGGCGATACGATTGGAACTGAATTTCTCGACGCGGACTCGTTCAATGTCGACTTAGCTGCTTATATCATACGCTAATGGTTTTTCATAGTGATGTCCTCTTACCTCACGCCTGTCAGGGCGCCGTAGGAGGTGGCTCGAGTTTTTGACCTCTCGCCGTCCGTCATGATCATACCCCTGCCGCTTGCTTTTCAGTTTGCTTATTTTCATAAGTAATGTTTTGTCAGTCAATCAGCGACAGCTCTTCTCTCCTATCTTTTTGATTAAGCCTGCCGCCATTTCACTAGCTTTACTATCCTGACAAGCATAGTAGACGCCACGAATATTGAGATATTCCTTATACCACATCGAATCGTCACGGGAGCATTTTTTCCATGAGTTTTCCACCGCTGCAGGCAACGCCACCATTGCAGACAAGACCACCCGATCTGGGATCACGGTTTTTTCGGTCCGAGGACTGCATGGGCAGCATCCCGCGACAAAGATACCTATCATGCTGAGTAGGACAAGGTTACGAAGATGAAATGGAAATCGTCGAGGTCTCGTCGAATTTTCTCCCTATACCCATAATGATCTGAAGGAGAATTGACACGACGAGCGAGGGTGACTACACTCGCTTTCATTTAGCAACGGAGTGAGTCTTATGGGAGAGAGGCCATGCAACTGCTCTCGGTGAATGTCGCACTGCCTAAAGAGATTACCTACTCCGGAAAGACGGTTTGCACCGGCATCTTTAAGGAACCGGTGGCGGGGCGCGTTAGGGTGCGCCCGTGCAATCTAGAAGGCGACGGCCAGGCCGACCTGAACGTACACGGAGGCCCCCATAAGGCCGTCTACGTCTACTCCTACGAGCACTATGCCTATTGGCAACGCATCCTCGATCGCGACGATTTTACCTTCGGGCAGTTCGGCGAGAACCTGACCGTCACCAGTCTTGTGGAGGATTAGGTCCACATTGGAGACGTATTCCGTATCGGGAGCGCATGGTTCGAGGTCAGCCAACCGCGCAGCCCCTGTTTCAAGCTCGGTCTCCGCATGCAGAGGCCCGATTTTCTCGAGCCGTTTATCGCCAGTCGACGCACCGGCTTTTATCTGCGCGTGCTGCAAGAAGGCGAACTGGGCGCTGGTGATGTGATCGAGCGCACCAGGATCGATCCCGCACGGGTCACGGTGTGCGATCTCTTCCGGTGGCGGTACATCGACAAGCAGGATATGGATGGTACGCGGCAAGCATTAGGGTTGCAGGCGCTCTCGCCGACCTGGAAGCAGGCGTTCGCCGAGCGAGGGGCCGAGGCCGGACAGTCGAGTCGCAAATGAGGCGGAGCCGGCAAGCGGACTCATTGACCCAAGTCTGATATCCGTTTTCGTCGCTGGGTGGCGAGTGGCGAGTTGATGGCCCGCCACTCTAACCAACCACGAATCACTCACCACTAGCCACGTCTTTCGACTTAGCCCTTCCCGTGGCGCAGGAGTCTGCCTGACATTGCGCCCGTGGGCACGCCATCTTCAAAGGTGACCTCGCCATTCACCAACGTCCAGCGGTACCCTTCCGATCGCTGAATCCGCCGCCATTCGTTACCCGGCAGATCTTCGACCACCTCGGAGGGAAGCAACTTGAGATTCTCGAGGTCGTACACGACGATATCGGCGGGCGCACCCTGGCGCAGAAAGCCCCGATCCTGAAAGCCACCAAAGAAGGCCGGCAGGTAACTGAGCTTGTGATGAGCCAGCTCCAGGCTCAACGCTTGCTGCTCCCGCACCAGCCAGATGAGCATGTCGGTCGGGTAGGCGCCAAATGTCAGGAACTTGACGTGCGCGCCCCCATCGGACAAACCGGCAATCACATGGGGGGAGTTCAGCACTTCCGCCGCGTATTGCGGGTTGTCCCGAGCATTCATGGCCAGGAATTCGGTCTGCAGGTTGTCGCCCACCGCCAGATCAAGGACCGCATCGACAATGTGCTTTCCTTCCTTCTCGGCGATGTCGCTGACGCTCATCCCTTCATAATGCTCAAACGCCGGATTCCCGACTTCCTCCACCACGAGGCCGGCCACCGACCCGACGGTGTTGCCCGGCCGGAAACCGGAATCCCACTCTTCACGGAGCCGCCGGCGCAGTTCCGGATCCTGCATCTTCTGCTTCCGCACCTCAGGTGTCCCCAAGGTGACTTCCCGCCAATTGGGGCTTTGGTCGAACAGGTTCCAGTCCTCAAAAGTCATCTCAAAGGCGCCGCGGGTGGTAATACCCTGGCCGTAAACCCTGACCCCGCGCCTGGCACAGTCCTCCAGCCAACGCAGCCGCATGCGAAACAGATCGGGATTGTTGGCCACGGCTGAGACCGCCTGGTACAAGACGGGCCGACCCGCCGTCTGGGCCACCTGTTCAAAGAAGTCCATCACGACGTTTTCGAGTACCTGACCTTCTTCACCCGTTTCACGGTAGGCCAGCTCGATGAAGCCCTCATCACGCTCGCCCAGTACCTTAGCAAAGGCGAGAATCTCTTCGTTCGTCATCAGATCCGTGATCATGGGCGTGCCGTCGTAGTCCCGCTGTCCAGATGATGCGCCCGTGACCTGCGCGGACCAACCGCACGCTCCGGCGTCCATGCCCTCATGCACCAGCCGGAGCATCTCCTTGAGTTCCGCCTCGGTTGGCCGCCGCGACTTGGCTTCATCCCAGCCCATGACATAGCCGTACAACGGCGTCAAGGGGACATAGCTGAGCACATTAATGCCCTTGGGGATACGCTCCAGGCTATCCAGAAATTCGGGGAACGTCGTCCAGTCCCACAGCATCCCCTCCTGCATCGATTTCAGCGGGATCGCCTCGTTGCGTGACAAGGAGAGCATCGTCCGGTCCCGGTCTTTGGGTGCACACGGCGCAAAGCCGAAACCACAATTGCCAATGGCCACCGAGGTCACGCCATGCCAGCCCGAGAGCGTGCAGTACGGATCCCATTGGATCTGGGCATCGTAGTGTGTATGCAGGTCCACAAAGCCAGGCGCAACAATCAGACCCGAGGCATCGAGCACCTTATTGGCGCTGCTGTTTTTCAGACCCCCTATCTGCGCAATCTTCCCGTCCTTGATGGCAAGATCGCTCACGTAACGCGGTGTGAGCGTGCCATCGACGATCGTACCACCCTTGATCAGAATGTCATATGTAGCCACGATAGCCTCTCCTCTGTGTGTGACTGTGGCTAGGACACGAAGGCACAACGGCTCATCTATATAACCTCGACGCGCTCATGTCAATCATCAAATCGATCCTCAGCATCCGAGCGTCTGCTTAATATATACTCAGCTCTTACTCAGTGCCTGCTCAGCCTCAGTAAAAACAAAAGGGTTGTTCCCCAATAGTTAATGAGGTAGGCTATCCTCCCCCAAACGATGGAGGGAGCCCAGCCAGGTCATTGGTT
>CBCXVS010000382.1:0-6006 GCA_965178525.1 uncultured bacterium | reverse complement strand
GACAGCTAAGAGCTGTCAGCTATTTGCTAAAAACAACGCTACCTGATTTTTTTCATAAGCTAACAGCTGATAGCTGACGGCTGACAGCTTTTTCCAAGGAGAACACGTGAAACGTCGGATCGCATTGACCGTGAATGGCTCAAAGCATGAGGTCGCGATTGAGCCGCGACAATCATTGCTCCAGGTATTGCGTGAAGAGCTGCATCTCACGGGTACCAAGGAAGGTTGTAGTGAAGGCGAGTGCAGCGCCTGCACGGTCATGCTCGATGGCCAGATCGTCGATTCCTGCCTGATTTTCGGTCTCGAAGCACACGAACGCGAGGTCGTCACCATCGAGGGGCTGGGATCGGACGAGGCGCTGCATCCGGTGCAGCAAGCGTTTGTCACCTATGGCGGGACCCAGTGCGGCTTTTGTACGCCGGGCATGATTTTGGCGGCAAAAGCGCTCTTGGACCGTCATCCCAACCCCACGGATGAAGAGATTCGCTGGGGCATTTCCGGGAATCTCTGCCGCTGCACGGGCTACGTGAAAATCGTGGACGCCATTAAGGCCGCAGCCGCAGACCGGCGCGCTCAGGCCGGCCGCATGACCGGGCGCGTGGTGGGCGTGGTCCTGGCGGCGGGGGAATCGCGCCGCATGGGGCGGCTCAAGGCGCTGCTTCCTTTTGGCGAGCGGACCGTCATCGAACAGGTTATCCAGCCGTTATTGCAAGCGGATCTCGCCCGTGTCGCCGTGGTCTTGGGGCACCGGGCCGCAGAGATTGAAGCCGTCCTGCACGATCTACCCATTCACTTCCTGTACAATGCCGATTATCGCCAGGGCATGACGACGTCCGTACAGGTGGCGATGCGGGGTATGACGCCGATCCCGGACGGGTATTTGCTCGCCTTGGTGGACCAACCGCACCTGGGAATGACGCCAGTAGCCCAAGTGCTGGCAGCTTTTAGGCAGACGGGAAAGGGCATCGTGATTCCCACATGGCAAGGCAAGCGCGGACATCCCATTGTGCTGTCATCCCGGTATCGTCAGGCTGTACTCGCGCTCGGCCATGAGCAGGGCTTGAACCTCGTCACCCGTGCCCACCCGGACGACACGCTGGAAGTGCCCCTGCAGGATGACGCCATTCTGCGGGATATGGATTATCAGGAAGAGTACGAAGCCGAATTACAGCGGTGGCTGCAACGCCCAGCGTCGTAGCGTCATGACTGAGCGGCGCCGCTTAGAATACGTACCGAACGTACCGAAACAAAATTAAATTTATATGTTTCCTCTGAAGAAATGTATAAAGATAATGCTGCCCAGGTACTTAAACCGTCTAGCATGCGGGGGACGCACATGGCTGACGATGTGCAAGCGAAGATCATCGAAGTCTGGAACTCGATGGATGAATCTTGGGAAAGCTACGGGAAAATTTTCGAAGATAAAGCCGCCATGAATGCCGGCAAGGTGGCTGTACTAACCGAGCATGAGGCCATGACGTATGATCAGCTTGACGAGCGCGTCAATCGTGTCGGAAATGCCCTCGAGGGCCTGGGCGTCAAAAAAGATGACAAAGTCTGCGTCATGCTGCCCAACATTCCGGAATTTCTCTATGCTTGGTGGGGCAATGCCAAATTGGGCGGTGTAACGGTGCCGCTCAACACCGCGCTGCGGGGCGAGGGGCTGAGCTATATTATCAATCACTCCGACGCCGAGACGATGATTTTGAGTGAGCGGTTTATACCCGCGCTGACCGACGTGCGAGATCATCTGACGCAGCTCAAACGGATCGTCGTGCTAGGCGAGCCAGGCAAACAAGCGACCCACATCCCAGCCGGTGGTGTCGACTTTGGCGACCTCCTCACGGCGCCGGCGACCAGCCCGATGAAAGAGGTCTGGTCCGAGGATATCGACTCGATCATGTACACCTCTGGCACGACCGGGCTGCCCAAGGGCGTGGTGCATCGGCATAGCCGCTGTTATGGCGGCTTCGTGCTGCCCATCATGACTGGCTTTACCGAGACAGACGTCATCTACAACACCCTGCCTTTGTTCCACATCGGCGGTCAGAACATGGTCTGGATGGCGCTCGTCTCCGACACCAAGGTGGCTATAGCCGAGCGCTTCAGCGCCAGCCGGTTTTGGGACGATGTGCGGCAATATCAGGCGACGTTCACGCTGTTCTTGGGCGCGATGATTCCCATTCTGGTCAAACAGCCCGCCAGGTCCAATGATGCGGACAATCCGTTACGGATTGCCTTGAGTGCGGCGGCGCCCAGGACCATTTGGGAGGCATTCGAGGAACGGTTTAACACGAAGATCGTGGAGCTGTATTCGCAAACCGAAGGCGGCTTCATGATCAACACGGATGCCAAAACCGAGGACAAGGTGGGCTCGATGGGCAAACCGGGCGCCACCTTTGATATGCAAGTGGTAGATGACAACGACCGGGAACTGCCGCCGGGTGAGGTTGGCGAACTCATCTACCGCCCCAAGGGGGAAGGATCACTCACGGAATATTACAGGAATCCGGAGGCCACGGCGGAAAAAACGCGTGGCGGCTGGATTCGCAGTGGCGACCTGGCCTATCAGGATGAGGACGGGTATTTCTTCTTCGTAGATCGCAAAAGCGATTTCATGCGGCGGCGGGGCGAAAATATCTCGTCGTTCGAGGTCGAAAAGATGATCAACAACCACTCCGACATCCTGGAATCGGCCGCGTACGCCATTCCGTCCGACCTGGGTGAAGATGATGTGATGGTCGCGATTGTGCTGCAGCCGGGCGCCCGGTTTGAACCGGCGGCGCTGATGGCGCACTGTGAGGCGACCATGGCCTATTTTATGATTCCACGCTACGTCCGCGTCGTGGCCGAGTTTCCCAAAACCGGCACGGAACGCACGATGAAATATCAGCTCAAATCGGAGGGCATCACCCCCGACACGTGGGACCGCGAAGCCGCGGGGTACACCCTCAACCGTCAGGTTTAAACACCTGCACAGCAGGCACGGCATCATATATCACGGCATCAATCATGGCATCTTTCGCCTTCAGGATACCGGCGTGTCTTGACAGGTGTCAGACAACATGACACAATCGCCGCGCACTCTAGGGCAGAAGTAAGGTAGGGAGGAATCAATCCATGTCACAAGTGACCTTGCGCAGCCTCGTCAAACGATTTTCCGAGGAAGTCATTGCGGTCAACGACGTGAATCTCGATATTGAGGATAAGGAATTCGTCGTCCTGGTCGGCCCCTCGGGCTGTGGCAAGACGACCACCTTGCGCATGGTCGCAGGGCTGGAGGATATCACGGAAGGCGAGATCCTCATCGGCGATCGCGTGGTGAACGATGTCCCCCCAAAAGATCGCAATATCGCCATGGTTTTCCAGAATTACGCGCTGTACCCGCATATGAGCGTCTACAAAAATATGGCGTTTTCCTTAAAACTCCGTCGGACGCCCAAAGCCGACATCGATCGCCGCGTGAAAAACGCCGCTGACATTTTAGGTATTGGCGAGTTGTTGGAGCGCAAGCCCAAACAGCTCTCCGGTGGTCAGCGGCAACGGGTGGCAGTAGGCCGGGCGATTGTGCGTGATCCGGAAGTCTTTCTCTTCGATGAGCCCTTGAGCAACCTCGATGCCAAACTGCGGGTCAACATGCGCGCCGAGCTCATCAAACTTCACGAACGTCTCAATGCCACGATGATTTACGTCACCCACGACCAAGTCGAAGCGATGACGATGGGTGATCGGATTGTCGTCATGCGCAATGGCTTCATTCAGCAAGTCGGCTCACCCATGCAAGTCTACAATGAGCCGGTGAATCAGTTTGTCGCCGGCTTTATCGGTAGCCCGCCGATGAATTTCCTCGACGCACGCGTCGTGCAGGATAACGGCTCCTGCCAGGTTGACGTGAGTGGAACCCGTTTGGCCCTGCCGGCAGACCGCGCCAAGCAGGCCGAAGCCTATATGAATAAAGACGTGGTGCTCGGTATCCGGCCGGAAGACATTTTGTCCGCGGACAATGCCCAAGATCGCAACTTGGTGCCGATCAAGTCGACCGTGGAGGTCCTGGAACCGCTGGGGGCGGAAATCATCCTCGAATTGTCCGCGCATGGACAAACCTTCACCGCCCGGATGGACCCACAGATGCGCACCCGAATGCACGAAGAGATTCCCGTGTACTTTGACATGGAGCGCTGCCATCTCTTTGATCGCCGGACGGAACAGGTCATCCTGTAAATTTCACTTTGCTCCGTGACGCCCTCAACTTGTGCGGTTGAGGGCGTCTGTATGTCAAGGCGCTACGCAACTTGGCGCATCCTGACCACCCTTGACCCGTCATGAGAAGGATTTATCTCTATGGATTTCGGATTTAGTGAAGAGCAGGACTTATTACGGCAAACGGCCCACGACTTTCTGGCCGAGAAGTGCCCCACGACATTCGTGCGCCAGATGATGGAAGAGGATACCGGTTATTCGCCCGATCTCTGGAAAGAAATGGCCGATCTCGGCTGGTTGGGGCTCGCATTCCCCGAAGCATATGGGGGTTTGGGTCTCGGCTTTGTTGACCTGACGGTCATCCTCGAAGAAATGGGAGCAGCGCTCCTGCCCTCCCCGTTTCTCTCAAGCATCATTCTCGCTGGCCAAACCATTCTGCTCGGGGGTTCGGAGGAACAGAAATCAATCTACCTGCCCAAGATCGCCGAGGGCTCGCTCATCGCCACCCTGGCGATGACAGAACCGTCCGGACGGTTCGACGCCGAAGGCATCAGCGACGTCAAAGCCATCCCAACGGCAGACGGCTTCACCATTTCGGGGACGAAATTGTTCATCACCGACGCCCATGTGAGCGATGTCATGGTGGTGGCGGCCCGCACCAAGGATGCTGGCGATAAGAGTTTTGGTATCAGCCTTTTCCTGGTCGACCGCCATACCCCCGGTGTATCGATCACGCTGCTGCAAACCATGGATCAAACCCGGAAGCAATGCGAGGTGGCGTTTGACAACGTCCGTGTGAGCCGCGATCGCCTGCTCGGCCAGGTGGATATGGGCTGGCCGATTTTACGCAAAGTGCTCCATATCGCCAGCGCCGCGCTCTGCGCCGAGATGGTAGGCGGCGCCCAGCGTGTGCTGGATCTCAGCGTCGCCTATGCCAAAGAGCGCGTGCAGTTCGGACGTCCGATCGGCAGCTTTCAAGCGATCAAACATAAATGTTCGGAAATGATGCTGCAGGTCGAGTCGGCGAAATCCGCCGCCTATTACGCCGCCTGGGCCGTGGATGAGGACGTGCCGGAGGCGCCTCTGGCCATCTCCATGGCCAAGGCCTATTGTAGTGATGCCTATCGTTATACGGCCGGGGAGGGTATCCAGGTGCATGGCGGTATTGGATTTACCTGGGAACATGATATGCATCTGTATTTCAAACGCGCGAAGTTCTCCGAGTTTACCTTTGGCGATGCGACGTATCATCGCGAGCTCGTGGCACAGGAAATCAACTTGTAGCCCTCCCCTACCCCCACGTCCCGTAAGATCACGTCAGGTGTCCGGTAGAGCCATCATGGCTCTTCCGGACAGACGGTTTGCCAGCGTGTCTTGCCGCTTCAACTCGCGCGCCATTGGCGCTTCTCTACTGGCTGAGCTTTGCACTGGCAATCCGATTCAGGCTGACGCCAGCCTCTGCAGCTTCAAGAGCCAAGTACTTCCAGGAAAAAGACTACCCTGTTTCCCGTTTTCTGAGTTCATACAGAGCTTGTGCACGAAAAAAACATACCTCGAATACCATGAAAAAATTGACTTGGCCGAGAATCAAGGGCAGGTCCTCAGCTTGTGTCCATGCAAACGCGAGTTGAACGGGTGCGAAACCAGCGATCGAGGCAGACAAGATGAGGGGCTGGGCAGGAACGTGCGCCAGATTCCCCGCCAACCGTAACGTCGCTTGCTGAGTACTCCATCGGGTAGGGGCATCATGTCGCCATGCCCCCCCCCTCAGAACCGTGCGGGCGACTTTCATCGCACACGGCTCAA
>CBCXVS010000381.1:0-6019 GCA_965178525.1 uncultured bacterium | reverse complement strand
AAAGGTCAATTCGTTTCAGGCTTTTGAGTTTTTATTTCAACAAGTTGTCGCCGAATCACGGGAGGAACTTCGGATTAAGATGCATCCAATATGGCCGTATGCCATGATCAAAGATGACGCTCGCTTCACGGCATCAGGTGTGGGCGTGTGTATCCGCGATTCGCGTGTCAAGACGGTGCAGACGGATGCAGAGGGCATGAAGAAAAACCACTAGGGATTCGCGAGTGGTCGGGTGCATCGAATGCACCCGACATCGGCAGAAGGAGAAAATACCCCGCTTTTACGCTTGTAGCAATTCTGCGACACGCTCTAGCTATCTGAGGTCGCTGTGAGTCGCTAACGGCCTCCATATGTCTCCCTAGACAACCAGAGCGGTGTCATCACGGTTGGCCCACTCCCCCATGGAACCGTCGTAATTCCGCGTTCGATCGTAGCCCAAAAGTTGTAAGACAAACACGCCGTGCGCCGCACGGATACCGCCTTGTCAATACGTCACAATTTCTTTGTCAGGCGTCGCGCCAACGGCCTCCAGCATCGCCCGCAACTCATGGGCCGGTTTGATCGTTTGATAGTTGTCAGGGGTGATAAAATTGAGCCATTCCAAATGCACGGCCCCTGGAATCCGGCCTGCCCGCTTGTTGCCGCGGTCGTTAGCGCCGGTCCACTCACCATCGGACCGCACATCCAGGAACACCACATCCGCATGGCCAATGTTGGCCTGGCCGTAATCCAGCGTGCAGAGCAGGTCGGGATTGGCACGCGGGGTAAAAGTGGCAGCCGGCAACGCCGGACGGTCAATACGCACTGGCCGCCCCTCGTCGAACCACTTTTTCCAGCCACCGTTGAGCACCTTGACCTGGGTATGGCCATAGTAATTCAGCACCCACCACAGGCGCGTGGACCACAGGCAGCCGTTGCTGTCGTAGGCCACAACGAGATGATCGTCGCCAATGCCCATGCCCTCCATGACCTCCTTCATCGTGTCAGGGGGCGCAACCAAAGGATGGGCTCTGGGATCGGTGGCGTACGCCGACTGCTTGATATAGTGGTGTACCGGAATGCCAATGGCATTCGGAATGTGAGCGCGGCGATAGCTGTCTATCGGATCGCAATCGACAATGCGGAGCTGCGGGTCGTCCAAGCGCTCCACCAGCCAGTCGGTCTCCACCAAGAGATCGGGCCGGGCATAACCTGATGGGGTCATAACGTCGCCTCCGGAATATTCAGACCATAAGAAGTCGATGCGAGCATCGCACGGACCGCGCTCACGCGGCACGGTCATGGGCGGCGGAAAGTTGCCGCTGTATGAGTTGCGCGTATAAGCCGCCTTTGGCCAGCAAACTGTCGTGCGTCCCGGTTTCCGCAACCCGCCCTTGGTCCAACACCACAATCAAGTCGGCGTCGCGAATCGTTGACAAGCGGTGCGCAATGACGATCGTGGTGCGATCGGCCTTGAGATGGTCGAGGGCGTCACGGACGGCCCGCTCATTGATCGCATCCAGGTGCGACGTCGCTTCATCCAAGATCAGAATCGGCGCGTCTTTCAGAAACGCGCGGGCAATGGCCACGCGCTGCCGTTGGCCGCCCGACAAACTCATGCCGCGTTCACCGACGCGGCTGTCAAGCCCCTCGGGCAGCGTCGCCACCAAGTCATCCAGCGAGGCGTAATGCACGGCCTTGAGGACGTCGGCCTCACGGGCGTGCGGATTGGCGATCAGAATATTTTGGCGCAAGGTATCGTTGAATAGATACGTGTCTTGCGCCACCAAGGCGATGCGCGAACGCAAATCGTCAAGTTGATAATCGCGCAGGTCGTGACCGTTGAGCAGCACGCGTCCGGATGCCGGGTCCCAAAAGCGCATGAGCAATTGCGCCGTCGTGGTCTTGCCAGCGCCGGAAGCGCCCACGAGCGCCGCCGTGTGCCCGGACGGAATGACCAAGTCGACCTGGGACAAGGCCAAGCGGCGGACGCCAGGGTAGGCAAAACTCACCGCCTGCATTTCCAATGAGGCCTCATGCGAGCGCGGGTCGCTCGGTACGCCGGGGCCATCTTCGACCACCACCTCTTCAGCCCGGATCGCATAGACCCGACGGGTCGATCCTAGGGTATCGGCCAATTGACGGCCAATTTGTGCGATTTCGGACACCGGCAGAAACGCGGACAACGACAAAATGGTGAGCAAGGGTAAAACGCCGGACTCGATGTGGCCCTGTGTGGTCAAGAAGCCGCCCACGGCGACCACCGCCAACCCACCCAATCCCGTCATCACGTCGAGCAGAGATTGTTGCAGCGTCAGTTGATGAAAGAATGGCAGGCGCAAACGAATATGCTGTTGGCCGAGCGCCTGGAACGCCGCGCCACGCATCTGCTCGCGCTGAAAGGCGATGATTTCATGCAAACCTTGGATCGAATCCACCGCATGGGCGCTCAACTCACCAGCCGCTTCGCGAGCTTTGGAACCGAGTTCATCCACACGGTGTCGCATGGCCAGCGGGCTCAGCCCGACAATAGCCAAAAAGGGCGCCAAGGTCAGCGCCAGCCAGGGGCTGTGATAGGCCAGCACCAGCAAGACCACCGTCGGGGCCAGAACCGCGACGCACGCGGGCGCGATGGTATGCGCGAAAAAATACTCGACCAACTCGATGTCCTGCGTCGCCACCCCCATCAGATCACCGGTGCGCCGCCGCACCAGATATGCCGGCGCCAACTGGTCCAACTTCCTGAAAAATTCGATGCGCATCTCGGCCAACAGCCGAAAGGCCATATCGTGCGCCATCCAGCTCTCCAACCAATGCAGTACGCCGGCCAGCGGCGCCACCACCGCCAATCCCCACAAGTATCCAGCAAACGGTTGCTCGGTTTTCAGCGCCAAAATCACCAAGGCGCTCAACACGCCCACTCCGATAAACCCCACCACGCGCAGCACGCCAAACACAAACGCGAGCGTCAGCTTGCCCTTCCACGGCACGATGAGCTTCAGCAATTCCCGCACGACTTCAGGCCAGTTCATGCCCTCCGCTTTCAAAATGCCTTCCGTCGGACGATCCAAGGGGCTTTCGGATATCTCGGCCACGGCGACGTCCTCGGTCAGCTGACGGCTTGCGGTCTCAACCGGGCCATGGCTCTCAAAACCTGAGGTGTCGCGCGCCTGCTCTGCCATCAGCCGATGGTACATGCCATCGGCAGCCATCAAGGCGTGGTGCTCACCACTTTCCATAATGCGGCCTTCATCCAGCGCCAGGATACGATCACAATGGATCACGCTGGACAATCGGTGCGCCAAAATGAGCACCGTGCGCTGCGCCATCAAGCGATCCAGGGCCTCTTGAATGACGGCTTCGTTCTCCGCGTCGACCGCGGAGAGCGCTTCATCGAGCACCAGGATCGGCGTATCCCGCAACAGGGCGCGCGCGATCGCCACGCGTTGGCGCTGGCCGCCGCTGAGCTTGATCCCCTTTTCGCCAATCAACGTCTGGTAGCCATCGGGCAGGGATTCGATAAAGGCATGGATATTGGCCACGCTGGCGGCGGCAACCATCTCCTCGTGGGAGGCGTCCGGGCGCCCCATGCGAATATTGTCCTCAACCGTCCCATGAAACAAATACGTATCCTGAGACACCACGGCAATTTGACGCCGAATCTGGGCGAAGCTCAGATCCCGCACCGAGTGGCCGCCGATGCGGATGTCGCCCTCGTCCGGGTCATAAAACCGCAGCAGCAACCGCACGATCGAAGATTTACCGCACCCGCTCGGCCCAACGATGCCAATGCGCTCACCGGCACCGACCGTGAAACTCAAACCCTGATGCGTCATGCGCCGGCTGCCCGGATAGTGGAACGTGACGTGGTCAAACGCAATCTCCGGCGTCAGGACCGCGTCCGCCTCGACCGCTGGCGTATCGCGCACCATGGGTTCGGCCTCCAGGATGCCGTAGATACCTTTGGCCGCCGACAGGCCGGCCATGCCCTGATGCAACACGGTCCGCAATTCCCGCATCGGCCGAAACACTTCCACGCCGAGCATCAAGATCACCAGCAACACCTCGAGCGTCATGTCCCCACTGGCCACCCGGTACGCCCCGACCCCGAGGGCGGTGGCGGCACCCACCGCAATGGCGCTATCGGTAATGCCGCGACCCAAGGAATTGGTCGCCAGAATCCACATGGTCGAGCGGAATAACTCGCGGGCGCGGACGGCTAAGGTATCGGCTCTCGGTTTACTCTGCCCAAACGCCTTCAAGGTCGCCAAGCCTTGAATGGAATCGAGGAGTTCGGCGGCGAAAGCGCCATAGGCGTGCCGGCGTTCGTTGGACTTGCGGGAGTCGAGCCGATGCCACAACACGGGCGCAAACAACGCGATCAAGGCAAAGCCCAACATCACGGCGGCGACGGGGAAATCCAGCCAGGCGACGCAGGCAAAAATTAACAAGGGCGTCAGCAGCGAGACCGACAACTGCGGCAAATACTGCCCGAAATAGACCTCGAGCTGTTCCACGCCATCGACCAACGACAGGGTCACGTCACCCGACCGCTGCTGCCCGACATAACTCGGTCCGAGGGCGGCAACCTTGTCGAACAACAGACGGCGAAGGTGCAATTGCACCTTCGCGGCCGTCTCGTGTGCGACGATGGCTCGCCAATGCTCCAAGACGCCGCGCAGCACAATCACGAGCGCGACCGCAACCAACGGTCCCGCCAGTTCTGGCAACCCATCGCCAGCGAAAATGCGGCCGATGAGCCAGCCCAGCAACGCCAAGCGTGCGATGCCGAAACAGGTGGCTACCAGTCCGATCAGCACGGCATACAACATGCGCAGGCGCACCCCCTGCGTGAATGGCCACAGCCGGGTCTCGAAATGCATGCAAGGTCTCCATAGATGAGTTGACAGATGGTTTCCCTCGCAGTATAGCAATAATCGCCTGACGATTATAGAGCGATTCGGACGCAGCGCGTGTGCCATGGGTCAAAAAGAGGGAGACTCCCATCATGAGACCTCGCCCACGGATGGCGCCATGGACGGGCTATGGACCGCGGCGGAGCGTGCCGGTATCACGGACCGATAGGAAGTGGTATCATCTTCCTGCAGCGAGAGCGCCCAAAGCTCTTGTTCGATTCACAATTGCCCATGGATGGAGCATGGATCTGTCTGCCACCTTGACTGAAATTGTCTCACTAAGTGTTGATGAGCGGATTCGGCTTGTGGAGGCGATCTGGGACAGGATTGCTGCTGAGCCCGATCAACCCGAACTGACTGAAGCCCAGAAGCAGGAGCTGGAACGGCGATTGGCGGCCCATACCGCTTCCCCTGAAGAGGTCGTCCCCTGGGAGGAGGTCCGTGATTGGCATCGAAGTCTATAGAGCCGAGGGCAGATCGATGGGTGACTACAAATATCGCAAGCACATTGGTTGGATGCGTACAGGGTTCCTGTGGTTCTTCCTGGTGACTGGAAGCCTGCTTATTGCCGGCCTGAGCTACCTTGGGCATCTCGCAATCGGCTTGACTATTGGATTTGTCCTCATCGGAGAGGGCATCCTGCTGTGGGGGATACTTAATAGGTTTACGAAGGTAAGAGTCTCTACGGAGGATGACGCTTTAGTATATCGGAATGCTAAGGGAGAGACCCGCATCCTTTACCGTTCCATCTCTGAACTGAAATTTCCATCGGTACGATATCTTGGCGGATGGATAAAGATCATCTCTAGGGATGACTCTATTCGGTTGACAGTAGTAGTAGAGGGAATAGCGTTATTCCTGTGTGAATTGAAATTGGGATTGCATCGCAATGAATCATCCGCTCTGTACGATAATGAAAAATTCTTTCGATTCTTCAAGACAGCAGCTTATTGCGACGAAAGCTGGGCGAGATCCCACGAAATAACTGACTCCGAACAGGCGCACCACTCCCGTTCAGGCTCAAATCTGTCTTAAAACGGGTAGAGCCAGCCTGTCTAACACCGCGATGGGACAAGGTCCTTCTAGGGCTACGCCACTCGCTCCACTGTCACATGGTAGCCCAG
>CBCXVS010000380.1:0-6023 GCA_965178525.1 uncultured bacterium | reverse complement strand
GTCGACGTCAACCCCGCGATGCATGTCCTGGCCCGGAAGCGCTTGCAGGACTGTCCTTTCCCAGTCGAACACCATGTGCTCAACGGCAAAGCCCTGCCGATGCCGGATCAGACCTTTGACAGCGTCGTGAGCACCTGGACCCTGTGCAGCATCGCCAACGTCGCCCAAGCCCTACGCGAAATCCGCCGCGTGCTCAAACCGCAAGGCCGCTTCTTTTTCGTCGAGCACGGCCTGAGCCACGACCCCAAGGTGCAGCGCTGGCAGCACTGGCTCGATCCGTTGCAGCAACGCCTTGCCGATGGCTGTCATCTGAATCGGAACATACACGATCTGATTGCCGAAACGCCCTTGCAGATCGTCGGCATCCGCCAGTTTTATATGGACAAAGCACCCAAAACGCACGGGTGTACCTACCAAGGCTTCGCCGTACCATAAAAATTTCTTCTGTTCCAACATTGAAAATAAAATTTGTGTATACTGTGGGCAGCATCAGTAGACACCAGACACGTAGGAGGAGCAGCACATGGCGTATGATCTGTTACTGAAAAACGGTCGGATTATTGACGGCTCCGGCATGTCCGCCTATCGCGGCGACGTCGGGGTGAAGAATGGCAAGATTGTCGAGATGGGCAAATTACGGGGCTCGGCAGACCGCACCATCGACGTCGGCGGCATGGTCATTGCCCCCGGTTTCGTGGACAATCACTGCCACTATGACGCCCAGGTCACCTGGGATCCCCTGTGCACTTTTTCGCCCTATCACGGCGTTACCACCGTGCTCATCGGCAACTGTTCCCTGTCCATGGCGCCCATACGGCCCGGCAAAGCAGAGCGGGCCGCCGAGTTCTTGTCCTACGTCGAAGCCATCCCGATGGACGTCCTCCGCACCATCGACTTCGACTGGGAAACCATGCCCGAGTACATGGATAAGCTCGACAAAAACCTCGGGATCAATGTCGGCACGCTTCTCGGTCACTCGGCGTTGCGCTACTACGTCATGGGCGATGCGTGTCAGGGTCGTGCCGCCACGCCGGACGAGATCAAGGCGATGCAGCAGGTCGTGCACGAATCCATGGAAGCCGGCGCCCTGGGCCTGTCCATCACTCGCAATCAAGGCCATTACGATCCCCAGGGCGTGCATGTGCCCGCCTTCTGGGCGGAAGAAGACGAAATTTTTGCCCTGGGCCAAGTGCTGAGTGAGCTGGGCACCGGCATCATCCAGAGTGGCGGCGGTCGCGGCGCCGAACTGAAAAACCGCCTCATGAGCCGTCTCTCCGAGGCGACCGGCCGGCAGGTGATCTACAACAACCTGGGACAAACGGCGCGCGAGCCCGACGCCTGGAAGGACCTCATGGCAATCGTCGATGAGACCTCTGCCGCCGGTATCCGGGCCTATCCGCTGTGCTCGCCCAATAGCGTCACACAGCTCTTCAACATGCGCAATACGCAGGCGTTCCGCGGCGTGCCGACCTGGCATTCCATCCTGCTGTCCTCGGATGAGGAGAAACTGCGGGCCTACAGCGACCCGGATGTGCGCCAGAAATTGCATGACGAAGTGGTGGAGTGGAAGGTCGATTTGCCGGGCAACACGATCTCGCGGCGCTGGTACGACTACACGTGGGTCGAAGAGGTGGTGCTGGAGAAAAACAAGGGCCTGGTCGGCAAATCGTTGCGGGAAATGGCGGAGATGCAGGGCAAAGGCATCATCGACGCCTTCCTGGATCTGGCTGTCGAGGAAAACCTGGAGACCACCTTCCTGCAGGGCGAAAACAACGTCGATAAGGAAGCGGTGACCCAGATTCTCAATTACGACAACGCTATTGTCGGTCTCTCCGACGGCGGCGCGCACGTGCAGTTCCACGGCGGCTATGGCTACAGCACGCGCCTGCTCGGCCACTGGGTGCGGGAGCAGGGCATTATGTCCCTGGAGAAAGCGGTGCGGCGGTTGACCTTTGATTCGGCCAGCGTCCTGGGCATCTTCGACCGCGGTCTGCTGCGGCCTGGCATGGCGGCCGACATCACGGTGTTCGATCCCGACACCGTGCAGACGCGGAAGGAAGATATCGTCCATGACTTCCCGGCTGGCGGCTGGCGCTTCCGCGAGCTGGCCGATGGCGTGCACTACACCATCGTCAATGGCCAGGTGATCATCGAAGATGGGCAGCTCACGGGCGCCCTGCCGGGCCGTGTCGTGCGCAACTCCCGCTACAGTGTGGGGGCCGCGGCCTAACCGTTGGTTGTGCGTCTCTGTGACATGCGGGGACGCCAGTTCGGACAGCGGTCATTTCCGTCATGGATGTGGCCGCTGAGAAGGTGCGGCGATGCTCATCTACAAGGCCATGTATAAGTTTCTCGATCAAGGCGTTCATGCGGAAGTTCTCGATTTTGCCGGGGTGATTACGTTTGGCGAAAATTTGCATGCCGCCCGCCAGCTGTTGGCCAGCGCCTTAGTGGATATGGCAGAGACCAACCTCTTGCACGGCGACCCCCTACCGCAACCCGATCCCTCCTGTACCGACCTTGAGGCCGATGTGGAGGAGCCCATCTATCTGCTCTTGACAGCATCGTCTCGTGTCAGCGTCGTGCCGCAAGCGCCTGAGGAATGAGAAGACGCGACCTCCTTCGACATTTGCGTGAACACGGGTGTCAGTTTGTACGCGAAGGCGGAGATCACTCGATTTGGGAGAATCCGGCGATAGGCCGTCGCAGCTCCATTCCCCGCCATCGTGAGATTCCTGATTTCACTGCCGCTCGAATTTGTCGCCAACTGGGTGTGCCCTTACCTTGAGCAGAAATAACGCTAGCTGACAACCGGTAGACGAAGCACTCCTGATTGCACTTCACATTTGCCTCGGCAACGTCTCTGGCCAGGCAGCGATAACGGGAGCGATGATCGTGTTGAGTATCGTTCTATCTGACAGAATGTATGCTGACCCCGTTTCCCCTTCAACGCTGATACACAACTCGTAGATTTGCCCTCTTTTCTTTTTATTGCCCGCTTCCCCCCTTCTGTACACGTTGTCGTGGACGCCACCTCCACGCGACCTCGCATCTCTGAGGCCATCCGTAGCTTTTCTGAGGACTGCCCAGCGCTGGTTGAGTTCACCCGAGGGCGATCACAATCCAAAGCCGGGGTGACAGCGACTATTGACATGTCGCAAAAAGGGCGTTAAAAAAGCCCTACCCTTTATAGCTCGTACCCTCGCCAATGCTGTGAATGCTATCGATAGGATTGTCGAGACATCCAGGTCAATAGCAGGGATATTGGTGGGATTAGTCCTACAAGCCGAACCTTCAAAATGAGGAGGGGACAAGCTGAGCCGTCCCTAGAAGTCAAGCGTATAGAAAGGAGTGGAGAACGTGAAAATCACAATCGCTTGTACCAGGAAAGAGGTTCGGAGGGGCATATGGGGCATGACGCTCCTGTTGGCCATTGGCATTCCAGCGCTTTTCGTCGCTCAAGCCGTTACAGTGCCGCATCAGTTTGAGAACGGCGACATCGCCGATGCAGATCAAGTCAACGAGAATTTCAGGGTGCTCACGGATGCTGTGAACGCCCTCAGTGATTCTGGAAGCGGGATGACCGTGAGTGTGGATTGCAATAATCCTGCCGATCAAACACTGGCCGGGGCCGTTGTGGGGGCGCTACCGGGGACAACACTTAACATCACTGGGACCTGTGTGGAAATGGAAACGGTGAGGATTACCAAAGACGGTCTGACTCTCAACGGGGGAGGCACGACAGTTCTTGATGGTAACGGCCAGGGAGATGTCATTCGGATTGACGGCGCCCGACGCGTGACCATCCAGGGGCTAGTAGTACGGAATGGGGGAGAAGATGGGATAGAAGCCGCTAGAGGAGCTCAAGTGACCTTGGAAGATGTGACCGTAGAGGATAATGTCAGTGATGGTATCGTTATTACTTCAAGCGCCCACGCAAATTTACAGGGGGAAATCGTCAGCAGTAATAATGGTGACGTCGGTATCCTCATCTTTCTTAGTTCGAGTGTAGAGGCTCTTGATAGCATTATTGGCATTGATACCAATGGTCAAGCCGGCCCTAATGGAGATGGGTTATTAATTTCTGACTCTTCTAGTTTATCATTTAGTGGAACCACAAGTATTACATCGAGCACTAATGGTCGTAGTGGGATTTTTGTTTCATCTAATTCAAGCGTACATTTTTTTGCTCAAAGTCAGGACATTGTAGAGAATAATGAACTTTATGGTATTCTTATCCAGAATAATTCTAATGTAACATTTAATACAAATACAAGTATTACATCGAGCACTAATGGTCGTAGTTGAGTTTTTGTTTCATCTAATTCAAGTGCAAACTTTTTTGCTCAAAGCCAAGTCATAGCCATGACCAACAGAGATAATGGTATACATATACAAAATAACTCTAGTTTTGCTTTTGAAGGAAATACACTAAATAGTACGAATAATGATGGCAATGGTTTCGTAGTGGCCTCGTCGTCTTCAGCTGTTTGTCTTCAGAGCGCCATCATCGATGTTTCTAATTTTGTTGTGGATAATAGTGCATTTTTGGACATGAACTGTGGGCAGCCTGGACCACAGAGTCGGCCACGTATCCCCTTAAATCTATCCGCTAGCCCGACGTGGCGGTAGCTCAACCGATGCCAAAACGACAGCAAACATCGAACACGGTTTTTGCCCGAAAAATCGCTGACTGCCGTTGTCCCGTCTACTCACATGAGAAAAAAGTTGTGAATGGCTGTATCAGAAGAGGTCCTCCCGAACTCGATCTTGGAATCCGTCATCGAGTTCCCACGCTAAAAGGAGTATTGAGTGATGAGCCGGGCAAGATGGGTAACCCTACTGCAAGGACTCGTAGCGCTAGGTCTCACGCTCCTTGTGCTCACCGGCTGTGGAGGAAGCCATGGGGATGGCAATGACTCAGCCTCGCGTGTCCGTATTGCCCTGCAAACGACCACTGAGGATCAGCGTCCCAGGCGCCGCGTCTCCTCACGTACGGCCACAGCTCAGCCCCGACAGGCTGTGCCGGATGATATCGGCTTTGTGGCAAGCATACAGATTACCATCACAGGGCCGGATCTACTGGAAGATGTCGTGGAGACGCTCCCTGTAACGGCGGACCAGCAAGAGCGATTCGTGGGAAGGTTCACCAAGACGGTACCCCCGGGGAACAACCGTACCATTTGCGTGACGGCTTTCAATGGGAGTAATATCGAGATCTTACGGGGTGAAACCACGGTAGCGCTAGGCCCACAAGCTGAGGGCTGCCGTGAGGTGTCTTCTACTGACCTGGTCTGTCAGGTGATGATACGTCTCACGCGCCGAGCCGTATGGGGAAGTTTCAGCTGGGGAGGTAGCGCCCGATGGGGGCAGTAGGGCCATCTTGCGTGCCGGCCCTCCGCAGCCCTAACGCGGAATGGTGATGATGATATCCAGGTTCGGTTGCCGCAGGAGTGGTGGTGATTGGGTCGGGTCTGTGGGCGCCGGTGATGAACCTGGTGGGCCTGATGGTCGTAGACCTCTTGTTAGATCCGACCCTGAGCCGGTGATCAAACCCAGGCCGGGATCGATTGTCGGGGGGAGCGGCAGCGACTCCTGTTCCCCCCGTGATATGCCTGGCGGCAGCTGCTGGGCCAGCTCGGCGGTCGTCAGTTCCTCCTCCGGTATCTTAGCGTGGGCCATTTGCACCCTCGACAAAATCTGCTGCAACAGCTCGGCCGTGGCTTTGGCGGGAGGGGTTGGGGCTCTATTCTCTACCACCTGAGTGAAAAAACCGGGCGGCACGACGACCACCCGGCCCGCCCGATTCTCCACCGTCACTTCGGCCTCAGCCGTGAAGACCAGAACCGTCGTGGTGTTGTTGCTGACGTCGATGCCGACCTCGCTACCGCGTATGCCGACCACCACGTTTGGGGTCTGTACTTCTAGCCCGAAGTTCCTCCCGTAATTCGGCGACAACTTGTTGAAATAAAAACTCAAAAGCCTGGAACGAATTGACCTTTGTTCCCATGTAAATCGCAAAA